>NZ_JBEZYB010000041.1:0-71503 GCF_040638285.1 Amycolatopsis sp. NPDC026612
CCACCTCGAGGAACTTCGAGTTCCTCGAGGTGGCCTTCACGGCATTTGCCGGTGCGCCATCAGGGCCGGCCGGCAGCGCTTCGGGCAGCCGGTCGTCGAGCACGGCGATGCCCGGCACGTCCGGTGGCCGGGGGTGCGGGGCGATTTCGGCCGGTTGGTGAGCGATCCCGATTCCGGCCAGGCCGTCGACCTCGCCGGACATGCCCGCGCGGTGCTGCAGGCGGGGCCTCAGCAGGCCGGCCGGTGGTCGGCTGGGCCCTCTGCGGCAGGCCGGCCTCGGCGGGCGTCCCGGCCCGGCGTCCCGGCCTGCTGTCCCCGCTCGCGTGGGGGTTCCCGCGCGGGCGGGTGAACCGGTACGTCAGCAGCGGGCACCGGTCCGGCGGTCCCGGTGGAGGGCGCGACCCCCAACGACGCGCCCGCCACCGGGTCGCCCCGGCCTGCCCCCTCGTTCACCGTGGCCCTAGGGTTCCGGACGCCGTCCTCGTTTCGTCCTCGCTCCGGCATTCGCCGCCTCACCTGCGCGTTCCGGAGCCGGGCGGCGGGCACCAGCCTTGCGGACCAGGGGAGATGCGATGAGGTTCCGGATTCTCGGGACGCTGGAAGTGCGGGCGTCCGGGGGCCGGGTCACGCCGGCGAGCCCGCGTCAGCAGCGCGCGCTCGCCGCTCTGCTGCTCAGTCCGAACTCGGTCGTCCCCGTGGAGCGCATGATCGACGCGCTCTGGGACGACGAGCCGCCGGTGACGGCCGTGAAGCAGGTGCGGAACTGTGTTTCCGCGCTGCGGGGCCGGCTCGGCGAGGCCGGCGGCTCGATCGTCACCGACGGCCCGGGGTACCGCCTGCGGACCGACGCCGACGATCTCGACTCCCTCCGGTTCCGCCGCCACGTCGCGGCCGCACGGGGACTCGCCGGGCAGGCGAAACTCGTCGACGCCGTCGAAGAGATCCGCAACGCGCTCGCCCTGTGGCGGGGCCCGGCGCTCGACGGGCTGCGGACGACCACGCTGGCCGGCCGGGCCGCGCTGCTCGACGAACAGCGCGCCGACGCCGTGGAACTCTGTGCCGAATGGCGGCTGCGGCTCGGTGAAACGGGCGAAGTCGTCCGCGAGCTGACCGAGTTCTGCGGCGAACACCCGATGCGCGAGCTGCCGCACCTGCTCCTGATGCGCGCCCTCGCGAAAGAAGGGCGCTACGCCGAGGCTTCGACACTGTTCCACGGCCTGCGCCGGCGGCTGGCCGACGAGCTCGGCGTCGATCCGAATCCCGATCTGCGGCGGCTCCACGAGCAGATCCTCGCCGAAGCCACGCCCAGTGCCCCGGACGGCCCCGAGCCCGGGCCGGTGCCGGAAGCGCCGCCGCACCACCCGTTCGACCGCGCGGTCACCCAGCTGGCCGAAGCCGTGACGTGGCAGTGGCGCGCCGAAGCCGAGCTGCGGTCGCTGCACCGGCCGCAGCCGATCATGCTGCGCTGGTCGGCGGCCCGGCGCCCGGGAAGGCCGGCGCTGCGGGGCGACCTCGACGACATCGCGGAGACGTTCGCCGCGCTGCCCGTGCGGCAGCTCGTCGTGCTCGGCGATCCCGGCTCCGGCAAGTCGGTGCTCGCCCTGATGCTGACGCTGGAGCTGCTGCGCACCCGCGCCCCGGGTGACCCGGTCCCGGTCCTGTTGTCGCTGGCGTCGTGGGATCCGCGGCGCGAGCACCTCGACCGCTGGCTGGCCGGCCGGCTCGCCGACAACCACCCGGCCCTGCTCAACACCGCCGAGTACGGGACCGACGCGCCCACCCGGCTGGTCCTCGGCGGCCACGTCGTCCCGGTCCTCGACGGTCTCGACGAGATGCCGGCCGACCTGCGCGCCGCCGCCCTCGACGCACTGGACCAGACCATGGGCCTGGGCCGGTCGCTGGTCCTGACCTGCCGCTCCGCCGAGTACGAGCAGGTCACGCGGGAATCCGGGGCGGTGCTCAGCGCCGCGACCGTGGTGCGGCTCGAACCGGTCGACCGGCAGGAGGCGATCACGTACCTGACCGCGCGCGAGGGGGCGGCCCAGGACCGCTGGCTCGCCGTGGCCGACCGGCTGCGCCGGGATCCGGACGCGGTCCTGGGCCGGGTGCTGCGGACGCCGTTGATGGTCGACCTCGCGCGCATCGGCTACGGCCGTCCCGGTGCCGATCCCGGGGAGCTGCTCGACGTCGAAGACGCCGGCGTGCTCGAAGGGCAGCTGCTCGACTCGTTCGTCCCCAACGCCTACGCGCAGGTGCCGCAGCCGCCGGGGCGGAACCCGCAGACGAGCCCGTCGGGGCGGTACACCGCGGCGCAGGCGACCCGCTGGCTGGGGTTCCTGGCCCGGCACCTCGAACGGGCGCGCAGCCGCGACCTGGCCTGGTGGCAGCTGTACCGGGCGGTGCCCGTGGGGACACGGTCGGGCCTGGTCGGTCTGCTGGTCGCGCTGTTCTTCGCCGTCACCGGCCGGCTCGACGACGGACCGGTGCTGGCCGCGGTCTACGGCCTTTCGTTCGGTGGCGCCGCCTCGGCGACCCACCGCTTCGGACGTCCCCCGGAGCCGCTGCGCACCGAACTGCGCTTCGCCGGGGCGGCCCGGAAGTTCGCCGGCCGCTTCGCGATCGGCGCCGTCGTCGGCGTCCTGCTCGGCCTGGGCTGGTCGCTGGCCACCGGCCTGGTCGTGGTCCTGGCGCTGGTGTTCGGCCTGGTGTTCGCGGTGCACGTGTGGCTCGCGAAGCCGGTCGACGCCAGCCGCGTGTCGAGCCCGAGGACGATCCTGCGCAACGAACGGACCGGCGCGATCGCGTTGTCGGTCTCGTTCATGGTGTCGCTGGCGCTGTTCGACGGGATGGCGTTCGCGTTCACCGCGCAGACCCGTTTCCTGCCGGTGCTGGGCGGCCGGTACGACGTGGCGCTGGGGATCGCCGCCGGGCTGGCGGGCGCGGCGTTCGGGTTCTTCATGGCTCGCCGGGTCGGGGCGGCGTGCTACGGCCTGGCGGGCGCGATCGCGGGCGGCCAGGTGTTCCCGGCGGCGACGAACCCGGTGCTGCCGGTCGTGGTCGGCGCGTGTTTCGGCATCGGTGTCGGCCTGTCGGTCCTGGTGACGCGGGCGTGGGGCAACTACTTCGTCCACCACGTGTGGCTCGCCGCCACGGGCCGCCTTCCCTGGCGCCTCATGCACTTCCTCGACGACGCCCACCGCCGCGGCGTCCTTCGGCAGGCCGGCGGCGTCTACCAGTTCCGCCACGCCCGGGTGCAGGAGCGGCTGGCCGCGGTCAGTGCCGAGGTGACGGCCGAGGAGTAGGGCGATCGCGGGTCAGGCGGCCTGCGCTTCGGCCGGTTCGGCCGACCGCGCCACCAGCACCAGGGCCGCCGCTCCAGGCGATCACGCGCGGGGCCGTTCACGCGGTGGCGACGGTGAGATCCTCGGGCGGTGCCCACAGCGGCGCGGCGTCCGCGCGCTCGGGGTGCAGCCAGTGGTGGCGGGTCGCGGTCTCGCGGGCGGTCGCGAGGAACGCCTGGATCGTCTCCGGTTGCTCGCCCTCACGCCAGGCCAATGACCACGGGTAGACCGGTTGCAGCTCTTGCGGCCGGTGCACGGGGAGGCCGAGCTCGGCGTAGCGGCGGGCGTAGCTGTCGAACTCCAGCAGGTACGCGCTGTCGTGCGCGCGGGCGAGGGCGGCGTGGCACGTGTCGAACGTGCCCGGGTTGCCCAGCCAGTGCAGGCCGAGGCCGGTGTGCTGCTCCAGCGAGCTCAGGTACCGGCCGTGCACGTTGTACAGCGCCGTGCCGGGCGCGTCCGCGAAGACCTCGAGGGGACGTTCGTGCACCGACACCGACACCGACGTCCGGCGCGGGTCGCCGGGGCGGCCGACCAGCCGGAACGGCTCGAGCCGGAGCAGCGCGTGCCGCCAGCCGGCCGGGTGGACCGCTTTCAGGGCACCGGTGACGCGGATGATCGCGACGTCGAGCTGGTCCTCGAGCAGCGCGGTGAGCTGGCGGGCGCTGTCCATCTGGCTCTGGACGAGCCGGACACCGGGGTGGGCGGCGGTGAACGCGTCGGCGACGACCCGGCTCGTGTCCAGTTCGAAGATGTGGGCGATCCGCAGGTGGTGCGGTGCGGGTTCGCGCACCATCCGGTCCGCGGTGGCCAGCAGCTGCCGGGCCAGGTGCAGGAACCGGTCGCCGCGCGGGGTCAGCGCGACGTGGCGGCTGTCGCGTACCAGCAGGGTGGCGCCGACGTCGGCTTCGAGCTTGCGGATCTGCTTCGACAACGTCGGCTGGCTGATGAAGAGCTTGGCGGCCGCCCGGCCGAAGTGCAGTTCATCGGCGACGGTGACGAAGTACCGCACCAGCCTGAGATCGAGGTCCATGCGGGCCTTCCACGCGAAGGGGTTGGAGCCGGTGCGCCAACGATGCCACCACGGCTATCGATCCGGGCGCACCAGGTCTTGGACGCCGCGGCCGCCGGTCGTGTTGGCTTCGGGGGACGCCTTACCCACTGGAGGATTCGATGGCCGACCCGGGCACCCCTGTCGTGTTCATCCACGGGCTGTGGCTGCACGCCACCTCCTGGACCCCCTGGATCGACCACTTCCGGGCGGCCGGGTACGCACCCGTCGCGCCCGGCTGGCCGCACGAGCCCGAGACCGTCGAGCTCGCCCGGGAAAACCCCGATGCCGTCGCGGACACCAGCATCGACGACGCGACCGGCCACTACGCGTCGATCATCGCCGGTCTCGACCGGCCGCCGGTCATCATCGGCCACTCCTTCGGCGGCCTGATCACCGAGAAGCTGCTGGGCCAGGGGATCGGCCGGGCCGGCGTCGCCATCGACCCCGCCCAGATCAAGGGCGTCCTGCCGCTGCCCCTGGCGCAGCTGCGCGCGGGCCTGCCGGCGCTCGGCAACCCCGCGAACCTGCACCGGGCCGTGTCGCTGACCGAGAAGGAGTTCCGGTTCGGCTTCGGCAACGCCCTGAGCGACGAGGAATCGGCGGAGCTGTTCCGGCGCTGGACGATCCCGTCCCCGGCCCGGCCGCTCTTCCAGGCCGCGGCCGCGAACTTCGTGCTGCACTCCCAGGCCGCCGTGGACACCGGGCGCGCGGACCGCGGCCCGCTCCTGCTGATCTCCGGGACGGCGGACCACACCGTCCCGGACGTGGTCACGCGCTCGACGTTCAAGCAGTACCGGGAGTCCGCCGCGGTCACCGAGCTGAAGCAGTTCGAGGGCCGCGGTCACTCGCTCACCATCGACAGCGGCTGGCGCGAGGTCGCGGACGCCGTGCTCGGCTGGCTGCGCGAGCAGGGGGTCTAGCGGTGGAGCTCGGTCTGGACGGCGCGGTCGCCGTCGTCACCGGGGCCAGCCGGGGCATCGGCCTGGCCGTCACCGAAACCCTCGTCGCGGAGGGCGCCCACGTCGTGGCCGGCGCGCGCGTTCCGGGGCCGGCCCTGGAGGCCCTCGTCCGGGCGGGGAAGGCGCACGCGCTGGCCGTGGACCTCGGCACCGCCGACGGCCCCGGGCGGCTCGCGGAGCTGGCTCTCGCGGAATTCGGGCGCATCGACATCCTGGTCAACAACGTCGGCGCCGTCACCCCGCGGCCGAACGGCTTCCTGCTGGTCACCGACGAGGAATGGATGCGGTCGGTGACGCTGAACCTGCTGAGCGCGGTCCGGGCCACGCGGTCGGTGCTCCCGACGATGGTGACCGCGGGCCGCGGCAGCATCGTCACGGTCGCCTCGGTGAACGCGATCCTGCCCGACCCCGGCGTCATCGACTACAGCGCGGCGAAGGCGGCACTGGTCAACTTCACGAAGTCGGTGTCGAAGGAGTTCGGACCCCGCGGCATCCGCGCCAACGCGATCAACCCGGGCCCGGTCGCGACGGACCTGTGGCTCGGCGCCGGCGGCGTGGCCGAAACGCTCGCCGCCACCACGGGGGCGGACCCGGAATCGGTCGCCGGCGAGGCCGCCGCCCATGCCGCCACCGGCCGGTTCACCCGGCCCGCGGAGGTGGCGAACCTCGTGGCGTTCCTGGCCAGCGACCGGGTGGCGGGCAACATCACCGGCGCCACCCTCGCCATCGACGGCGGCTACGCCACGGAAACCCACTGAGTGTCCGGAATAGACTGTCCATAACGGACAAATGGGTGACGGCCGGGCCGACGGGGTGACTCGGCGCGGGTCGGGGAGTGGACCCCCCGTCCGCGGGGTATCTCCCTCCTGACCGTTCAGAAGGGAATCGTCATGGGAATCCTCGTCGCCCTGCTCGTGGTCTGGGCCGTCCTGGTCGTGCTCGGCATCGTCGTCAAGGGGTTGTTCTGGCTGATCATCGTGGGCGCGGTGCTCTTCGTCGCGACCGGGGTGATCGGGTTCGTCAAGCGCGAAGCCCTGGGGCGCCGGCACTGAGCAAGGCCCCGGACGGGCCGCCGGCGGGCAGGGTCGCCGCCCGGACGACGTCGAAGGCCGCTTCCGCGGGGGAGCGGTCTTCGGCGTCGTCGCCGCGCTCCGGGTGGGTGGCGACCGGCCCGGGGTCGACCGCGTTGACCAGGATGCCGGTGCCGCGCAGTTCGGCCGCGAGTGAAGCCGTGAGCGCGTTGAGGGCGTATTTGGCCAGCGCGTAGCCGGGGGACCGGACACCGTGGGGCCAATCGGGCCCCGCGGCGATCTGGGTCGCCGCGGCGCTGGAGACGTTGACGATCCGAGCGGCGGGGGCGGCCCGCAGCAGCGGCAGGCACGCCTGGACGAGGGCCCAGGCACCCAGGACGTTGACGTCGTAGGAGGTGCGGGCCTCGGCCAGGTCGGCGTCGAGCAGGGACGTCGTCGCGAAATCGGGCATGGTGGCCGCGTTGTTGACCAGGACGTCGAGCCGGCCGGCTGGGCGGAGGAAGCGGGCGCAGGCCGAGACGTCTTCCGGGGCCGTGACGTCGAGGCGGACCGCGGCGGCGGAGAGTCCTTCGGCGGCGAGCCGCGCGGCCATGGCGCGCGTCCGGTCGAGGTGCCGCCCGGCGAGGACGACGTGGTGGCCGCGACCGGCGAGTTCGCGGGCGACGGCGAAGCCGAGGCCTTCCGGCCGGCTCGCACCGGTGACGAGCGCCGTGGGCTTTTCGTTCATGACTCATACTGTAGGTGACTCCTACAATTGTGCCAACCCGCGGTCTGTCCTAGGATCGCCGCATGGCCGTCACCCCGTCCGACCGTCCGCGCGCGCTGCTGCGCTGGCCCACGTACGTGATGGGACAGCTGCACCGCGCCGGCGTCGGCCGGATCGACGCGGCCCTGGCCGCCCACGGCGTCGCCCTGCGCGACTACTACGTCCTGGTCTGCATCGGCGAGGAGGGCCCGCTGTCCCAGCAGCGCGTCGCCGACCGGCTCGGCCTGGACCGCAGCGACCTGGTGAAGGTGCTCGACCGGCTCGAGGCCGCGGGCTGGGTGTCGCGGGAGCGCGACACCGAGGACCGCCGCCGGCACGTCCTCACTCTCACCGAGGACGGCCGGGCCACGGTCGGGAAGGTCGAGGAGGTCTCGAGCGCGGTCACCGGCGAGCTGCTCGCCCGGCTGGGCCCGGGCGAGCAGGAGACGCTGCACCGGTTGCTGCTGAAGGCTTTCGGGGAGCCGTCCGGCTGAGGGGCCGCCGGCCCTGATTTTCCCTCCGGGTGCCCATCGGCAGATACGGCTTTCACCCGGCCTTTGTTGCGCACGAGCCGGGCGGGCGGATTCCGGCCGCGAGCGAGCGGCAGTACACGTGTTTGCTCGCGGCGGGTCCGGATTTCGCGTGATATCCTCGTGGTGATCGGACCACTCGGTTACCGAGAAATCTCGCCCGGTCGAGCATTCACCCGGCGAGATCCGCCCGTTTCGATGTCAGCCGCCGATTTACGACGCCTTCATCAACCCCGGCCTCGCCGCCATCGGATACGGATTGGGGCGATCGGCCCGGGAATCGGTGTCGGCCTGATCTTCGCCGCCGTCATCAACGGCACCGCCCGTCAGCCGGAAGCCCGCGGGAAACTGCAGACGATCGGTTACTCGACCTTCGTGCTGAGCGAGGTGCTCGCGCTGATCGGCGTCGTCGTCTATTTCATCGCCTCCAACCGGTGAATCCGCGCGAGCACGCCGGGTCATCCGTCCACTGTGGACCGCTGGCGCCGGTGGCCCGGCCGGAACGCGCGGTGGCGCGCCGGCCGGGCACCCGGTCGAAGTGTGCTTGACGGCCGGGCTAGCGCGTCCGCATCAGGATGAAGTCGCCGTGGCCGCCGTAGCCGAGGACGTCTTCGGCGTACTGGGTGCCGTTGAAGGTGGTCAGCCACCAGCGGGTGCCGATCCGCACGAGCATCGGGTGCGGGATGTTGGTGCCGTAGGGCGCGTTCAGCGTGCCGAGCTTGCGCAGCTGCAGGTCGTAGATCGGGTATTCGCGGGCGTTGCCGTCGCTGGCGAACAGGTACCACCGGCCGCCGACCCGCTGCAGGATCGTGCCTTCGGTCTGGCTGACCGACCGGTCGGCGCCCAGGAGCGTCAGCCCGTGGTCGTAGTCGGCGCCGCGGGGAGCGGCCGCCAGCGCGGGGTGGAACACGAACGCCGGCTGCTGGGCGGGGCTTTCGACGAACGCGATGTGCCAGCGGCCGTCGATCTTCGTCAGCGCCGGGTCCCACGAGCTGACCGTCGTGGGCAGCGCCAGCTGTTCGGTGGGCAGGACGTGCACGCCCGAAAGCACGTCGGCGCGGGTGACGGTGTGGCGCACGTGGACACCGTTGAAGGCGAAGTCGCCCCAGGAGCTCATCAGCAGGATGAACCGGTCGTGCTCGTCGTCGCGGACGATCTGGCCGGCGTGGTCGCCGAGCACCACGCCGTCGCGCGCGAAGAACAGGGTCGCCACCTGCTCGAGCTTCGTCGGATCGGCCAGGTCCAGCGTCCACACCGCCCAGTGCGCCTGCTGGAAGAACCCGAGGCCGGCGTTGGTCATGGTCAGGTAGAGCTTGCCGTGGCGGATGTAGGGCCGGCCGTCGGCGTACTGGACGACGTGGGGATCGCGGACGCCGGCCTGGCCGAAGTACCCGGCCCGGACCCGGCCCAGCCGCGCCGGCCCGCGGCTGCCGTAGGCGTACCCCAGCTTGCCGAGCACGGCGGGGTCGCGCAGGTCGATCCGCGCGCGGACCTGGTCGCGCTCGGTCAGCAGCGGCCGCCAGCCGGTGCCCTGGTCGGCCAGCACCGTGACGGCGTTTTCGTTGACCACCACGGCGAAGCCGAACGGCGCCCGCAGGTCCGCCGGGGCGGTCTTGACCACGGTCGTGCCGGCCGGCGTGGTGATCTCGATGCCGGCCTGCCCCGCGACGGGGTCGTAGGTGCCGAGCACCGAAACCCCGTCGCCGGCCAGCCCGGCCACGACGGGGGAGCGGCTGCCGGCCACCTCGACGGTCACGGTCCCGTAGGGCGCTTTCGGCCGGACGCCGGTCTTCACCAGTGCGCCCGGCCGGGCGGTGGTGTCGACCTGGACGAACTTCGGCGCGATCAGGTCGAACGGCCGGAACTGCTCTTCGACGGAGAACCGCAGGTCCAGCGGGCTCGTGCCGGCGGCTTCGGCGGTGCCGCCGAACAGGCTCGCGGTCACGCCGGTCACCCCCAGCGCGGTGAGGGCACGCAGCACGTCGCGTCGATCGATGTCGGTCACCTTTGACCTCCGGGGTGGGGAGCGGGGACGGCCGGGTCTCCCAGTTTGCAACGTGGCATGCAACGTGGCAACCGCTGTCGGCCTCAATCCTCGACGAGGGACTCGAGCAGTTCGCCCGCCAGTTCCCCGGCCGGGCGCAGCCACTGGTGCCGCAGCGTGCGGAACAACGCGGCGGCGCGCGTGCCCGGCCAGTCCGGCGGCAGCAGCGCCGGCGGCAGGACCGGGTCGCGGCGGATGAGCAGGAGCCATTCCGCGCCGAGCCGGATCCGCCGGGACAGCGCGTCGCCGAGTTCGCCGGGCGCGCTGCCGGTCCACCGGTGGAGGAACTGCTCGTAGCCGGCCGCGATCCGGGGGAGGTCCCAGGCTTCCCGGGCGATCCGCGCGGGGTCGGTCCACATGAACGGTTCGGCGCGGAACACCTCGGCGTGGTCGAGGAGGTCGAGTTCGGCCAGTGCCGGCGCGATGTCGGTGGAGGAAGCCGAAACCCACAGGCCACTGCGCAGCGGCCCGAAACCGAACCAGCCCAGCCGGGTGCGCAGCGCGTGCCGGTCCGCGCGCCGGGATTCCGGGACCGAAAACGTCAGCAGCGTCCACCGGCCGTCCCAGTGCCGGTCGACGATTTCGCCGTCGAGCTTGCGTTGCCCGTCGCGCAGCACCGCGGTGCCGTGTCCGGTCAGCCCCAGGAACGCCTGGCGGCCCCGGCGGACGGTGCGGAGGAGGTCACGGCGGCTCATCCGGCTCAGCGTCGCCCGGGTCGCGTGCTCGCCGACGCCGAGGCGTTCGAGGGCGGCGATGACCCCGCCGGTCGACACCGCGATCCCGCGGTCCAGCACGTGGTCGCCGAACAGGGTGAGCAGCAGGGCCTCGGGTCGCACGCCCAGCGCGCCCTCGTCGTCGGTCCAGGCCGCTTCGAGCATGCGCCACCTCCTCGCCGGATCGCCGGGATCCAACCTACCTCGCCGGATCGTTCGCCATTTCAATGGCGATCATCAATGGAATGTCCGGCTTTTCGAACAATTCATCGAGTTCGAAAGTTTCGGTGTCCCGGAATGTTCGATGAATCGTTGACGACCGTCGGTGATCTGCCTAATCTCATGGGGGAGGGGGATCGCCGACCGGAGGTCACCGATGAGTGGATTCAGAACGGCGTTCGTGACCATCGCCAGCACCCTGCTGATCGCCGTCACCGGAGTCGTGGCCCCGGCCCCGGCCCCGGCGTCGGCCGCCTCGCTGGTGGAGGTGACCGGCTTCGGGAACAACCCGGGCGGGATGCGCATGCACGTCTACGTCCCGGACACCCACCCGGCTCACCCGGCGATCGTGGTCGCCATGCACGGCTGCGGTGGTTCGGGGCCCGGCTTCTACTCCGGCAGCGAGTTCGCCTCGCTGGCCAACCGGTACGGCTTCCTCGTCATCTACCCCAGCGCCCAGCAGCAGGCCGGCTTCGGGAAGTGCTTCGACACCTGGTCCGACGCGGCCAAGCGCCGCGGCGGCGGCAGTGACCCGGTTTCGATCGCGTCGATGGTGACCTACGCCGAACAACGCTACGGCGGCGACCCGAACCGCGTCTTCGCCACCGGCTCGTCCTCCGGCGGCATGATGACCAACGAGATGCTCGCCCTCTATCCCGACGTGTTCAAGGCGGGCGCGGCGTTCATGGGTGTTCCCTTCAACTGCTTCGCGGGGGCCGCCGACTTCCCGCCGGGGACCAGCAAGTGCACCGGGGGCAGCATGAACCGCACGCCCCAGCAGTGGGGTGACGCGGTCCGCCAGGCCTACCCCGGATACACCGGTGCCCGCCCGCGCGTCCAGCTGTGGCACGGCACCGCCGACCCGCTCGTGCCCTATTCGCTGCTGCAGGAGGAAATCGAGCAGTGGACCAACGTCTTCGGCCTGAGCCAGACGCCGACGTCCACGGATACCCCGCAGGCCGGCTGGAACCGCCGCCGCTACGCCGACGGCTCCGGTGCGGTCCGGGTGGAGGCCTACAGCATCCAAGGTGCCGGGCACAGCCTGCCCGCCGCCGGCATGGCTGCGGCCGCGATCGCTTTCTTCGGTTTGACCGGGACCCGGTAGTCGTTTGCCCGGGGCGGCAAGCCGCTGACGCCGGCGAGGGTAATCCCTCGCCGGCGTTTTCGTCCGGGAGCGTACCCGGCACTTTGTGAACGTGCCCAGCGGCGGCCGCCCGGAATAATCGCCGAAAGCATCGAATACTCGGCCGGTGGTGGGAGTTCCCGGGAGAACCATTGACACGTAACAAAAGCCGGGGCCATAGTGCGGTGTCGCGCCGGCGGCCCGGCGAGCGAGAAAGCGCTTCCCGGTCCTGGGTTCCGCAGTGCCGCCGGTCACGGCACCCTCGTCGCCGGGGCGCCCGCTCGTTCCCGCGCCCGACCTGCTTTCCGAAGGGATTCGCGCCGTGTCCGAACTTTCCCGCCGTGGCCTGCTGAAAGCGACCGCCGCCACGTCGATGGCGCTGGGGTGGGCCGCCCTCGCCGGCAACCCCGCGGCCGGGGCGTCCGTCGTGGACGATCCGGCGGCGTTCTTCGTGAACCTGCGGTTCGGGATGTTCCTGCACTTCAACATGGGGACCTTCCACGACGCGGAATGGGTGGACCCGAACCAGGACCCGAAGACGTTCGCCCCCACCGCGCTGGACTGCGGCCAGTGGGCGGACGCGGCCAAGGCGGCCGGAATGACCTTCGGTGTCCTCACCACCAAGCACCACGACGGCTTCTGCCTGTGGCCGTCGAAGCTGACCGGCTACACGGTGGCGAACAGCTCTTACCGCCGCGACGTGGTCGCCGAGTACGTCCGCGCGTTCCGCTCGCGCGGTTTGGTCCCCGCCTTGTACTTCTCCATCTGGGACCGGACGCAGGGCGTCGCGGCGGGTTCGGTCAGCCGGGCGGACCTGGACTTCGTCAAGGGGCAGCTGACCGAACTGCTGACCGGCTACGGCGAGATCCCCGCGCTGGTGATCGACGGGTGGTCGTGGCAGATGGGGCTGCGCGAGGTCGCCTACGGCGAGATCCGCGACCACATCCGGTCGCTGCAGCCGCGGTGTGCGGTCGTCTGCCTGACCGGGATCACCGAACCGTGGGGCACCGACGTCGTCTTCTACGAAGAGCCGAAGGGCGTGTGGACCGCGCCGGACAACACGTACGCCGCCTGCCAGGGACAGACGATCGCCGCCAACGGCTGGTTCTGGCACCCGAGCACGCCCACGACGTCGTTGATGACCGCGGACGACATCGTGCAGCAGCACCTCGCCCGGCTGGAACCCCGCTGGTCGACGTTCATCCTGAACTGCCCGCCGGGCCCGCGCGGCCTGCTCGACGACTCCATCGTCCGGCGGCTGCACGAGGTCGGCGCGCTGTGGCGGCCGGATCCCACCCGCCCGCCGCTGCCGCGGCAGCGCCCGAGCCTGACCCACCCCCTGACCCCGGTGTCGGCGAAGGCCACGAGCGGGGACGCGGCCAAGGCGATCGACGGCTACAGCGACTACAACGGCGGAGCCCAGCAAACGCTCTGGCAGTCCACCGGGCCGTTGCCGCAGTCGGTGACCCTCGACCTGGGCGCCGTCCGGCCCGGCATCGACATGCTCACCTACCTGCCCCGCCAGGACGAGGTGAACGGCCAGTACGTCACCACCGGCAACGTGACCGGCTTCCGGGTCGAGACGAGCACCGACGGCGTCCGCTTCACCGCGGCCGCCCGGGGCGGCTGGCCGGCGGACAAGACGTTGAAGCACGCGAAGTTCGGTCCGCGGCCGGCGCGGTACGTCCGCTTCACGGCGACGGCCGCGAACGGCGGCTCCGCGGTGGCCAGCCAGATCGACTGCGGACGGTCCTGACCCGCGCCGCGGCTCGACCGGCCCGTCGGCTGATCGATGAGGTGGCCGGAAACGGTCGATCGAACAGCCGACGGACGAGGTCGAAATGCGGGAGCCGGGCGCGGACCGGCGCAGGCGGATCCTGGCCGTGGTGGAGTCCCGCGGCGAGGTGCGGGTCACCGAGCTCGCCGCCGATCACCGCGCCGGGGCGAGCGCCGTGCCCCGGCGTCAGGCGCCCAGCACCTTCAGCGCGGCGGCGTGCACCCCCGGCGCGGCGGCGAGGTAGCCCTGGCCCGCCAGATCCCACGGGCCGCCGTCGAGGTCGGTGACGGTGCCGCCGGCTTCCTGGACCAGCAGCACCCCGGCGGTGTGGGAGCGGACGTTGTCGAACTGCCAGTGCAGGTCCATCCGGCCCGCGGCGACCTGGGCGAGCTGGTGGCTCACCGGCACGGAGATCCGCACGTACAGCGCCGCCTCCGACATCGCGGCGAACGAAGCCGCGATCCGCTCGAAAAGCGCGGCGTCGTGGCCGGGCTGGGCCTGGCCGGTGCCCGCCAGCGCGCCGTCCAGCGAAGTCTTGGCGGAGACCCGCAGCCGCTCGCCGTCGAGGTACGCCCCGCCGCCTTCGCAGGCGGTGAACATCTCGTCGAGCACCGGGAAGAAGAGCACCCCCAGCACCGGACGGCCGTCGCGGACGAGGCTGACCCCGATGTTCCAGTCGGGCATGCCGTGCACGGCGTTGACGTTGCCGCCGACCGGGTCGACGAGCCACCACTCGCCCGCGGGCAGCGGCCCGGATCCGTGTTCGTCGTCGAGCCAGCGCGCCTCCGGCCGGATCTCCGCCAACGCCGGCCGCAGCACGTCGACGACGGCCGCGTCGTTTTCGTGCAGGCCGGCCAGCAGCTCGGTCAGCCCGGGCTGACGAGCCTCGGGCGAGTAGCGCGCCAGCATCCGGGCGCCGGCCACGCGGACGGCGGCGGTGGTGGCGGCGAGCAGGTCCTGGGTCATGCTTTCTCCTGTGGTTGTCTTGCGTTCGTGCAACTCGACTTGAACTTGCTCACGGTGCTCGACGCGCTGCTCGAGGAGAGCAGCGTGATGGGCGCGGCCGAGCGGCTGCACCTGTCCTCACCCGCGGTGAGCCGCACCCTCGGCCGGCTCCGCGCGGTGACCGGCGACGACATCCTGGTCCGCGCCGGCCACACGATGGTTCCCACGCCGTACGCCCTGTCGATTCGCGAGGACGTGCACCGGCTCGTCCGGCGGGCCGGCGAGGTCCTCCGGCCGGCTCGCGAGCTGAACCTCGCCGAACTGGACCGCACCTTCACGATCCAGTGCCACGACGCGCTCAACGCGTCGGTCGTCCCGGTGCTGGTCGGCCGGCTCCAGGAGCAGGCGCCCGGCGTGCAGCTGCGGGTGCTGGCGGAGCACTCCGCCGACACGGACGGCCTGCGGCACGGCCGCGTCGACCTGGAACTCGGCGGTGGCCGGGCGCACCAGCCGGAGTTCCGGTCCGAGGTGCTCGGGCAGGACCGGCTCGTCGTGGCGATGCGCCGGGGACACCCGTGCGCCGGCGGCCTCGACCTGCGCGGGTTCGCCGCGCACCCGCACGTGCTGGTCTCCCGCCGTGGCCGGCTCACCGCGCCGATCGACGACGTACTGGCCGCCGAAGGCCTGCGCCGCCGGGTCGTCGCCTCCGTGGCGACGGTCGCCACGGCGCTGCAGCTGGCCGTCCGCAGTGACGTGCTGGTCAGCTGCACGGCCGTCCTCGGCCGCCCGCTCATCGACGCGTTCGGGCTGCTCACCCGCCCGCTGCCCGCCGAAGCCCCGGCGGCGGAGATCACCTGCACCTGGCACCAGCGCTACGACTCCGACCTGGCCCACGCGTGGCTGCGCGACCAGGTCCGGGCCGCGCTCGACGAGCTCACCGCCGGCTAGCGCCGCGACCCCCGGGGCCCCGCACTAGCTGGTCAGCGCCAGCGCGACGGCGCCCGGGAAGCGAGGCGTTTCGGCTTCGTCGAGCATCGCCGCGGCGACGGTCTCCCGGGTGATCTTCGCCTCGAAGTCCAAGGGCGGTGCGGCGGCCAGTCCGACGGTGCGCCTTCGCGGGCTTTCCGGTCCGTCGGCGAGCAGCCCGGCGTGGAAGACCGTGCCGCCGGCCGCGAGGATGGTGTCGTCGGCCTCGACCTTGTCGCCGAGCCGGTCGCCGAGCAGCTTCGGGAGCACCCCGGCGGCCGCGCCGGCCGCGCCGGCGGACTGGCCCGTGCCGTAGGCGCCGAGCCAGATGATCCGCCGCGGCCCGGCGGCGACCACCGCCTTCGCGCCGGCCAGCAGGGTGCCCGCCCGGCCGGTGCCGAGCCCGGACAGAACCACCGAATCCGCGTCGACGACGGCGGCGATGGTCGCCGGGTCCTCGACGTCGGCCGCCACGGTGCGGAGGCCGGGGGAGCCGGGAAGGGCGATGCGCCGGGGATCTCGGGCGATCGCGGTGACGGTGTGCCCGCGCCGCAGGGCTTCCCGGGTGAGGGCGAGTCCGGTCCGGCCGGAGGCTGCGAGGACGGTGAGGTTCATGCCGACCACGCTAGGGACATCGACACTTAACATCAAATGCAAGTTCGGAAAGAAACGATTTACCCGCACGCAAGCGGCGACCGCGGGGCTCCGCGGCCGCCCCTTGCCTCAGCGGCGGTCCGCCCCGGTGAGCGGGGCCGGGGTGTAGCGGAGGTAGCGGCCGGGGGCACCGAGTGCGGCCGCGGCCGCGTTCAGTCGCTCGGGCCGCAGGTCGGGCCAGTGGCCGGTTTCGATACGGGACTCCAGGGCGTGCAGTGCCGCGAGGGTTTCCGGCGGCTGGAAGGCGCAGTGTCCGGCCGCGTCGACGTAAGCCTGGCGCAGCAGGGATTCCCGCCCCGCGGCGCGGACCCGGCGGGCGTACCAGTTCTCCTGCTCGACCGGGACCAGGTGATCCGCGGTGGTGTGGATGGTGAGCTCCGGGACGCGGAGCCGCCCGGTCGCCGTCGAGGTGCGGGCGAGCGTCCCGACGGCCTGCGGGTCGGGTGTGATGTCCGCGTGGCGCGTCAGCTCGGCCAGGTCGGCGTCCAGGTCGAGGCCCGCGGCGCGGTACAGCGCCCGGACCTGGTGGGCCAGCGGGCTGCCGGACAGCAGCGCGCGGTAGTCGACCCCGGCGGTGAACGCGCTGTTCCCGCCGGCGGCGAGTTCGATCTGGTAGCGGCCGGACACGACGAACCCGAGCACGAACCCGGTCAGGGCCTGCTGCTGTTGCTGCTCCTGACCCGCGTAGTCGGCGGGGCCGGGTGGGGTGGCGCCGGTCAGCCAGGGCGGCGTGTTCATCAGCGCGGCACCGAGGGCGGTCCGGGCCCGGCCGGCCGCGGTGCCCTGGGCGTCGGTGACGATCTTCGTCAGCGACGCGCCCGCCGCGCTCGCTTCGCCGGCGTTCGCGTAGCGGACGAGTTTCACCGGCTGCGCCGGGGCGAGCAGGCGGGACAGCGCGTATTCGCCGTCGAGCTGGTAGTCGTTCAGGTTGAGCGCGCCCGCCACCAGGCCGCACGTGGTGAGCGCGCCGTCGAGCCGCCGCGTGCCGGACTCGGCTTCCAGCGCGCTGACCAGGCCGCCCATCGAGGTGCCCCACGCGATCGTGCGGCGAGGCTCACCGATCTTCCGCACGAGGGCGTCGAGCGAGGCGAACTGGTCCCGCGGGGCGGCGGCGAGCGCCCACATCGACGGTCCGCTGTAGGACGAGCCGACCAGGGCGTAGCCGGCGGCCAGCAGCGCCTGTCCCGTCGGCGCGTCCGGGGTGTCGACCGCCACGAGCGGGCCGAAGCCGTGGCTGTAGAGGATGACCGTCCCGTTCCAGGAGGACGGCACGTCCGCCACCCAGCTCGCGCCGTCCGGCAGCAGCCCGGTGTAGTGCGCGGGGGTGGCGGCGTGCGCCGTGCCCGCCGCGGTGAGGCCGAACGCGGTCAGCGTCGTCGCGGCGAGGGCACCGATCCGGCGGAGCCACCTGCTCATCGGCTTCCTTCCTGGTGCGCGGGCGCCGGTACGGCCGGGTCGAGGTCCGGGGTGAGGTCGCGGCGGTGGGTTTCCCGCAACGCCAGGACGCAGACGGCGGACAGGACGCAGAACGCGGCGATGGTCCACGACACCGGAGTGGTCGAACCGCCGCCGTTGGCCCGCTGGAGCTCGGCGAAGATCAGCGGGGCGAAGCCGGCGCCGAGCCCGGCGAGCTGGTAGCCCAGCGACGCGCCGGTGTACCGGTTTCCGGTGCTGAAGAGCTCGGAGTAGAGCGCGGCCAGCGGGCCGTACATCATCGGGTGGATCACGCCCTGGCCGATCACCAGCGCGAGGACGAGCAGCAGCCCGCTGCCGCTGCGGACCATCGGGAACAGCAGGAACCCGAACACCGCCATGAGGACCACGCCCGCCAGGACGACCGGGCGGCGGCCGATCCGGTCGGACAGCGCGGACCACAGCAGGATGCCCGCCACCGCGCAGGCCGACGACAGGGTGAGCGCGTTCAGCACTTCCTGTCTCGGGTGTCCGTGCTGGACGCCGTAAGCGAGCACGAAGGTGGTCAGCGTGGCCTGGACGACGAACGCGGCGAGCCCGACACCGACGCTGAGCGCGAGCACGCGGGGGTGCTCCCGCAGCACCGCGACCAGCGGGATCCGGCGTCGTTCTTCCTTGCGGGCAGCCAGGAACACCGGTGTCTCGTCGACGCGGGAGCGCACGAACAGGCCGATCGCGAGCAGCACGATGCTGAGCAGGAACGGGATCCGCCAGCCCCAGGCGAGGAAGTCCGCCTCGGAGGTGAGCGCGGCGGTGCCGGACATCGCGAGGGTCGACACGACCATGCCGCTCGGCGCGCCGGCGTTGGTGAACCCGGCCCACAGTCCGCGGCGCGATCGCGCGTGTTCGGCGGACATCAGCACGGCGCCGCCCCACTCGCCGCCGACCGCGATGCCCTGGACCACCCGGAGCAGGACCAGGCCGAGCGGGGCGACCGCGCCGATCTGGTCGTAGCCGGGGAGCAGGCCGATGAGGAAGCTCGAGATGCCCATCAGGGTCATGGTCAGCACGAGCATCCGCTTGCGGCCCAGCCGGTCGCCGAAGTGGCCGAAGATCAGGCCGCCGAGCGGGCGGGCGAGGTAGCCGGTGGTGAACGTGCCGAAGCTGGCGACCGTGGCCAGTGCCGGATCGAGGTCGGCGAAGAAGACCTTGCCGAAGACCACCGCGCTGGCCGTGGCGTAGAGGAGGAAGTCGTAGTACTCGATCAGGCTGCCGAGAAAGCTGGACGCGACCGCTCTGCGGAGCTGAGTGCTCATGGGGAGTGTCACCCTCGTCTTTGGGGGCGTTGCGGCGGGGAACAGGTTCGTCCGGGGTGGACGACGGGGGAGCGGGGCCCAACGTTAGTCAGGGGTGTGACGGCCGTCAATATTCTGCACAACATCAAGTGATCGGGCGCCGGGGTTACGCTGACGGTCGTGACGCACTTCGACGAGACCGGCTCGGGGCCCCGCCCGAAGTCCGTCATGCTGACCTTCCTCGGCATCCACCTGCTCGGCCGGCCGACGGCGATCTATTCGGGCAGCGTGATCGACGTGTTCGCGCGCGTCGGCGTCTCCGAGGAGGCGGTCCGCTCGACGCTGACCCGCATGGCGGGCACCGGATTGCTGACCCGCCACCGGCACGGGCGGAAGGTCTACTTCGGCCTCAGCGCGCGCCTGGCCGCGGTCCTCGAGGACGGCAGGCGGCGCATCTGGGAGACCGGCGCGGTCAACCGGTCCGCGGACGGCGGCTGGACACTGGTCGGCTTCTCGCTGCCGGACACCCGCCGCGGTGACCGGCACGGCCTGCGCACGCAACTGACCTGGGCCGGATTCGGCTTGCTGCAGAACGGTTTGTGGGTCGCCCCCGGCGTCCGGGACGTCACGGCCATCGTCGAGCAGCTGGGTCTCGACGGGCACGTAACGGTGTTCACGGCGCAGCCGGCGAAGCCGACGGAAGCGGCCGAGCTCGTCCGCAAGGCCTTCGACACGGCGACCATCGCCTCGCGCTACCACGACTTCATGGAGAAGTGGGAGGCCGGGAAGCCGTCGTTCCCCGACGACCTGACCCGGCAGCTGATGCTGCACTCGGACTGGCTGCACGTGGTCCGCCGGGATCCCCACCTCCCGGCCGAGCACCTGCCCCGCGACTGGCCCGCCATCCAGGCCGAGACGCTGTTCCGCAAGCTCGACGAAGACTTCCGCGACGGCGCGGCCGAACTGGCCGGCGAGACGCTCGAACTGATGCCGACCGGCTAGGAGCTGTCCGGGGAGGTTGGGGACGCGGCCGGCGGGTGGTTTGCCGGCCAGCCGGCCGACCTGTGCGCCCGGGGCGGGCGGAGACCGCCCGCCCCGGGTGGTTCACCGGATCAGCGACGGCAGGGGTTGCCCGCCGGGTGCGCGGCGGTGCCGTGCACGTCCGCCTGGGACTCCGCCAGCACGATCTTCGCGAGCGGGGTTTCCAGCGCGACCGCCTGCTGCTTCACGACGCCGTTCGCGATGGTCTGGCCGTTCAGCTTCAGCGAGCCGATGACCAGCGCGATGGTCAGCGGCGCCGAGCCCACCGTGACCGAGACGCCGTTGATCTTCAACGAGGCCACGTTCGAACTGCCGGTCAGCACCGGGGCGAGCCCGCCCGGAGCCGGCTGGCAGGTCGCCGCCGCCTGGGACTGGATCACGCCCAGCTCGATGGTCAGCCCGACCGTGCTGATCACCGTCTTGTCGATCTTCGCCGTTGCCTGCGCGTGGTCACCGGCCGCCGGGGCCGCGGACTGGTCGTCCGGGGCCAGGTCGGTCGACGCCGTCAGCGCGTGCGTCTGCACCTTGATCAGGCCGGCGTTGAGCGTCGCGTCGAGGACGGTCTTGCTGTCGTCGGCGCAGGGCAGGTTCGCCGGGTTCGCCACGGCCGCGGTGATGCCGATGACGTTCGCGGCGGTGCCGGTGCAGGAGAAGGTGCCGTCGCGGTCGTCGTCGAGGATCGTGCCCACCCCGGTCGGGTCGATCAGCCCGGCGCCGGCCGGGGCGGACAGCGTGACGGTGAACGTCTCGTCCGGCTCGTCGACGGTGTCCGGGTTGACCAGCACGGTCACCGGCTTGGCCGTCTCACCGGGCGCGAAGGTCACGTCACCGCTGGCCGCCTGGTAGTCGGCGGGCGCGGTCGCGGTGCCGTTCGCGGTGGCGTAGTGGACCGTCACCGGGTTCGGGGAGGCGCCCCCGAGCAGCGAGACGGTGAAGGCGGCGGGCACCGGCGCGCCGCCGGAGCCCTCCTGCACCGTGACGTCGTTGATGCTCAGGCCCAGCACGCGCACGGTCGTCGTCTCGACGAACCCGCGCGACACGCCGTCGACCAGGTAGTCGACCGTGCAGTGGTAGGTGCCGGGAGCGGCGTCGCCCGCGGCGGTGACGTTCTCGGTGAACGTGGCGACGTCCCCGCCGGCCACCTTGACGCTCGCCGGGGCGTTGGTGAGCGTCAGCTGCGGGTCGCAGGTGGTGACGTGCGGCGTCACGGTGACCTCGATGGACTTGATGCCGTCGAGGATGGCCTGCGAGACCTGGCTCGAGGGCACGTTGTTCAGCAGCACGCCGCCGGTGGCGGAGGCGATGGCGCTCGCCTGTCCGGAGGCGTCGAGCGCGCCGACGTTGACCGCGACCACGCGGATGTTCGCCGCCTTGAGCGCGTCGATGGTCTGGGCCAGGGTGTGCCCGCCGCTGGGGTCGTGCGACGGCGCGTCGCCGAACCAGGCGATGATCCGGGTGCCGTCCGGGCGGAAGGTGACCGCGCCGGTGGCCAGTTCGTACAGGGCGTTCAGGTCAGCTTCGGGCGTGTCGCCACCGCCGCCCGCGACCCACTGGTTGACGCCGGCCTGGACCGCGGCGGTGTCCGCGGTGATGCCCTGGTTGACGTGGAACGGCACGGAATCGCTGAAGTCCTTGTACTCGGCGACGCCGAACTGGGCGGTCGGCTGCGCGGCGAGCACGTCCCCGGTGATGGCGTTCGCGTTGGTGCGGACGTTGGCGATCGCGCCGCCCATGCTGCCGGTGGTGTCGGCGAGCAGCACGAGGTCGGGGTTCGGCGGGACGGCGGAGGTGGTGACGTGCTTGGTGACGGTGGTGCTCTGCCCGGCGGAGAGCGTGAGATCGACGGTGGCCGGATCGACCCCGGGTGGCGCAGCGGCCGCGACCGCGGCCGGGGTGAGCAAGGCACTGACCGCGATCAGCGCGACGAACAATGATCTCCGCGACATGGACTTCCTTCCGAAGGCCGGATTACTGCGGTTGCCTCGGAGAGACGGAAAGACGGAAAATTTGTTAGCGAGCCGGGAAATCGTCACCCACAGCCCGGTGTCAAGGCGCTCAACGGGCTACCGCGGCCGATTCCGGCTACGCAGACCATGGCCGCACTACGCCGGAAACCGCAGCTCGGCGGCCGACCATCACTCTTCCCGGTGACGATCGGGCGCTATCGGTGCCGGCCGAGCGTCCGTGATTCGGCGATTCTTACAGCGCGGGACGCGAATTTCTGCCCGAATGTCGTAATGGGAACGCTGTTTCGGCGCCGAGCCACCGCCCGGCATGGCGACGGCGGAGGTCGCCGGGTGTCAGGCGGGCCGCGCGGGCTCAGCCGGTGTGCGGGTCCGGCCGCCGTCCGAAGTCGGCGAGTACCGCGCGGGCCGCTCGCGTTCCGGACGCCAAGGCGCCTTGCAGGGAGCTCGTGTCCCGGTGGTCGCCGCACACGTACCGGCCCTCGCCCAGCCGGACTTCGCGGCGGATCTCGTGCGGGGCCGGCATGGCCGGGAGTCCGCGGGCGATCTCGTACCGGGCGATCAGCGGCCAGCGGGACGCGTCGGTGCGGTACATCCGGCCGAGCGCGCGGCGCACCTCTTGCTCCGGCAGCGTCGTCAGGGCCGACGCGCTCACCAGCGCCGCGCCCGGTGGGGCGTACGGGGGGCACACCTCGCTGAGCACGCTGGTGCTGGTGACCGGGCCGCCCCGCGCGTCGATCACGATGACCGGCTCGCGCAACGGCGCCCGGGGCGGGGCGAAGTACCACGTGGTCCCGCTGTTCCACCGCGGCTCCGGGACCCCGGTGAGCCGGGCGGCCGTGGAGCCGTCGGCCGCGACGACGACCGCGCGGGCCGTCCGGACCTCGCCGTCCGCCGTGCGGACCTCGCCCGGCCGGACCTCCTCGACCGGCGTGCCCAGCCGGACGGCCGCCGTCGGCAGCGAACGGGCGAGCTGCCGCGGCAGCTCGGCCATGCCGAGGGCGGGCAGTGACGGTGCCGACCGCAGGAAACTGCGCCACACCAGCTGGAAGAACCGGGCCGACGTGGTCAGCTCGGGTTCGAGGAACACCCCGGAGAGGAACGGCCGGAACACCGTCTCGACGGCCCGCGTGGACACCCCGGCGCGCCGCAGTTCGCCGAACGTCGAGCGGTCGTCGCGGTCGATGATCGCCTGGGCCGGCCCCGCGGCCACGCGGGCGGACAGCGCGCCGAGCGCGGCCAGGTCCTTCGCCGACAGGTACCGCCGGGCCGCGATGTCGCGCAGCGCCCTGGGCGTGTCCAGGGGATTGCCCAGCAGCGAGACGCGGTCGTCGTCGGCCACCCGGACCGCGCGCCAGAACCGGCCGAGGTGCAGGGCGCCGACGTCCACCAGGCGCCGGATCGCCGGGTAGGCCGGGTTGAGGACCTGGAACCCGCGGTCGAGCCGGAAACCGTCCACGACGTCGGTGCGCACGCGCCCGCCGACGTCGTCGGACGCCTCCAGCACCACGCACGAAACCCCGGCCCGGTGCAGGGTCACCGCGGCCGCCAGCCCGGCGAGCCCGGCACCGACGACGACGACTTCGTGGTCCGCCACCCCGCTCACCCGCCGAAGTGCCGGGCCGAGGCAAGCCGGTTCAGCAGGCCGAGCCGGCCGCGGTTGGGCACCGAGCGCAGCGGGTGCCCGGCGAGTCCCCAGCCGGCCAGGAGCGTGTTGGCCGCGGCCCAGCCGGTGGTGGCCGCGCGTTCCATCAGCGCGACCGGAAGGTCGATCCGCACGCCGTCGCCGGCCAGCGCCAGCGCCGGATCCGGCGTGCCGACCGGCGGGCGGCGCGCGAAGCCGCCCAGCCCGAACAGCGGGCAATCCTCGCGCCACAAGGAGTTCGACGCGCTGACCCGCGCGTCGAGCGTTTCGGGGTAGATCGCGTGGAGCCGGTCGTCGACCGCCTTGACCAGGGTCTCGCGGTCGTCGGTCGTCGCCGCGTAGGCGTGCAGTTCGACGACCGAGCCGCCGGTGCGGGCCGCCCACCGCCGTGCCTCGCCCTCGTACCGGTCGAGCAGGCTGATGTTGTCCAGCGGCGGCACGCTCCCGGTGCCCAGGAACGGCGGCCGCCCGGGGTCGACGGGCCGGTCGAGCCAGAGCCGGCGGACGAGGAACGGCGGTGCCGTGCGCAGTTCCGCGACGGCGGCCCGCCACTCCGGGGTGCCGGCTGTGGGCGACGCGGCGACGATCCCCTGCAGTCCCCGCACGTCGCAGGCGAGCACGACGGTGTCGAACCGCGCGGTGTCCTCCGCCGTCGTGACCGCGAACCCGCCGGGAGTCCGTTCGAGGGACTCCACCGCGGTGCCGGTCCGGATGGTCACCCGGCGATCGGCCAGGTAACCGGCCAGCGGGTCCCACAGCGCCTGCGGGAACGGCTCGGTGGGCACGTCGAACACCAGACCTTCGCTGGAGCCCAGGAAGTACAGGTGGAACATGGTCGCCAGTTCCGCCGCGGAGAGCTCGCGCGGATCGGCGAAGAAGCTCCGGGAGAACACTTCGAACGCCAGGTGCTTGGCCGCTTCGGGAAAGTTGATCGCGTCGAGGAAGCTCGCGGCGTCGGTCTCGTCGAGCCGGTGGTAGATCTCCGGGACGCTGACCGTCGCCAGTGGGAGGGCCTCCCGGCCGTTGATGCGCACCAGGTCCCGCGGGGTGAACGTCGGGCTGCGCCAGGCGAACGCCAGCGCGTTCCACGGCGGTGTGCGGGGGAGACCCGCGAAGGTGTCCGTGCGGCCCTGCGCGTCGAGCAGCGGGTAGTCGGCCAGCGGGGTCAGCCGGTCCAGACCGGGATCGGTGCGCATGAGCAGCGACCGCAGGTTGTAGTACTGGCGGAAGAAGGCGTGGAAGCCCCGGCTCATCGTCACCGCGGTGCCGTCCGGCAGCCGGTCGGCCCAGCCGCCGACCCGGCCGCCCAGGTGACCGTCCCGCTCGAAGAGCGTCACCGTGACGCCCCGCTCGGCCAGCCCGGTGGCCGCGGTGAGACCCGCGATGCCGCCGCCGACGACCGCCGCGGAGGGGCGCCGGCCGAGCAGCCCGGCATCGGTCAGGCCGGGCGGGGCCGGCCGCGTCTCGATCCGGCGGTCGGTGCCGAGGGGGCGGCTCACGGGTGCTCCTGCGGGTTGGTGCCGAGAACGGTGTGGACGATGCCGTTTTGCCAGCCCGGCATCGAGGCGGTGCGCACGTCGGTGAAGCCGGCCTCGGTGAGCCGGTGGGCGAGCGCGCCGATCCCGTCGAATTCCAGGACGCTGCGGCGCAGGTGGCGGTAGAGGGTCCCGTCCCCGGTGGTGACCTTCCCGAGCGGGATGATCACGGCCGCGCAGACCGCGTTCCACACCCACCGGGCGCGCCGCGAGTCGTGGACGGAGTACTCGTGGACCGCGATGCGGCCGCCGGGGCGCAGTAACCCGCGCAGCCGCCGCAGCTGCCGGCTCGGCTCGGCGAGGTTGCGCAGCAGGTACGCCGCCAGGATCGCGTCGAACGGACCCGAGATCCCGTCGAGGTCCTCGACCGGCGTGTGGACGAAGGTGACGCCGTCCGGCCAGTCCTTGGCCCGTGCTCGCGCGAGCATCTCCCCGGAGGCGTCGAACGCGGTGATCCGCGCCCCGGGCGCGACGGACAGCAGCGCCGCCGTCGACGCGCCCGTGCCGCAGCCGGCGTCCAGCAGCCGCAGGCCCGTCCCGTCCGACGGCAGCGCCAGCCGCTGTGCCGAGAGCCGGAGGTGTGCGTGGTAGCCCGGGTTGGCGCCGACCAGCCGGTCGTACCACCGCGCTTCGGTGTCGAAGGTCGACGGCACCGCACCGCGGGGGAGACCGTCCTTCGCCATCGTGCTCATGTGCGCTCCCGGCGGGGGCCGGTCCGGTCCCACACCAGCAGCACGGCGGTCATGAGCGCGAAGCCGAAGAGGAAGTCTTCGACCGGGATGTCCCACGGGAAGCGCCAGCCCGTGATGTGCTCGGGGGAGTAGCGGACGACCGGGCCGGAGAGCTTGGTCAGCCGGCCGTCCACCGGGATCTGGAACGCGGTCACGATGGCCATCGTGATCCAGTAGGCCGGCCGCCGGAACAGTCCCGTGCGCAGCAGGCGGAGCTCGATCAGGACGACCGCGGCCACCGCGGCGGCCGCGGGCACGGTGTAGCCCCAGGGAATCACCGGCGCACCTCCTTCCGGCCGCGCCGCCGGACCGCCGCGGCGGTGAGCTGGACGGCCTCGTAGGTCAGCAGCCCGCAGATCGGAATCACCACGAAGAACAGGATTTCCTCCAGCGGCACGGCGAAGGGTGCGCGGATCCCGGTGACGCGGTCCGGGGCGTAGTCCCAGACCCCGGCGGCGATCGCCAGCGCGTCCCAGACGAGGAACACCAGCGCGACCGGCAGCACCGCGCGGGCCAGCCGCCGGGGCTGCCGGTAGACGCGCGCGCCCACGAGCTCCAGCGGCAGGGTGACGAGGACGCACGAGGCCAGCACGACGAGGTATTCGGCCTTGCCCACCTCAGCCCACCGCCACCGGGACCGGCGCGCGGTGGCGACGCCGTGCCCACTGCGTGCGCGCGACCGCACCGCAGGCGACCGCCAGCCGCTGCCCGCGGGGGACCGCCGCGCGCCCGGCGAAGACGTCGTGCCCGGCGTCTTCGATGCGGCCGAGGATCCCGGCGTACAACGTCGCCGCCGTGGCCACGCACGGGCGGGAAACCGGGTGCAGCATGGCGATTCCCGGCTTCGCCTCGGCGTACACCTCGCGGGTGACGGCGATCTGGTCGCGGATCGCGGCCCGGACGGGCTGATCGGCCCGGCCCTGCCGGGCGCACCACGCCAGCCGGTCGCGGTCGACGCCGTGGGCGGACAGCTCGTCGGCCGGCAGGTAGACGCGCCCGCGGGCCAGGTCTTCGGCGACGTCGCGCAGGAAGTTGGTGAGCTGGAACGCTTTGCCGAGCGCGGCGGCCCTCGGCTCGGCCTCCGCGCGGGGCGCGACGGTGCCGAGCACCGGCAGCACCTGGAGCCCGATCACCTCGGCCGAGCCGTGCACGTAGGTGTCGAGCTCGCCGCGGGTGGCGTAGCCGGTGACGCTGAGGTCCATCCGCATCGAGGTGAAGAACGCGCGGAAGTACGCCTCGGCCAGCGTGTACCGGGCCGCCGTGTCGATCACCGCGGTCAGCAGCGGGTCCTCGCTCGCCCCCGCGGCGAGGTCGGCGAGGAAGCGGCTCTCGACCTCGTCCAGGCGGCGGGCGAGCGTTTCGGGGGTGGCGTCGTCGTCCGGTTCGTCGACGATGTCGTCGAGCCACCGCGCGAAGCCGTACAGCGCGTGGATCGCCGGCCGCTGCGCCGGGGTCAGCAACCGCGTCGCGAGGAAGTACGTGCGGCCGTGCCGGGCGTTGAGCCCGCGGCACCAGGTGTAGGCCACGCGCAGCCCGGGTTCGTGGATGCCGGCGGCGTCGAGTTCGCGTCGGGTCATCGGGTCCCTCCGGTGATCCGGTCCGCAGCCAGTCTGCCGGAAATCAGCACGGTCGGCACCCCGACGCCCGGCACCGTGGCGCCGCCGGCCAGGACGACGTTGTCCGTCCCGCGGGGGAGGTTCCGCGGCCGGAACGGCCCGGTCTGGGCGAAGGAGTGCGCGTAGCCGAACGGCGTCCCGGCGACCAGGCCGCGGTCCGCCCACTCGGCCGGGCCGATGACGTGCGTGAACTCCGGTTCGAAGCCGGGGAGGAGCCGGGTCCGGGCCACGTCGAGGATCTCTTCGGCGTAGGACGCCGTCTCGGTGGCCCAGTCCGCGGGGCCGCGGTCGAGGTTCGGGACGGGGGCGAGGATCGAGTAGAGCTCGCGACCGGGCGGGGCGAGCCCGGGATCGGACGCGGTCGGCCGCGTGACGAGCAGCGACGGATCGCTCATCCGCCTGCCCTGCGCGATGAGCTCGTCGAACGTCGACCGCCACCCGTGCCCGAAGGAGATGGTGTGGTGGGCGAGGCCGGCCTGCCCGGAGGGGCCGCCGGCGTGCACGACGAGCGCGGACGGCGCGGCCCTCAGCGGCACCGGCCGTCGCGGACGCCGGCCGAGCAGCCGGTAGCTTTCGGGCAGCTCGGTGGTGAGGACGACGGCGTCGCACGGGTAGCGGGCCCCGGCGGCGGTGCGGACCGCGGTGACCCGGGCTCCGGCGCGGTCGAGCCCGCTCACGGCGTCGCCGTAGCCGAACTTCACCCCGGCGTCGGCCGCGACGCGGGCGAGCGCCCGCGGCAGGGCCGCGACGCCGCCGGGCGGGAAGTAGACCCCGCCGACGGTGTCCATGTACGAGATGACCGCGTACAGGGCGAGCGCCCGCATCGGGGATTCACCCGCGTAGAGCGCCTGGAAGGTGAACACCCGTTTCAGCCGCTCGTCGGCGAGGAACCGGCCGACCTGACCGTCCAGCCGCCGGAACCCGCCGAGCGCCACGAGCCGGGCCAGTTCCGGCCGGAGCATGTCGAGCGGGGAGTCGATGTTCGCGTCGATGAACCGGCCGAACTCGGCCCGGTACAGCTTCGTCAGCCAGTCGCGCAGGCGGGTGTAGCCCGCGGCCTCGGCCGGCCCGGCGAAGTCGCGGATCGCGTCGGTCATCGCGGCCGCGTCGGTGTGCACGGGCAGCGTGCTGCCGTCGGCGAACTGCGCGACGTACGCCGGGTCCAGCCGGGTCAGCGGCAGTTCCGCCGCGAGCTCGGCGCCGACCGCGCCGAAGGTGTCCCGCAGGATCGACGGCATGGTCAGCACGGTGGGCCCGGTGTCGAGGAGGTAGCCGTCCCGCTCGACGCGTCCGGCGCGGCCGCCCGGGCCCGGATCCCGCTCGAGGACGGTCACTTCCCGGCCCCGCCCGGCGAGGTGCAGAGCCGCGGCCAGCCCGGCCAGACCGGCGCCCACGACGACGACGCGATCCACCGGTCCGGGCACGGTCTTCATCGGTCGCGCTCCGTGCAGCGGGCCGCCAGGGTGGCGAGCAGGTCGGCGGCGTGGCGGGGGACGACCGCGGGGTCGATCGCCGCGAGGGCCTTGTCGGCCCGTTCCCTGATCAGCTCGCCCATGCGCTCCCGCGCGCCGGTGGCGACGATGAGTTCGCGCCAGCGGCTGACCGCGTCGTCGTCGATCGTGGGGAGCTCGAGCAGCTCGGTGAAGGCGGCCTGGCGGCGCCGGCCTGCCATCGCCGCGGCGAGCACGACCACGCTGGACGCCTTGCGGTCGCGCAGGTCCTGTCCGGCCGGCTTGCCCGTGACGGTGGGATCGCCGAACACGCCCAGCAGGTCGTCGCGGAGCTGGAACGCCTCGCCCACCAGGCCGCCGAACTCGGCCAGCCCGGCCGTCAGCTCCGGGCCGCACCCGGCCAGCGCCGCACCGAACTCCAGCGGCCGCCGCACCGTGTAGTTGCCGGACTTGCGGCGCAGGACGTCGAGCACGGTGTCCCAGCTCGGCAGGGCCCGCGCGTCGTTCACCAGGTCGGCCAGCTGGCCGACGGCCAGCTCCGTCCGCATCGCGTCGTAGTGCACCCAGCCGCGCGCCAGCTGTCCCGCGGTCAGGCCGCTTTCGCGCAGCAGCTGCTCGGACCACACCAGGAAGAGGTCGCCGAACAGGATCGCGGCGGACTCGCCGAACCGGGACGCCGAACCGGCCCAGCCCTGCTCCTCGTGCCAGCGGGTGAACCGGACGTGCAGGGCGGGACGGCCCCGGCGCAGCGGCGAGCCGTCCATCACGTCGTCCTGGACCAGGGCGAAGCAGTGCAGCAGTTCGAGCGCGGCCACCGCCCGGATCGCGGCGCCGGACTCCGGCTGCCCGCACCGCCACCCCACGTACGCGAACAGCGGGCGGAGGCACTTTCCGCCCGCGACGAACTCCGGCAGCGCGGTTTCGGCCAGTGCTCCCTCGGCGCGTCCGGAGAAGTGTTCCGCCGCCCGCTCGCTCACGAAACCGTGCGCCTCGGCGAGGCAACGCCGGGCCAGTGCGTCCAGCCCCTCGGTGGCCGCACTCCCGGTGGGGACGGTCCCCGTCGTCATGGTCGCGGTCATCGGCCGCCCTCCCGTGTCACTGATTCGATTCGCAACCGTTTCACATGAGGCGTAGCTTGTCCACTTGAACCCGGGAAAAGGGGCTCCGACACCCGGCAGCGTTGCGCAAGCGATCCGATCGGGTCGTCTCGCTGTACCGCTCGTCCCGGCGTGTGGAAACGTGGTGCTGATGGACGTGGACGCGGGGAGTGGCCGGGAGGAGCCCCGGGCCGGGGGCTCGTGGACGCCCGGCAAGGTCGCCGAACTGCTCGGTGTCTCGCCGGTGACGCTGCGGACGTGGGCCGCGCGCTACGGCGTCGGTCCCACGCTGCGCGACGACGGGCGGCACCGGCGGTACTCCGACGCCGACGTCCGCCGGCTGCAGTACATGCAGCGGCTCATCGACCGCGGGATGCGGGCCAGGGAAGCCGCCGCGGCGGCGTTCTCCAGCCTCGGCGACCCGGTGCCCGAGGTCTCCGTGGACCGGCACATCGAGGAGCTCGAGCGGGCCGCGGAAGCCCTCGAATTCGCGTCGCTGGCCGCGTTGCTGGACGAAACGCTGGACGCGCTCGGACCCGCCGCGGCGTGGACCGGCGTGCTGGTCCCGGTGCTGCGCCACCTCGGCGGCCGCTGGGTGCGCGGCGACGTGTGCTTCGACTCCGAATGGGTGCTGACCACGGAGATCTCCCGTGCCCTGCAGCGCTACAGCGCCGGGTTCGCGAACACCCCGCCCGGCCGGCCGGTGCTGCTGGCCTGCTGCCCCCAGGAGCGGCACAGCCTGCCCATGGAGGTGCTGCGGGCGGCCATGGCGGAAGTCGGCATCCCGGCGGTCTACCTGGGCCAGATGGTCCCCGCCGAGACGACGATCGCCATCGCGGCCAAGCTCGACCCCGTCGTGGCGTTCCTCTGGGCGATGTCCGCCACCACCGTCGACGACCTGCTCGCCCGTCGGCTGCGGCGGCGCGGCGTCGAGGTCGCCGTCGCGGGACCGGGGTGGGCCGGTCTCCTCGAGCTGGACGTCACCTGGGTCGACGACCTCGCCGCCGCGGTCGGCCTGGCCACTGACCGCCTGAAGGCGTGAAGGCTGCCCGGGGTGCCGGGCAAAGCGTTGCGCAATCGCTTCAAGTGACCGAGGATGGCTCGCGTGCCGGTCGTCCCGACCGGCCGGATCGGGCGGGAGCGTGTCGGGTGGACCTCAAGCGGCAGGTTATCGAGCGCTGGCCGGCGCGGTGGCCGGTGCAGCCGTTCCGGGAGCCGGCGTGGGCCCGGCAGGAACCCGCCTACGCGGACTGCAGCCCCGCGCTGATCGAGGCAGCGGTCAAGCGGGCGGGTGCCCGGCCGGCCGGCAACTGGTTCGTCTTCGCGGCCGGCCGGGAAGTGCGCGCCGACCGGCCGTTCGGCGTGCGGGTGGGCGGGCGCGAACTGGTCGCGTGGCGCGGGCCGGACGGTGCGCTGCTCGTCGGCCCGGGCGCGTGTCCCCACCTCGGCGCACCGCTGGACCAGGCGCGGGTGCACTGCGGTGAGCTGGTCTGCCGGTGGCACGGCCTGCGCGTCGGCGCGGACCGTCCCGGGTGGACGGCCCTGCCGTCGTACGACGACGGCGTCCTGGCGTGGGTGCGGCTCGACCGGCTCGGCGGCGAAGAGCCCACCGAGCGCCCGGTGGTGCCGGTGCGCCCGCCCGGCACCACGGTCGACGCCGTCGCGACGCTGGCCGGCACCTGCGAGCCCGAAGACGTCGTCGCCAATCGCCTCGACCCGTGGCACGGCGCGTGGTTCCACCCGTACTCGTTCGCGCGGCTGCGCGTGCTGTCGGCACCACAGGGCATCGACGTCGCCGAGGCCGACGACCGGTTCGTCGTCGAGGTGACGTTCCGGCTCGCCGGGAAGATCGGCGTCCCGGTGATCGCCGAGTTCACCTGCCCCGGCCCGCGCACGGTGCTGATGACCATTGTGGACGGTGAGGGCACCGGCAGCGTGGTGGAGACGCACGCGACCCCGCTCGGCCCCGGCCCCGACGGCCGGCCGCGCACCGCGGTGATCGAGGCGACGATCGCCGCCTCCGACCGGCCGGGCTTCGCCAGGGTGGCCCCCTTCGCCCCGGCCCTGCGCCCGCTCATGCGCCGCGCCGCCGCCCGGTTGTGGCGGGACGACCTCGCCTACGCCGAGCGCCGCTACGCGCTGCGGGAGGAGCACCGCTGACCCGCCCGTGCCGGAAGCGCCCACGCGTCCTTTGTGGATCGTGCCGGCCCGGTCGGTGGCCTGCCTACCCGGGACGGCGTGGGGTGCTTTCCCGCAGGACGACGGTCGTCGGCAGCCACACGACCTCGCCCTCGGCCGCGTCGGCCAGCGCGAGGTCGAGCGCGCGGCGGCCCATCGCCCGCATGGGGACGCCGACGGTGGTCAGGGCGGGGTCGACGTCCGTGGCGGCGCTGATGTCGTCGAAGCCCGCCACCGCGAGGTCGCGGCCCGGGACCAGGCCCGCATCGCGCAGTGCGCGCAGGGCACCGATCGCCATCACGTCGTTGACCGCGAACACGAGCTCGACGCCGTCGAGGCCGCGGTCGAGCAGCCGGGTCATGGCCGCGTGGCCGCCGTCTTCGGTGAACCCGGTTCCGACTTGTTCCGCCCCGGCGATCCCCGCCGCGGCGAGGCCGGCGACGAACCCTTCCGCGCGGTCGCGGGACGTGCGCAGCGCGGGGGGCCCGTGCAGCACCGCGAACCGCCGGTACCCGTGGGCGACCAGTGCGGCCGCCAGCTCCTCGGCGGCCCGGCGGTTGTCGACGGTGACCGTCCCGTACGGCAGGGACGGCTGGCTCACCACGGCCACGCGGCCGCCCGCGGCTTCGTACGCCCGCAGTTCGCCGGCGAGCGCGTCCTCGTCGTCCGCGATCCGGCTGCCGGCGAGGATGATCGCGTGCGGCCGGTGACCGCGCAGGGTCGAGACGATCTCCAGTTCGCGTTCCGGTGAACGGTCGGTGACCGCCATGGTCACCGTCAGGCCGGCGGCTTCGGCGCCTTCGATGGCCCCCGCGGCGATGGCGGCGAAGTACGGGTCGGCGATGTCGTGGACGATCAGCGCGACCGTCTTCGTCGAGCCCCGGGCGGTGGCCTGGGCCGAAAGGTTCGGCGCGTAACCGAGTTTCGCGGCCGCCTGCAGCACGAGCGCCAGCTTTTCCGCGCTGACGTTGCGGGTGCTGCCGTTGAGCGCGCGCGACGCCGTGGCCGCGGAGACGCCGGCCTCCGTGGCGACGTCCCGCAGCGTGGGGGAGGAGCCGGTGGGTGCCTCGGTCATGGGGTGGCGGGCTCTTTCCGTCGATTCGCGGTTCTTGTGCAACTCGACGATAGGTGGTGGAATACGTTTTCCGACAGATCCCGACAGTGTCGGACATGTGGCTCCACAACGGCGTGAGGAGTAGCACGTGTTCCGTGTCTTGAGGCACCCCGCCCCCGGCCTGTTCGCGGTGGCCCTGCTGGCCGCCTCGGTGCCGGCCGTTCTCGCTGCCCCCGCGGGCGCACAGGCCGCCGGCGTCAGTTACTACGTCGACGCGGCGCAGGGCAACGACAGCGCAGCCGGGACGGACAGCGCGCACGCCTGGCGCAGTCTCGCGCGGGTCGGCCAGACGACTTTCCGCCCCGGGGACCGGATCCTGCTGCGGGCGGGCGGCCGGTGGACCGGGCAGCTGTGGCCGAAGGGCTCCGGCGCTTCGGGTGCGCCGGTCACCGTCGACCGGTACGGCGACGGCGCGAACCCGCGGATCGACGGAGCCGGTGCGGTGGGCGACACCGTCCGCCTGGCCGACCAGGAGTTCTGGACGATCCGGCACCTCGAGGTGACCAACCAGGCGCCCGCGACGAGCACCCCGGGCGCGAACCTGAAGGACCTGCGGGGGATCCACGTCACCGGCAGCGCCGGCCGGCCCCTCCACGGCTTCGTCGTCGACGGGGTGAACGTCCACGACGTCACCGGCGAGGTGAACTGGATCAGCGGCGACACGGCGGACAACGCGCCCGGCATCCACTTCAAGATGGGCTGGGACCGGTCGAAGAAGACCGGCGGCATCGTCTTCGACGCCGCGGTGGCGAACCCCGGCGCCCCGGCGGCCCCGACGGTGCTCGACGACATCACGGTCCAGAACTCGGTCATCGCGAACACCTCGTTCGCCGGCATCGTGGTCAAGCAGTACTCCGGGGACGCCCCCGGTGCCGTGGCCACCGGCTGGGGAAGCCGCACGAGTGCGGGCGACACCAGGTTCACTCCGCACACGAACGTGGTCATCCGCGGCAACCACCTCAGCCAGCCGGGCACCGCCTACGGGTGCAACGGCGTGTACCTCACCGGCGTCCGGCACGCGGTCGTCGAGCAGAACGTCGTCGACCGGGCCGGGACGTCGGGCATCGAGGCGTACTTCGCCGACGACGTGACCATCCAGTCCAACGAGGTCGCCGGGACCACGCCGAAGGCCCACGGCGCGGACTCCAACGGCATCGACGCCGACAAGGGCACCACCAAGGTGGTCGTCCAGTACAACTGGTCGCACGGCAACGGCGACGGCATCCTGCTGTGCCAGTTCGTCTTCGGCGACGTCGTGCTGCGCTACAACGTGATCGCCGGCAACACCCGCTACCCGGTCTACCTGCACTCCGACAAGGCGTCGAAGGCCAAGGTGTACGGCAACACGCTCTACAACGACCGCGGGAAGTACCTGGTCTACGGCTACGGAACGTCGCTGACCTCGACCTACGACATCTCGGACAACATCCTGTACTCGAAGGTGGCCGGGGCGTCGCTCACCACCAGCTCGACGATCCGCTACGACAGCAACCTGTACGGGGGCGCGACCCTGCCGGTGCCCGCCGGTGACGCCCACGCCGTCCGCGCGGACCCGCAGTTCACCGGGGCGCCGGACTACACGGCGGGCACACCGCAGTCCGGGCCGCGGCTCACCGCGGCGTACGGTCTGCGGGTTCGTTCCGGCTCGCCCGCCATCGACCGGGGCGTCGCGATCAGCGGCAACGGCGGCCGCGACTACGCGGGGGCCCCGCTGTACACCGGCAAGCCGGACATCGGCGCGTTCGAAGTGGGGTAGGCCATGCCGCATCCGGCGCGGGACACCGTGACGCTGCACGACGTGGCGGCGGCCGCGGGGGTTTCGCTCGCGACGGCGTCCCGGGTGCTGGGGGCCAGCTCCCGGACCGTCGCGCCGGAGTTCCGCGAGCGGGTGCTGGCCGCGGCCGAGCGGCTGCGCTACACGGCGGACGCCTCCGCGCGGGCGATGCGGCAGGTGAGCGACTCGCTGGCGCTGGTGGCCGACGACGTCACCACGCCGTCGATGGCCATCGTGGTGTCGGCGATGGAGCGGGCGGCCAGCACCACCGGCGCGTTCGTCACCGTCTCGGCGACCCACGGCGACCCCGGCCGCCAGCTGGAGACCATCCGCCGGGTCCGCGCGCTGCGGCCGCGGGCGCTGGTGCTGACTTCGGGCCGGGTCGACGCCGACGCGGTGGCCGGCGGGCTGCTCGCGGAGCTGCGGGCGTACGAGCACGACGGCGGCCGCGTGGTGATCGTCGGGGACACCGACCTGCCGTTCCACTCGGTCGGGTTCGACAACCACCGAGCGGCGGCCCGGCTCGGCCGGTACGTGGCCGACACGGGGCACCGGCGGGTCGTGGTCGTCGCGGGCGGCCGGGGCGAGGCCGCTCCGGCCGCCCGGACCGCCGGGTTCGTCGAAGGACTCCGCGCGGGGGGCGTCGCCGAGTCCGCCGTGCGGATCGTGCACTGCCCGGTGAGCCGGGAAGGCGGGTACGAGGTGGCGCACCGCCTGGCCGCCGAAGGGCTGCGGGGGACCGACGCCATCCTGGCGGTCAACGACCTGATCGCCGTCGGCGCGCTGCGCGCCCTGCGCGAAGCCGAGGTCGCTGTGCCGGACGACGTGTCGCTGACCGGCTTCGACGACATCGGGGCGGCGGTCAACGTCACGCCGAGGCTGACCACCGTCGCGCTGCCGCTCGCGTACGCCGGGACGGAGGCGATCCGGCTCGCCCTCGGCGAACCCGGTGCGGTCACCCACGTGACCGTCGAAGGGCGGCTGGTCGTCCGCGACAGCACCCGGGAACGGGCCGCGACGGCCGGCTGACCGGCTCTCTTCCGGAACTCTTCACGAGCACTCTTGACCAGCACTGTGCTGCCCGCCACACTGCTGGAATGCGTTTTCCGAGTCTCACCGACGAGGCGACGGCGTGAGCACCCTCGACGAACTCCGGGGACTGCGCCGGCGCGGCGCGCGGTCCACCAAGCGGGACAACAAGGCCGCGTTCTGGTTCCTGCTGCCGTGGTTCGCCGGGCTGGTGTTCATCACCGCCGGCCCGATCGCGGCGTCGCTCGGGCTGGGCTTCACCAAGTACAACCTGATCCAGCCGCCCAAGTTCATCGGGCTGGGCAACTTCGCCCGGATCTTCGGCGACGAGCGGCTGCACAACGCGCTGCGCGTCACGTTCACCTACGTCCTGGTCTCGGTGCCGGTGCAGCTGGCGTGCGCACTGGGGGTCGCCATGCTGCTGGACCGGGGCCTGCGGGGCCTGGCGTTCTACCGGTCGGCGTTCTACCTGCCGTCGCTGCTGGGATCGAGTGTGGCGATCGCGGTGCTGTGGCGGCAGATCTTCGGCACCGAGGGGCTGGTCAACCGCGTGCTCGGCCTGGTGGGGATCAGCGGGCACGGGTGGATTTCCGACCCGGATTCGGCGCTGTCGACGCTGATCGTGCTCAACGTGTGGACGTTCGGCGCGCCGATGATCATCTTCCTGGCCGGGCTGCGGCAGATCCCCCGGGTGTACTACGAGGCCGCGGCCATCGACGGCGCGGGCAAGGCGACGCGGTTCCGGCGGATCACCCTGCCGCTGCTGTCGCCGATCATCTTCTTCAACCTGGTCCTCCAGATCATCCACGCGTTCCAGTCGTTCACCCAGGCGTTCGTGGTCTCCGGCGGCACCGGCGGGCCGGCGGACTCGACCATGCTCTACACGCTTTACCTGTACCAGCAGGGTTTCGCGCGGTTCGACATGGGCTACGCGTCGGCACTGGCGTGGTCCCTGCTGCTGATCATCGCCGGGATCACCGGCCTCAACTTCTGGGCGTCGAGGTTCTGGGTGTTCTATGACGACTGAGACCGCCACCCCGCCGGCCACCGCCGTCCCGCCGCGTGCGCGACAGCGCGCCCGGCGGCCGTCCGCCCGCGGTGTCCTGAGGACCGCCGGGAAGCACCTCGGTCTGCTGCTGCTCGCGGTGCTCATGCTGTACCCGGTGCTGTGGATGGTTGTCAGCTCGCTGCGGCCGAACGACGAGATCTTCCGCAGCCCGGGTCTGGTGCTGGACCACCTGCGGGTGCAGAACTACGCCGACGGCTGGACCGCGCTGGCTTCGCCGTTCGGCCACTACCTGGTCAACTCGGCGATCGTGGTGCTGGGCTGCATCGTCGGGAACCTGGTGTCGTGTTCGATGGCCGCGTATGCCTTCGCGCGCCTGGAGTTCACCGGCAAGCGCTGGTGGTTCGCCGTCATGCTCGGCACCATCATGCTGCCGGTGCACGTGATCATCGTGCCGCAGTACATCCTGTTCTCCCAGCTGGGCTGGGTGAACACGTTCCTGCCGCTGATCGTGCCGAAGGTGCTGGCCACCGACGCGTTCTTCGTCTTCCTCATGGTGCAGTTCATCCGCGGGCTGCCGCGGGAGCTGGACGAGGCGGCGCGCATCGACGGCTGCGGGCACCCCCGGATCTTCCTGCGGATCATCCTGCCTCTGATGAAACCGGCGCTGGCCACCACGACGATCTTCACGTTCATCTGGACCTGGAACGACTTCTTCAGCCAGCTGATCTACCTGACCGACCCGCAGATGTACACCGTCCCCGTCGCCCTGCGCTCGTTCGTCGACGCCACGTCGACCACCTCGTGGGGGTCCCTGTTCGCGATGAGCGTCCTCTCCGTCCTCCCCATCTTCCTGGCGTTCCTCTTCGGGCAGCGGTACCTCGTCCGCGGGATCGCCACTACCGGGGGCAAGTAGCTCCCGAAAGGAATCCAGGCCATGCGCTCGAGACTCCTCCGCCACGCCGTGTGGGCGGTGCTGCTGACGATGACCGCGGCCCTGCCGGTCGCCTGTTCGTCCTCCTCCGGCGGGGGTGACGAGCTGTCGGCCGGGCCGGTGACACTGCGCTTCTCCTGGTGGGGCGCCGACGACCGGCACAAGCGGACCCAGCAGGTGATCGACCTCTTCCAGAAGAAGCACCCGAACGTCACCGTGCGCGGGGAGTTCAAGGACTGGAACAGCTACTGGGACAGCCTGGCCACCACGGTCGCCGCCAACGACGCCCCCGACGTCATCCAGATGGACGAGCTCTACCTCGCCTCCTACGCCCAGCGCGGCGCGCTGCTGGACCTGAACACCGAGAAGACCCACCTCAAGACCGGCGACTTCGACCCCAAGGCGCTGGCCACCGGCGCGATCGACGCGCAGCAGTACGGTCTGCCCGTGGGCCTCGGCTCGTACGCGATGGTGGCCAACACCGACTTGCTGGCCAGGTACGGGATCCCGCTCCCGGACGACAACACGTGGTCGTGGGACGACCTGAAGAAGGTCGGGGAGCAGGTGTCGAAAGCCGGCGGCGGCGCGGTGTGGGGCGTGCAGTCCCCGGGCTTCAGCGACGCGGGCGGCCTGCAGATCCGGGCCCGCCAGGCGGGCGGGACGCTGTTCGACGACAAGGGCAAGGTGGCCATCGCGCCCGAGGTGCTCACCCGCTACTTCGCCTACCTGCTCGACCTGGCCCACGGCGGTGCCGCGCCGCCGCCGTCGGTCACCATCGAGAAGGCCGGCGGCACGCTCAGCCAGTCGGCCGTGGCCACCAACGCCACCGCGTTCGGCTTCTACTGGAACACCCAGCTGACCGCCTTGAGCGCCGCGAGCGGCCAGAAGCTGAAGCTGCTGAAGCTGCCCGGGGAGGCCCAGGCGCACGCCGAGTACTACAAGCCGTCGATGTTCTGGTCGGTCTCGGCCCGGTCGCAGCACCCGGCGGAAGCCGCGCTGCTGCTGGACTTCCTGGCCAACGACCCGGACGCGGCGAAGATCATGCTGACCGACCGCGGTGTGCCGGCCAACAGGACGATCCGCACGGCCATCGACGGCGGCCTGAAGCCCACCGACAAGGCGGCGGCCGACTACCTGAACCGGATCACGGTGACCGATCCGCCCCGCGTCACCCCCAACGGCGCCAGCACGGTCGAAACGATCCTCAAGCGGCACACCGAAGACGTGCTGTTCGGCCGGGCCACCCCGGACAAGGCGGCCCAGGCGTTCATCGCCGAGCTGCAGGCCGACATCGACGCGGCCCGATGACCGCCGAGATCGTCCTCACCGGCGACGGCGTGGCGGCGCGCGCCGGTGAGGTGGAGCTGTTCCGGTACGTGTACCAGCCGCCGACGTCGCCGTTCGAAGGCCCGAAGCCGTACCTGCACCCGGTGCGGACGCTCGCCGGTGACGTCGTGACGGCGTTCCGGCCGCACGATCACCGGTGGCACAAGGGCCTGCAGATGACCGCCACGGACGTGTCCGGCCAGAACTTCTGGGGCGGCGTGACGTACGTGCGCGACCGGGGTTACCTGGAGCTGCCGAACGTCGGCACCATGCGGCACGTGGACCTCGTCGTGGAACAGGATGGCTTCGCGGAACGGCTGACCTGGCACACCCAGGCCGGCGAGCACTGGGTGGACGAGGTCCGGCGACTCGCCGTCCACGACGTCGACGGCGAGTCGTGGGCGCTGGAGTTCGCCACCGAGCTGACGAACGTGCGGGGCGCGCCGCTGGTGTTCGGCAGCCCGACGACCAGCGGGCGGGACCTGGCCGGGTACACCGGGTTGTTCTGGCGCGGACCGAGGGCGTTCACCGACGGCGAGATCATCGCCGCGGACGGCCAGGGCGGTCCGGGGATGATGGGCAAGGAAGCCCCGTGGCTGGCCTACGTCGGGCACCACGACGAGGTGGACCGGTCGTCCACCCTGCTGTTCCTCGACCACCCCGGCAACGAGGTCACCCGCTGGTTCGTCCGCGCGACGCCGTTCCCGGCGGTGAACCCGTCGTTCGCGTTCTTCGACGAGCTCGGCCTTGCGCCGGGCGGGACACTGAACCTGCGTTACCGCGTCGTCGTGGCCGACGGCGCCTGGGACCGTACCCGGCTCGAATCCTATGTGGAGGGACATCCGTGGACTCCTCGGTGAACGACAGACTGCGCAGGCTCGTCCTGACCGTGGCGCTGGTGCTGACCGCCCCGCTGGTGGTGGGGACCGGGACGGCGGCCGCGGCACCCGGCGCGGCGTGCGCTGCGGGCACCACCGTCGCGAAGACGGCGGCGGCTCCCGCGATCAAGGTGTGGATGGCGGGCGACTCGACCATGGCGGACCCGAAGTCGACCTGCCCGGTGGGCTGGGGGAGCCGGTTCGACCGGCTGTTCACCGACGACGTCACGGTCGTCAACAAGGCGGTGGCGGGGCGCAGCGTCCAGACGTGGCTGTACGAATCGAACGTCACCGGCCAAAAGGACTCCGCCGGCGAGTGCGTGGTGAACCCGAAGACGTACGCCCAGCGGTGGCTGGACATGCTCGACCCGGTCCAGGGGATGCACGCGGGCGACTACCTGGTCGTCCAGTTCGGCATCAACGACGGCGACCCGAACTGCCCGCGGCACGTGGGCCGCGCCCGCTACCAGAGCCTGCTGACGACCATGGCCAAGGCGGCCCGGGACCGCGGCGCCCACCCGATCCTGCTGACCCCGGTCGCGGCGATCACGTGCAGCGGCAGCACCGCCGTCGGCAACCGCGGCTTCCTGACCGAGACCGCCGCCGCGGGCACGGCAACCGGAAGCCCGGTGATCGACCTGCACAAGCTGAGCTACACGCTGTACAACACGCTCAAGCTGTGCCCGAACAACGGCGACTACACCCAGGGCGCGGTCGGCGCGTTCTTCTGCAACGACCACACGCACTTCGAAGCCGCCGGTGCGGACAAGATCGCCGGCGTGGTGGCGAAGGCGTTGCGGGACCAGAAGATCCCGCTGGCGAGTTACCTGAGGTAGCCGGGCCGGGCGGAGCCGGCCTTCGGTCGGTTCCGCCTCGCAAGGCCCGGTGGCCACCGGCGGCGCCGGCTCATTTTTCGGCAAGGCTGCGTATGTGCTTCAGTGCGCTGTCGACGAACACCCGGCGGGCTTGGAGGTGTTCTCCGTAGGCCTGCTGCCATTTCGGGTGGTCGGGGTGTACGTCGTCGGGGGCCAGACCGGCGCCGGAGTCCTGGGAGAGGTTCATGACCGACTCTTGGTGGGCCATTTCGCGATCGGTGGTCGTGCTCGGATCTGTTGCGCCGTTGACCGAATCGCAACGGCGCGGGTTGTTCACCGCCGGAGGGCCCGGCGCCACTGGCCGGTGACGCTGTGGCGCAGCCGTTCGGTGTCGACGCTTCCCGGATCGAGCAGCCGCTGCAACGCGATCCCGCGCAGCTGGCCGACGACGGCGATCGCCACCTCGTCCGCGTCCGCGCTCGCGTCGATGGTGCCGGCTTCGATGCCGGCCTCGACGTCTTCGGCCAGGTCGGCGCGGAAGGCGGCGTCCCGCTCGCGGAAGATCGGGGCCAGTTCCGGCTGGGTCGCGGATTCCGCCCACAGCAGCAGGAAAGCCTGGTTGAACACCCCGATCCGGCCGAGTTCGCCGAGGTAGCCGTCGATCAGCCGCAGCAGGCGGTCGAGCCCGGGCGGCAGGTCCTCCAGGCCCGGGACGAACCCGGCCTGGGTGGCGCGTGCGAGCCGCTCGACCAGTGCCTGCTTCGCGCCGAAGTGGTGGGTGACGATGCCGCGGCTGTACCCCGCTCGTTCGCCGACGCGGGCGAGGGTCAGGGCGCGGACGCCCTGCTCGACGACGAGTTCGGCGGCGGCGGTCAGCAGCGCGGTTTCGGCCTGGTCGCGGCGTTCCTGCTGGGTGCGGCGTGCGGTGGGCATGGGATGGAGTCTAGCAAAGTAACTTGCGTGTCGACTAACAAGTATGTGTAGGGTGGTGGCACGCACTCCAGGAGGTTCTGATGATCGAAGTCGAAGACCGCGCCCTTGACGCCCTGCTCGCCGACGACCCGGGCGGCCCCGTCGTCATGCTCAACCTGCTGCGGTTCCGCCCGGACGGCGGCCGCGAAAGCTACCAGCGCTACGCCGAAGCCATCGGCCGTGACCTCAACCCCCGCTACGGCTTGGCGGTGGAGTACCTCGGCGTCGGCGGCCCGCCGATCGTCGGCGAGGACGGGCAGGCCTGGGACATGGTGGTGCTGGTCCGCTACCCGGACCGGGCGGCGTTCGCGGCCATGATCCGCGACCCCGAATACCAGGCGATCACCCACCTGCGCACCGAGGCGCTGGTGGAGTCGGTGCTGCAGCCGACCACGCCGATGGCGGCCTGATGCCGGTGGTGTTCGTGCACGGCAACCCCGAGACGGCGGCGGTCTGGGATCCGCTGCTGGCCGAGCTCACGCCGTCGCGGTCCGACGTCGTCCGCCTGTCCCCGCCCGGCTTCGGTGCGCCCCTGCCCGCCGGCTTCGGCGCCACCCCCGCCGGCTACCACGACTGGCTGGCCGGCGAACTCGCGGCGTTCGGCGAGCCGGTGGACCTGGTGGGCCACGACCTGGGCGGTGCGCACGTGGTGAACGTCGTGCTGAGCCACCCTGACCTGGTTCGCAGCTGGGTCAGCGACGTGCTCGGGGCCTACGACCCCGGGTACGAGTGGCACGAACTCGCCCGCCGCTGGCAGACGCCGGGTATCGGCGAGGCCGACGTCGCCGCGAGGTTCGGTGGCACGGTGGCGGAACGCACCGCGGTGCTGGTGGAGCGGGGGATGGGCCGGGCGGTCGCGGCCCGCGTCGCGGCGGGGCAGGACGAGGCGATGGGCCGCGCGGTGCTGACCCTGTACCGGTCGGCCGCGTCGGGTGGGCTCGGCCTGGGGTTGCCGCTGGAACGCGCGGCGGCCCGGCCGGGTCTCGCCATCCTGGCCACGGCCGACCACGTCGTCGGCACCGGGGAACAACGCCGCCGGTCGGCCGCCCGTGCCGGAGCCCGCGTCGCCGTCCTCGACGGCGCGGGCCACTGGTGGATGACCGAGGACCCGGCCCGCGCCGCCGCGGCGCTGACCGGGTTCTGGGCGACTATCCGCTGAGGGTCAGCGGGCGGTGCAGGCCAACCCGGCCAGCGGCTGGGCCGTGCCGCTCACGACGGCACCCCAGGTGGTCGTCGCCCCGGCGGCCAGCGTCCCGTTGTAGGTCTGGTTGGCCGCCCGCACCTGCTGGCCCGTCTGCGTGGGCACGGCGTTCCACGAGTTGGTCACCTGCTGGGTGCCCGCGAACGAGAACGCCGTGGCCCAGCCCGAAAGCGCGGCCGAGCCGGTGTTCCGCACGGTGAATTCCAGCTGGTGGCCCCCGGTCCACGACGACGTGACCGCGGCGGTCGCCGTGCACGACGCCCCGGCCGGGGTGGTCGGCGTGGTGGGAGTCGTGGTGGTGGGGGTCGTGGTCGGGGTACTGGTCCCGGTCGTGTAGCTGATGCCGGTGTAGGCGGCCGAGCACCCGGAAAGGCACTGGTCCGGCAACGTGAAGCGGTAGACGCGGCCGTCGTTGACGAGCGTGTCACTCGCGTCCCGGACCCGGATCGCGTACGCGGTGCCGGCCGTGGCGGTCGGGCCGATCACGAAGGCCTGGCCCAGGTCGCTGTCGGGTTGGGCCTGCTGCCAGGTGCCGTCCGCGCCGAGGAACTCCACGCCGTGGACGCCGTTGGGCAGGTGCGACACGGCAATGGCGGTCCAATACCGTTGCGCGCCTTGGAGGAAGCCGAGTTTCAGGTCGCCGGTGTAGCTCGGGGCGGCCACGTAGGACCAGGAGATCCGCCGGTTGTTCCAATGCGCGGGGTTCATGTCCCCGACCGGGACGCCGTTCTTCACGAACCGGTTGAGCGACGCGGTCGCCAGGTCGAGGTGGCCGGGATCGTCGCGGCACCAGGCGTTCGAGTCGCCGCAGCTGTCGGCCACGACCATGGTCAGCTGCGCGCCGGCGTAGCCGTCGGACACCCAGGAACCGTTGCGGCAGAACGCTTGTCCCGGCGCGCCGTCGTTGGTCCCGGTGCAGTAGTCGCCGATGGTGACCTGCACGAACCGCCCGCAGTTGCGGCCGTTGTCCCACAGGCCGATCTTGGCGGCCTGCGAAGGCGGGATCGGCCGGGGGTAGAAGCTGTAGTCACCCGGGGTGTTGTAGACGTTGAGGGCGACGAAGTCCGGGGAGTCGAGCATCTCCTGGGGCAGACCGCAACCGCCGTAGGGGGCACCGAGCGCGTCGAAGTGGGTCGCGTTGCCCGTCACCGGTGTCACCGGCGCGGCCCCCGACTTCCAGGGCCACAGCAGGGAAACCCCGACGACGAGCACGGCGATCGCGGCGAAGACGGCCGGGCGCGTGGCCGGGCGGCGGGAGGCGGATCCCATGGACTCTCCTTCCGCCTTCGGTGCCGCGGCAGGCGAAAGCGGCCCCGGCGGCGTTGTCTGGAAGCGCTCCCAGAGTCCTCCGCGCCCTGGCGGTTGTCAATCGCCTCCCGCGTTCCCGGCCCCACGCGCGGTCCGGCCGGATAAACCGGCTCGGCCTCCGGCGCGTGTTCTGTCGCGGCTCCGCTCCGGACCGCGACAGGCCCAAGGAGGAACCATGCGGAAGAGGTTTGCACCCCTTCGTCGAACAGTGACCGTGCTCTGTGCCGTCGTCCTGTCCCTGGCCGGCGCCGTGGCCGGCTCGGCCTCGGCGGGGGCGTCGGTCCGGGACGGTCTCGTGGAGGGGCCGCCGCCGGGCTACGGGGGACCGGTGTCCACGTGCACGGGTGTCCTGGTGTACGACGCGCCCTTGTTCAGCGCTGCGGGCGGCTACGCCGGTTCTTATGTGGAGGTCCACTACACCAGTGCCGACAACGGCACTCTGTGCGCGAAGACCTTCGACAACATCGAGGGCCGCCACCACATGGAGATCGTTCTCCGCCGCACCACGTGGCAGACGCCCTGGGCCGATTCCGGCACGTACGAAACCTATGCCGGTGGCATCCAGCACTTCGGGACCGGGGGCAACGTCTGCGTGACCGTGTTCAGCAGGGTGACGGTGAACGGGGTGAACTACGAGGACCGGATCGGCCTGGTTCCCGGCTACGCGGGCGACGTCTGCTGGCTGCCCTGACCACCCACGTTCCGCGGCCTCACGGTTCGCGGTGGCCGGCCGGCGAAGCCCTGGCGTACCAGTCTTCGCCGGCCGGCCACGGGGGAGCGTTGCCCGGCTGACGAGAAGCCCTGCGCGACCACCACGCTCCGGGTAGCCTCACGCCGTGCACCGCAGCCGGTTGTTCGGGATCTTCATCGACACGCCCGCCGCCGAATCCGGGGCGGCGGCCGGCTTCTGGTCCGCCGCGCTGGGTGCGCCGGCGCGTTCCGTGGCCGGCGAAGAACAGTTCACCGCACTGGACGGTGCCCTTCCCGGCTTGATCGTCGACATCCAGGCGATCGACGGCGCACCCCGCTACCACGTCGACATCGAGACCGACGACGTCGCGGCGGAGGTTGGCCGCCTGACCGCGCTGGGCGCGGAGCCCGTCTCCCGCTGGCTGGACTGCCACACCCTGCGCGCGCCCGGCGGTCACCTGCTCTGCGTGGTGCCGATCCACAGTGACCCGGAGACGTTCCGGAGGCTCGCGAACACGTGGCCCTGACCGGCCGGGCTCAGGGCCGCCAGGCCGGGTCGCGGCCGAGGAAGCCCATCAGCCTGTCCTGCGCCGGAGCACCGTCGTCGACGGGCACCGCGGGACCGAACTGCCCGCTGTCGCGCAGCAGCTGCTCCATCGGCCGCATCCCGGCCAGCGCCTCGGCGCAACGCTGCTCGCCCAGGTCCGGCTCGCGGCCGAGCGCCTTGGCCAGGTCCCAGGAGTGCAGCCAGATGTCGCCCGTGTAGAACTGGTCGATCGCCTCGTCCACCGGCCGGTCCCCGGTGTGCGGGTTGCTGAGCACCCGCCCGGCGGGATCCTCGACGATCGCCTGGATGTCGGCGACGTGCTGCTTCCAGGCGGCGGCCGGGTCGGCGTCGACGGCCAGCGCCGGGAGTTCGATCCCGGCGCCCCGGAGAAAGCCGCGAGGCCACTCGACCAGGTGCTTCACGACGTCGAGCGCCGTCCACTCCGCGACCGGCGCCGGCCGCGCCCAGTCGCCGGCCGAGGCCGACTCGACCAGCTCGGTGAAGCGGGCGGCTTCGGCCGCGTGCTGGTGCGCGGGGCCCGTGGGTGCCGATGTCATGTCAGGACTCCTTCGCGAGCAGTTCGTCGAGCTTGGCGTACCCCTCGCGGAGCCCGGCGTCCATGCCGCTCGCCAGCATGCCGTCCCGGGTTTCGAAGTCCTGCACCACACTCAGTGCCTGCAGCCGGGTGCGGCCGTCTTCGGTCTCTTCGAGGGTCAGCGTTTCCAGGGCGACGCCGTCGGGCTCGCCGTCGTAGGTGAACGTCCACACGATCCGCTCGGGCGGCCGCACTTCGTGGAAGCTGCCGTGGAAAGCGGCGATCTCTTCGCCGCCCCGGTCGTTGGCGAAGGCCCACTCGCCGCCCGTGCGCGCGTCCCACCGGAGGATCCTCGTGGTGACCGAGTGCGGGCCGACCCACTGCGCGTAGAGCTCGGGGTCGACGTGGGCGCGGAACACCTGCTCGGGGGTGGCGTCGAACTCCCGGACGATCCGGATCGTCGGGACCTTCGCGTCGGCCTCGATCCCGGTCTCGTGTTTCGCCATGGTCATGATGCGTCCTCACGGGGTTGGGCTTCGTCGCCGGTCATGCGGCCGAGCAGGGCGTCGAGACGCCGGTAGCGCTCCTCGGCCTGCCGCCGGTACCGGTCGATCCACTTGGTCATCAGATCGAACACCTCCGCGTCCAGGTGGACCGGCCGGCGCTGGGCGTCCTTGCTGCGGGTCACCAGCCCGGCTTCCTCCAGCACCTTCACGTGCTTGGAAACCGCCTGGAGGCTCATGGCGTACGGCTCGGCCAGCTCGCCCACGGTCGCATCCGCGCCCGCCAGCCGCGCCACCAGATCGCGCCGCGTCGGGTCGGCCAGTGCCGCGAACGCCCGGTTCAGCCGCTCGGTGCTTTCGTCCACCTGTCTTCCTCAACTCTTCGGTTGACGCCAGACGCTAGGGTGTCGACGCAAGGTTGTCAACCTGGTGGTTGAGGAAGGGGGCGGGGTCCCGGGCCCCGGAACCCCCGCCCCCGGGGATCAGAAACTGTCGGGAGTGCTGATGCGGCTCCGGACCAGTGCGCCGGACGCGGTCAGCGTGCCGGTGCCGTAATCGCCGCCGGCGCAGGTGCCGGGCCGCAGGGCGGCGCTGCTTTCGTCGGCGTCGGAGTACGTCCAGTTCGCGTAGCTGATCTTCAGCTGGTCGAGCAGGTCCAGCCAGGCCGTGGTGCTCGCCTGGTCCAGCGCGCCACCGCCGGTGGCGGTCACCGTGCCGAACTCCGTCACGAACAGCGGCAGTTTCGTCGCCGCCCGGCTCACCGTGGAGCGGTAGTTGTCCTTGTGGCTGGCGGCGTAGAAGTGGAACGTGTACATGATGTTGGTGGCGTTGACGGGGTTGTTGACGATCTCCGTTTCGCTGGAGCCGTCGGAGACACCCAGGGAGGACCAGCCGCGGGTGCCGACGATCACGACGGCGTCCGGGTCGGCGGCGCGGATCACCGGGATGACCTGCTCGGCGTAGTTCTTGATGGCGCTCCAGCTGACGCCGTTGGGTTCGTTGGCGATTTCGTAGATGACGTTCTTCCTGGCCGCGTTGCGCGCGGCCACCGCCGCGAAGAAGGTCTTGGCGCGGTCGAGGTTGTAGTTCGGGTCGCCGGGGGTGAGGGTGTGGAAGTCGATCACCGCGTACATCCCGCGTTCCTCGGCCTCACCGACCAGGCCGTTGACCCGGTCGGTGAACCACGCCGGGTTGGTCTCGTAGCCCTTTTCCTGCACGTACATGGCGATGCGCAGCAGGTCGGCGTGCCAGTCCTTCGCGAGGGCGTCGAGGGACGCGTCGTTGTAGCACGAGTCGAACCACTGGAGGCCGTGCGTGCTCATGCCGCGCAGCTGGATCGCCCGGTTCGCCTCGTTGCACAGGTGGACGCCGCAGACGTGCAGCTGCCCGTTGGCCGCCAGCGGGGTGTCGCCGGGGGACGGTGTCGTGGGGGGAGTGCCGGTCGTGGTGGGGGTGCTGGTCGTCGTCGGCGCCGGGCCGGTGGACCCGGTGCAGGTGACGCCGTTGAGGCTGAAGGCGGCCGGTACCGGGTTGGCGCCGGTCGTGGTGCCGGTGAAGCCGAGGTCGGTCGACGCACCCGGAGCCAGTGCCCGGTTCCAGTCGGCGTTGGTGGCGGTCGCCGTCGCGCCGGACTGCGACCACGTGGCGTTCCAGCCCTGGGCCACTTTCTGGCCGGCGTCGGGGAAGGTGAACCGGAGTGACCAGCCGGACAGGGCGTCGCCGAGGTTCGTCACCTTGACCCCGGCCTGGAACCCGCCCTGCCACTGGTTGGTGACGCTGTAGTCGACCCGGCAGCCTTGAGCGGCGGCCGCGGCGTGGGGGACGACCAGGACGGCCGCGGAGCCGAGAACCGTCGCGCCGGCGGCCGCCAGCGCAGCGATGGAGCGCTTCATTGAACTCCCCTTGATCCGATGTTCGATGGGTTCGACAGGGCTGGGAGCGCTCCCAGAGATGAGAACATCCGGCTCGGGGCGACGTCAAGTGTGTGGGGGAGACGGGCACGGGACACCGCTCCGCTGCGCGGGTTCACCGGAGGCTGCGGGGCGAAGGCCGCGGACGAACTGCGGGCCGCCGCGCGGACCTGCTGCGACGTGGGCCGGTTGTGCCCCGGGCGCCGCAGGGGGCCGGGCATTTCGGCACGCGGCGACGAGGCCGCGTGCCGAACCTTGAGCGTGGCGTCAGCTGCCGGATTCGCTTTCGAGGGACCGGTTGTGGCGTTGTGCTTCGTGGAGCTGGTCTTCGAGGGTGATGATGCGGCAGGCGGCGTCGATGGGGGTGCCGTGGTCGACCAGTTCGCGGGCGCGGGCGGCGAGGCGGAGCTGGTGCCGGGTGTAGCGGCGGTGGCCGCCGTCGGAGCGTTGGGGGGTGATCAGGCCGGCTTCGTCGAGGCTGCGCAGGAAGCCTTGGGTGGTGCCGAGCATGTCCGCGGCCCGGCCCATGGTGTAGCCGGGGTAGTGCTCGTCGTCGAACTTGTCCGCTCCGGCCGGGGTGGCCGGTCTGTCTTGGTCAGGAATCATTCCACCTCCGCATCACAAGGGGCGCATCACAAGGACCCCGGGTGCCGTGTCCGGCACCCGGGGTCCTCAAGGGTTGGGTTTCACCATTGTCGACCGGCGCGACCGCCGGTGTCCTGCACCCACGTCCGGCTGTAAGCCGGGTGACGCGGGGATCGCTCATGCGTGACCGAGCACCACCTCCGAACTCGATGGGACTGCGGCACCCGCGCGGCGTTACCGAGCCGCTGCGGGCGATCCAATGATGTTCCCGATCCCTTCTTTCCTGTGTTTTCCACTTACCGGGTACTGCTGTTTCGCTTGCTGCGGACGTCACTGCCGGAACCCTTCCACTGATCGGTCCCAGCACGCTGACGCCGCTGGTCACTGCCCGGAGCCCCGTTCACTGACCGGCTCCGGCCACCTGACCGGTCCTGCACACTGCATTGCACTACTACTACACAAACTGCAGAACTACACAAACTGCTGATCACTTCGGCGTGGGTTCCGCGGGGCCGGTATTACTGGTTGATCGTCTTCACAACCCGGCCCCGGGCTCACTGCCACGGTCACCAGCCGGAACCTTGAAACCTTGATCGGCCCCGTACTGCCTGACCATCTTGTCTCACCTCGCGGGTAGTTACGTCCTCTCCCGCGCCTGCTAGACGTTGTCTTCTCGGTACGAGAGGAACTGTACCCACACCCGCCGCCGAATGTCTACTCCACGCGGCATAGATTTTCGTGGCGAGGCGCAACCTCCCTCGACCGGGTGATGGCTGCCGGTCGTCCGGCGGGCACCACCGGGCGTCCGGCTAAGGTGTGGCCAGCCGCGCGGCAGGCCGGTGTTCGTGGAAGCCGAGGAGCATGAGGCCGGAAGACTTGCGGGATCTCGTCGACGGTCTGCCGGTCGTCGTGTGGGAGGCCGATGCCCGCAGCGGCGAGTTCACCTTCGTGTCCGGCGCTTCCCGCGCGTTGCTGGGGCATCCGCCCGCTTCGTGGCTGGCCGATCCGGCGTTCGCGCTCTCGGTGGTCCACCCGGAGGATCGCGACCACTACACGCGGGCACGGCGGGAAGGCCTCGCGCGGGGCGGCTACGAGCTCACCTACCGGGCGGTGACCGGTGACGGCCGGGTCGTGTGGCTGCACGAACTGGCGCAGGCGCGGCCCGGGGGCGCGACGATCCACGGCGTGCTGCTGGACGCCTCCGGCCGGCGGTCCGAAGCCGAACGGCAACGCTTCCTCGCCGGGTTCGAGCGGGGGTTGCAGGAGCTGGACGACGCCGAAGACGTCATGGCGTACGCGGCCCGCAGCCTCGGCGAATACCTCGGTGCGGATCGCTGCGCCTACGCCGAGGCCGAAGAGGACCAGGACCACTTCCTGATGAGCGGGGACCACGCCACCGGACTGCCCCCGCTGCCCGGCCGCTTCGCCATGTCGGCGTTCGGGAACGGGTGCATGGGGGCGATGCGGGCCGGCCGGTCGTGGGTGGTCGCCGACAGCTTCCACGACGACCGTCTCGAACCGGCGGACCTGGACGCCTACCGCGTCACGGGGATCCGCGCCGTCATCTGCGTGCCGCTGCTGCGCGGCGGCCGGTTCGTCGCGGCGATGGCCGTGCACCAGGCCACCGTCCGGCACTGGGCGGACGCGGAGATCGACCTGGTCGAGCTGATCGTGGGCCGGTGCTGGGAATCCATCCAGCGCACGCACGCGGGCCGTGCGCTGCGCGACAGCGAACAACGGCTCCGGCTGCTGGTGGAACGCGCCACCGACGCGATCTGGGTGCTCGACCGCGACCTGCGGTTCGCCGAGATCAACTCCGCGGCGTGCGAACTCCTCGGCTACGCGCGCGACGAGCTGATCGGCACGCCGATCACCGCCCTGCTCGACGACGCCGGGAGCGACCGGTGGCAGCAGCTGATCGCCCGGCCGGGCCCCGCGCGGGAGACCAGCCAAGTCGACCACCTGCGCCGGGCCGACGGCACGGAAATGGCTCTGGAACTGAGCATCCAGGCGACCCCCTCGGGCGTGCAGGCGATCGGCCGTGACGTCACCGAACGCCGCCGCCGGGAAGCCGAGCGGGAGCTCCTGCTCCAGCGGGAGCACGAGATCGCCGAGACGCTCCAGCGCAGCCTGCTGCCGCGCGAGCTCCCGGCGCTGCCCCGGATCGCCGCCGCGGCCCGCTACCAGCCGGCGGCCGTCCACGCCCAGACGGGCGGCGACTGGTACGAGCTGGTCTCCGTGGGACCGACCAGGATCGCCCTGTCCGTCGGGGACGTGGTGGGCAAGGGACCGCAGGCCGCGGCGGTGATGGGCCAGCTGCGCAGCGCACTGGCCGGCAGCCTGCTCGACGGGCACGGCCCGGCCGCCGCCCTCGATCGCCTCGACGCCTTCGCGGCCCGCACGGCCGGGGCGGCCGGCACCACCTGCGCCTGCCTCACCCTCGACTGGGAAACCGGCGAACTGCGCTGGGCCGTGGCCGGCCACCCGCCGCCCGTGGTCGTCGAGGACGGCCGCGGGCGGCTGCTGCCCGGCCACGGCGCCGTGCTCGGCGGGCCGGACCGGACGCGCTACCGCGAAGACACCGCGACGCTGCTGCCCGGCGCCTCGGTGCTCCTGTACACCGACGGCCTGGTCGAGCGGCGGGACGAACCGATCGACGACGGGCTGCGGCGGTTGTGCGAAGCCGCGGCCCGCGCGCACGCCTCGGCGCCGGAGCAGCTGGTCACCGCGCTCGCCGCGGCCCTGCTCGACAGCGGGCAGGAAGACGACGTCGCGGTGCTGGCGATCCGGCTGATGCCGCCACCGCTGCGGCGCCGCGCGACCGCCGAAACCGCTGTGCTGCGGTGCTTGCGCGACGACGTCCTGCGCTGGTCGGCGCTCGCCGGCCTCCCCGAGGAACTGCACCAGGACCTGACCCTGGCGCTCGGGGAAGCCGTGGCCAACTCCGTCGAGCACGCCTTTCCGGAGGCGCCGGGCGAAGTCGCGTACACGGTGACCCGGACGGCGGACGGGCGGCTCGAGGCGGTCGTCCGCGACGACGGGAGGTGGCGTCCGGAGCCGGCCGACAACAGCCACCGGGGGCGGGGCATCGGCATCATCAAGGCGCTGTCGGAAGAGTTCGGCATCGACCACGGCGACCACGGCACCGCCGTCCGGTTCCGCCTCGCCCCGGACCCGCTCACCACCGCGGAAAGCCGGCCCGTGGCGCCCGAAATCGTGGTCCCGGCGACCGTGTCGGTCGACGAAACCGGGCCGGGGCTCCTGGTGCTGAAACTGACCGGCGACCTCGACCTGGGCACGATCGGCGAGGTCCGGCCGGCCGTCCTCGCCCACGTCGAGGCGACGGCGTCCCGGGGCGTGGTGGTCGACCTGACGGAACTGCGGTACCTGAGCAGCTGCGGCGTCGCGCTGCTGCTCGACGTCGCGGGAGCGACACGGCGCCGGGGGCTGGACTTCACCACCCGCGCGAACGCGGCTTCCGCACCGCTGCGCATCCTCGAGCTCGCGGGTCTGGCCGGGGAGCCGTCAGGGCCGTTCGCGGTCGAAACGGTGACCACTTAGCAGTAGGTGAGGCCGAGGTGCCGCCGGCCGGGCACCTCGGCGTCCGGGAAACCGTCTCACGAGCTACGCCTTCGGTGGCCGTCCTCGGCCGCGAAGCTCGACGCCGGCCTCGAGCAGCATGCGTTTCGTGACGTCCCGGCCGAGCCCGAACGCTTTCCCCGTGTCCGCGATCGACCGGCCGCTGTAGTAGGTCTCGACCAATCCCGGTGGCGCCGGCGGCGTCTTCGGCCGTGGCGCCCGGAACTCGACGCCCTGGTTCTGCAGGACGCCGCGCAGCGTCCGGTAGCTGCCGTCGAAGTCCGCCAGCAGGGCGCTCAACGTGGCGCCGGCCTGGTACCGGCGTTTCAGTTCCGCAGCCTCGTCGGGTGGTACGTCGGCGGGGAGCCGGTGTGCCCGCCGGTTCCGCCGGTGTTCGCCCCCGGCCTCGTTCACGAGATCATCGCCGCTCCGAACAGCTGATCCGGTATCGCCGAGGCGTGCCGAGCCGGCGCTGTCGTCCCGGGCGATCCGAGGTGTTCCTCCAGGCAAAACGATGGGCGCGGAGGCGTACACCGCCGGACGTGTTCTACCGGCCTCGGTTGACCTCACTGATGGTGGCCTGAAGCCGTTGCCGCGTGGCCGAAAAGGCGTCACGCGGGGCGGGCGCCGCCGTCGTGGCGGGTTCGCCCGCCGGGCCCGGCACCGGGAACACCTGGCGCTCCCCGGGCAGGGGCACACCGGGGCAGATGGTGGCCGCCGGTCGTGCGCTGCCGAGGTAGAAGCCGTTCACCAGATCGTCCACACAGGAATTTCCGCTGACGGCGTACTGGCCGTGGAAGGGCGAATCCGCCACCGAGATCATCGGGATCCCGGCCGCCCGCGCCGCCGCCTCCGCCTGCTCGTACCCGGTCTGCGGATCGAACTCCCCCTGGACGACCAGGATGTTCTTCGCGGCGCGCGCCGGGACGTTCGGCAGCTCGTGCCGCGGCAGGTCGGACCAGTAGCCGCACGCCTCGCCGAGGCCGTACGCCCAGCCGAACAGCGGGTAGGCCGGCCCCTGCAGGTCGCTGAGCAGCTTGTACCAGGTCGCCGTGCGGGCCGGCTGGTCGCCGCACGCCACGGCCAGCCGGGTGCCGGGCACGTCGGCGTAGTCGGGCTCCGGCGGGTTCGCCACCACGTCGGCGGCGGTCAGCTCGGCCGCCCGGCGGCCGAAGACGGCACGCGAGACCCGGTCGAGGTCGTCCGTCAGCGCGGCGGGCGGCGGGGCGGCGGCCGTGCCGGCCATCGCGGCCGCGCCCTTGGTGAGGACGAGGGCGCCGGTCAGCCACTGCCGCGTGCTGCCGTTGCCGACGAAGACCTGGTCGAAGACGTCGGGTGGCACGCCGCGGCTCTTGAAGTAGCTCCGCAGCCGCTCCCACGTGGCCCGGACGTCCGCGGCGGTCTTGCCGAGCTGGGCCGGGAACCGGCGGGCCAGCCACGGCGCGTAGACGCGGTCGAACTGGCGCTGGTCGATCTTCGGGAACGCTTCGAACGCGGCCTGGAGGCGGCCTTCGAAGTTCACGCTGGAGTCGAGGACCATCTTCCCGGCGCGCTCGGGGAACAGGGACGCGTACTTCGCGCCGAGCCAGGTGCCGTAGGAGAAGCCGAGGTAGTTCAGCTTCTCGTCGGCCAGCAGCGTGCGGATCAGGTCCATGTCGTGCGCGGTCTGCCAGGTGGTGATGAAGGGCGCGAGCGCGTCGCTCTGGCACGCCTCGGCCACGACGCGCGGCGTCCGCTGGTGCACCGCGATGCTGACGGTCGAACGGTCACGGGCGTCGAGGTCGTCGTCCTGCGGCAGCCGCCCCAGCGGCACCCGGCACACGTACCCCGGGTCTTCGCTGCCTTCCTGGCCGGTGCCGCGGGGGTCCATGCCCACGAAGTCGTAGTGCTCGTTCACCGACGGTTCGAGGCCGGCCAGCGCGCCGGCGAGCGAAGTGCCCTGGCCGCCGGGCCCGCCGGGGTTCACCAGGATCGCGCCCTCCCGGGTGCCGGTGGCCGCGACGCGGCTGATCGCCACCTGCAGGTCGGTGCCGGCGGCCGGGGCCGCCCAGTCCCGCGGGACGGTGATCCGCGCGCACTGCGCGGGCTGGGGCCGGCTCCGCTGCTTGAAGGGGCAGGGGCCCCAGGCGACCTGCTGGCTCCGGTACGGCGCGAGCGGGTCGGGGGTGGTCGCGGCGGCCGGTGCCGTGGCCGCCACCAGGATCGAGACGGCCACCGCCAGCCCTGCTCGGGACGTTCGCACCGCAGTTTTTCCTTCCTCGCGCACCGACCGTGAAGATCCAATCACGGCCGGTGGGAGGGTGGCAGCACGAAAACCCCGGATCGCCACGCTGATTCCTTCGATCCGGTGAACGGCGGATCGCCCGTTCAGGTGCGGTACGGGCCGTGGTTCCCGAGATCGGGGCTCACCCGCAGGTGCGGGCCGTCCTGGCCGGGCACCGGGGTGACGGCGGAGTGCCACGCCGGATCCGCGGGGGCCGGTTCGACGATCACCTCGGTGGCCGGCCGGACGTGGGTCTCGGCGACCGGCCGTTCGCTCTCCCGGTCCTGGAAGTGGTTCTCAACGATCCGGTCCTGACGGCGGCGCGCGAGCACGGCCAGCGTGAGCACGTGGGCCACGGCCATCAGCAGGAGGAAGATGCCGAGCCTGCCGACCAGGGCGGCCGTCGACCCCGACCACTGCGGGCCGACGACCGAGAGCAGGGCGAGGACGCCGAAGGAGACCAGGTGGAAGACGGTCACCACCATCCACGCCATCGAGCCGGTCCCGTCACCGCCGTCCGGCCCGGCGAGGTAGCGCCGGCCGCCGCGGTAGAGGACCTGGCCGTCGGCCACCACGAACACCAGGCCGATGATCAGGAATCCGGTGAGGTCGTTGTCGGGCATGCGTCTCCTCCTCGTTTCCGGCGGAGTACCCGGCGCGGCCGCTCGCGGGCCCGGGTTCACCGGAACGTGGGACCGGTAGGCCGCCTCACACCGGGGAATCATTCCCGGCCCCCGGACGTCTGACGTCGTGTGAAGAAGATTGGCTTCCTCTCGTTCGGCCACTGGTCGGCGAGCGCGCACTCCGAGACCCGGTCGGCCGCCGACTTCCTGCACCAGTCGATCGACCTGGCGGTGGCCGCCGAGGAGCTCGGCGTGGACGGCGCCTACTTCCGCGTGCACCACTTCGCGCGGCAGGCGGGCAGCCCGTTCCCGCTGCTGTCCGCGATCGGCGCGCGGACCTCGAAGATCGAGATCGGCACCGGCGTGATCGACATGCGCTACGAGAACCCGCTGTACATGGTCGAGAACGCGGGGGCGGCCGACCTCATCGCCGGCGGCCGGCTCCAGCTCGGCATCAGCCGGGGATCCCCCGAGCAGGTGATCGAGGGCTGGCGCTACTTCGGGTACGCCCCCGGCGAGGGGGAGACGGACGCCGACATGGCCCGGCAGCACACCGAGGTGTTCCTCAAGCTGCTCGACGGCGAAGGCTTCGCGCAGCCGAACCCGCGGCCGATGTTCGCCAACCCGCCGGGGCTGCTGCGCCTCGAGCCGCACTCCGAGGGCCTGCGCGAGCGCATCTGGTGGGGCTCCGGCTCGAACGCGACGAGCGTGTGGGCGGCGAAGCTGGGCATGAACCTGCAGAGCTCCACGCTCAAGGACGACGAGACGGGCGAGCCGCTGCACGTCCAGCAGCGCAAGCAGATCGAGGCCTACCGCGAGGCGTGGACGGAAGCCGGCCACGAGCGCGAGCCGCGGGTTTCGGTCAGCCGGAGCATCTTCGCGCTGACCGACGACCAGGACCGCGCGTACTTCGGCCGCGACCGCCACTCGCGCGACCAGGTCGGCATGATCGACGAGAACACCCGGGCGATCTTCGGGCGCTCGTACGCCGCCGAGCCCGACGAGCTGGTGCGGGAGCTGAAGGAGGACGAGGCCGTCCAGGCCGCGGACACCCTGCTGCTCACCATCCCGAACCAGCTCGGCGTCGACTACAACGTCCACGTGCTGGAGAGCATCCTCACCCACGTGGCCCCGGAGCTCGGCTGGCGCTGAGGGGAACGGCCCGGTGGCGGCCGGGCCGGTCTCCGTTCAGCTGTGGGACACGGTGAGGCCGTAGAAGGCGACCCGCGCGCCCTTCGTCGTGCTGCTCGAAGAGGACTGGTTGTAGGAGCCGGCCTTGAAGTACTGCCTGTACGGTTTGAACGACGACGGGATGCCGTAGTGCGTGGTGCTGCCGTTGACCGTGAGGTCGATGGTGTTGCCGCCGGAAATCCCGATCGTGTAGGTCCACGTCTTGCCGACCGAGACGTGGCCGACGGTGTGCGTGGTCTGGCCGCCATCGGGGGAGTTCTCGGTGCCCAGCACGATGTCGCCGCTCGCCCGGTAGTACAGCTCCAGCAGCGGTTTCGTCGACGAGCCGCCGGTGCCGAGGTGCACCTGGCCGACGCACACGTTCGACGTCACCGAGACCACGCGCAGGGTCGCGCTCAGCTTGTGCGACCCGCTCAGCGACCAGTTCGCCGCGGAGCCGTCGCGGTTCATCTCGCGCAGCTCCGAGCGCGCGTAGTTCGAATTCGGCGTCGTGACGCCCTTCTCCGGCGCCCAGAAGGTCATCGCGCCGTCGCGGGTGTCGGTGTAGAAGTAGCTGTCCTGGAAGCCGTTCGGCCCCTGCAGCCGGGACGACGAGATGGTCGTCGGGCTGCCCGGCGAGCCGACCGGCTCCTGCAGCTGCCAGATCGAGAGGTCGAAGTTGCCGCCCGGCGCCACGGCCGGATCCGCCGCCAGTGCGGGGGCCGCGGTGGCCGCGGCCAGGGCCGGGATGGCCAGGAGGACGAGCAAGGCGCGCACACGCATCGTTGGGTGTCCTTTCACCTACGTGAATAAATGGTCTGGACAACCCGGCGGCGTGGAACTCACGGTAGGTCGGCGATCACCCGATGTCAAGATCGCCGCACACGCAACGGGCCCGGCCGATCGCGAGGATCGGCCGGGCCCGTTGCGTGTCGATCAGGCGAGGTCGAAGCGGTCGAGCTCCATGACCTTCGTCCAGGCCGCGACGAAGTCGCCGACGAACTTCTCGCGGGCGTCGTCGCTGGCGTAGACCTCCGAGAGGGCGCGCAGCTGCGAGTTCGAACCGAAGACGAGGTCGACCGCGGTGGCGGTCCACTTCAGCTCGTCGGTCGCCGCGTCGCGGATCTCGTAGACGTTCTCCTCGGACTCCGACGCCTTCCACCGGGTGCCCGGCGCGAGCAGGTTGGCGAAGAAGTCGTTGGTGAGCACGCCCGCCTTGTCGGTGAGGACACCGTGCGCGGCACCGCCGTGGTTGGCGCCGAGCGAGCGCAGGCCACCGACGAGGACGGTCATCTCGGGGGCGGACAGGCCGAGCATGTAGGCCCGCTCGACGAGCAGCACCTCCGGCTGGAGCTTCTCGCCGGCCCGCAGGTAGTTGCGGAACCCGTCGGCGCGCGGCTCCATCACCTTGAAGGCGTCGACGTCGGTCTGCTCCTGCGAGGCGTCGGTGCGGCCCGGGTGGAACGGCACGGTCGTCTCGACGCCGGCGTCGCGCGCCGCCTTCTCGACGGCGGCCGAGCCGGCCAGCACGATCAGGTCGGCGAGCGAGATCTTCGCGCCACCGGCCTCGTTGAACTCGCGCTGGATGCCCTCGAGGGTCTCCAGGACCTTGCCGAGCTGCTCGGGCTGGTTGACCGCCCAGGTGCGCTGCGGCTCCAGGCGGATCCGGGCGCCGTTCGCGCCACCGCGCTTGTCGGTGGAGCGGAAGCTCGCGGCCGACGCCCACGCGGTGCCGACGAGCTGCGCGGTGGTCAGGCCGGACTCCAGCACCTTCGCCTTCAGCGCGGCGATGTCGGCGTCGCCCACGAGGTCGCCCTCGACGGCGGGCACCGGGTCCTGCCACAGCTGCGGCTCGGCGACCCACGGGCCCAGGAAGCGGTCGACCGGACCCATGTCACGGTGCAGCAGCTTGTACCAGGCCTTGGCGAAGGCCAGCGCGAACTCGTCCGGGTTCTCCAGGAACCGGCGTGAAATCGGGCCGTAGACCGGGTCGAAGCGCAGCGACAGGTCCGTCGTCAGCATCGTCGGCTTGTGCTTCTTGTTCGGGTCGTACGGGTCCGGGATGATCTCCGGGGCGTCCTTGGCGACGTACTGCTTGGCGCCGCCGGGGCTCGTGGTGAGCTCCCACTCGAAGCCGAACAGGATCTCGAAGAAGCGGTTGCTCCACTGCGTCGGCTTGTCGGTCCACGTCACCTCGAGGCCACTGGTGATCGCGTCCGGGCCCTTGCCGCTGCCGTGGGTGCTCAGCCAGCCGAGGCCCTGCGCCTCCAGGTTCGCGCCCTCGGGCTCCGGGCCGACGTGGTCGTCGGCGATGCCGGCGCCGTGGGTCTTGCCGAAGGTGTGGCCGCCGGCGATGAGGGCGACGGTCTCCTCGTCGTTCATCGCCATCCGGCCGAAGGTCTCGCGGATGAAGTGCGCCGCCGCCTCGAAGTCCGCGCTGCCGCGGGGGCCCTCGGGGTTGACGTAGATGAGGCCCATCTCGGTCGCGCCGACCTCGGGGGCCATCTCCGAATCGCTGACGTAGCGCTCGTCGCCCAGCCAGTCGTCCTCCGGGCCCCAGATGATCTCCTCGGGCTCCCAGACGTCTTCGCGGCCGAAGCCGAAGCCGAAGGTCTTGAAGCCCATCGACTCCAGGGCGACGTTGCCGGCGAGCACCAGCAGGTCGGCCCACGAGATCTTCTGGCCGTACTTCTGCTTGACCGGCCAGAGCAGACGGCGCGCCTTGTCGAGGTTGGCGTTGTCGGGCCAGCTGTTGAGCGGGGCGAAGCGCTGGTTGCCGTCCCCGGCGCCACCGCGGCCGTCGTGGATGCGGTAGGTGCCCGCGGCGTGCCAGCTCAGGCGGATCATCAGGCCGCCGTAGTGCCCGAAGTCGGCGGGCCACCAGTCCTGCGAGGTGGTGAGCACCTCGGTGATGTCGCGCTTGAGGGCGTCGACGTCGAGCTTCGCGAACTCCTTGGCGTAGCTGAAGTCTTCGCCGAGCGGGTTGCCCTTGGGGGAGTGGGCGTGCAGCACCGACAGGTCGAGCTGGTTGGGCCACCAGTCCTTGTTCGTGCGCGGACGGCCGCCCGTCTTCGGCTCGGGCGAGTCGATCGCCGGGTTTTCGCTCTCGCTGCCGTGCGAGGTCACCGAGTCGTGTGCGACCGGGCAACCGGCCGCCGCCTTCTTGTCCACGCCCTGCGCGCTGGACGGGTTGTCCTGGGTGGAGCTCATTTACTTCCTTCCGGGAGCGGCGAATCATTTCGGGGGCGTCCGGCCGCGCACTCGGGGCAGGTGCCCCAGTAGACGACCTCCGCCTGGTCGATCACGTAACCGTGGTCGTCCGAGGCGGTGAGACAGGGGGTGTGGCCGACGGCGCAGTCGACGTCGGCTATCGCCCCGCACGAACGGCACACGACGTGGTGGTGGTTGTCACCCACCCGTGACTCGTAGCGGGCGTTCGCGCCGGCCGGCTGGATGCGCCGGACCAGCCCGGTGTCGGTGAGCGCCCGCAACACGTCGTAGATCGTCTGGTGCGAGACCGTCGGGTGCTCGGCCCGCACCAGGTCGATCACCGTCTCGGTGTCGACGTGGGGATGGTCGCGCAGCGCGGCGAGCACGGCCACCCGGGGCCGGGTGACCCGCAGCGAGACCGCCCGCAGCTGTGCTTCGAAGTCCGACATCACCGGTGACCCTAGGGCGTTTTCTGGAATGGGTCAAGTTATGGCCCGGGTGCGTCCCCTTGTGTGCGTCCCCAGCCGGGGTTCACGCTGAGTCAGCGGCATGGCTAGGCTCGCGGCATGCCGGACACGCAGTACGAAGACCTGCTTCGCCACGTTCTCGACACGGGCGCCCGCAAGGGCGACCGTACCGGCACCGGCACGCGGTCGATCTTCGGGCACCAGCTGCGCTACCGCCTCTCCGAGGGCTTTCCCCTGATCACGACGAAGAAGGTGCACTTCCGCTCGATCGCCTACGAACTGCTGTGGTTCCTGCGCGGCGACGCGAACGTCTCGTGGCTGCGGGAGCACGGCGTCACGATCTGGGACGAGTGGGCGGACGGCGACGGTGATCTGGGCCCCGTCTACGGCGTGCAGTGGCGGTCGTGGCCGACCCCGGACGGCGGCCACGTCGACCAGATCGCCGAGGTGCTGCGCACGCTGCGTGAGAACCCGGATTCCCGCCGGATCATCGTGTCCGCGTGGAACGTCGCCGACATCCCGCGGATGGCGCTGCCGCCGTGCCACGCGTTCTTCCAGTTCTACGTCGCCGGCGGCGAGCTGTCCTGCCAGCTGTACCAGCGCAGCGCGGACCTGTTCCTCGGCGTGCCGTTCAACATCGCCAGCTACGCGCTGCTGACGCACATGATCGCCGAACAGGTGGGCCTCGGCGTCGGTGACTTCGTCTGGACCGGCGGCGACTGCCACATCTACGACAACCACGTCGAGCAGGTGCGGACGCAGCTGGCGCGGGACGCGCGGCCGTTCCCCACGCTGAACCTGAAGCCGGCGGAGAGCCTGTTCGGCTACACCTACGAGCACTTCTCGCTCGACGGCTACGACCCGCACCCGGGCATCAAGGCGCCGGTGGCGGTGTGATCGGGCTGGTCTGGGCGCAGTCGGCGAACGGCGTCATCGGCCGTGACGGCGCATTGCCGTGGCACCTGCCCGAAGACCTCCGCCACTTCCGGACGCTGACCGCCGGGGCGGCCGTGCTGATGGGCCGCCGCACCTGGGAGTCGCTGGCGCCGCGGTTCCGGCCGCTGCCGGGCCGGCGCAACCTCGTGCTCTCGGGCACTCCGCAGGAGGGGGCCGAGACGTTCGCCGACCTGCCTTCGGCGCTGGCCGCGGTGCCCGGGGACGTCTGGGTGATCGGCGGCGCGGCGGTGTACCGGGCGGCCCTGCCGTTCGCGGACCGGATCGTCGTGACCGAGCTGCGGGAGTCCTTCGCGGGGGACACGCACGCGCCGGAGGTCGGCCGCGCTCCGGAGTCGGCCGGGGAGTGGCAGGAGTCGTCGACGGGGCTGCACTACCGCTTCCTGACCTGGGGCTGAAGCCCGCTCCGCCGGTCCGGCCGTTGCGTTCGCGGGGGTCGGGGCGATACGGTTGGCTCGAACTAGAACACGTTATAGTTTGCGTGGCCGGCCTGACCGAGGAGCGGAAATGGCGAAGCGGGCGCCGCGGGCGGACGAAGCCGACTACGTCGTGGTGGGGTCGGGGAGCTCGGGAGCGGCGATCGCCGGCCGGCTGGCCCAGGCCGGGGCCAGCGTGATCGTCCTGGAAGCCGGGAAGAGCGACCAGCAGCTGCTGGTCAAGAAACCCGGGCTGGTCGGCCCGATGCACGCGGTGCCGCAGCTCAAAAAGCCGCTCGACTGGGGCTACTACGGCGTGCCGCAGAAACACGTTCTCGATCGCCGGATGCCGGTGCCGCGCGGCCGGGTCGTCGGCGGCTCCAGCTCCATCAACGGCATGGTCTACGTCCGCGGCAACCGCGCCAACTTCGACTCGTGGGCCGCCGAGGGCAACACCGGCTGGGACGCCGACAGCGTCAACACCGCCTACAAGCGGATGGAAGACTTCGAAGACGGCGAGAACGCGTTCCGCGGCGCGGGCGGGCCGATCCGGGTCACCCGCGCGAAGAACCCCCAAGAGGGCTCGCTGCAGTTCGTCGACGCCACCGCCGACGCGCTCGGCTGCAAGATCCTCGACGACTACAACGCCGAGTCCCAAGAAGGCGTCAGCCGGATGCAGCAGAACGCCGCCGACGGCCTGCGCTACAGCGCTTCGCGCGGCTACCTCCACCTCGCGCCTCCGTCGCTGCAGCTGCAGTCCGGGGTGCTGGTCGAGAAGGTGCTCTTCGAGAACGGCCGCGCCGTCGGCGTCGAGGTGCTCGACGGCCGCCGCCGGCGCACCGTCCGCGCCGGCAAGGAGGTCATCCTGTCCGCCGGCGTCATCGGCTCCGCGCAGCTGCTCATGCTGTCCGGCATCGGCCACGCCGAACACCTCAGGGAAAACGGCATCGACGTCGTCGCCGACCTGCCCGTCGGGGACAACCTGCACGACCACATGTTCCACGCACTGACGTTCCGCGTGTCGACCAGCAAGCACAAGGGCACGGCGCCGTACTTCGCCCGCGGACTGGCCAGGGAGCTGCTCCGGCCCGGCACCACGTTCCTGGCGAACTCGGTCTTCGAGGCGGTCGCGTTCCTGCGCACCTCCCAGGCCGGCGCGATCCCCGACCTGCAGCTGCACCTCCTGCCCTGGGCGTACGTTTCGCCCAACCAGGACGCGCCGATCCGGCACGCCGTCGACAAGCGCGGCGCGCTGACCGTGCTGACGACGCTGATCTACCCGAAGAGCCGCGGCACGCTGCGGCTCGCCTCGGCCGACCCAGCGGCGCCGCCGCTCATCGACTTCCAGTACCTGTCCGACCCGGCCGACCTCGAGCTGCTCGGCGAGGGCTCGGAGATGGTCCGCGAGATCTTCGCGTCCCAGGCGTTCAAGGGCGCGGTCAAGGAGGAGATCCACCCGGGCAAGGACCTGCGCGGCCAGGAGCTGCGCGACGCGATCCTCAACCGGGCGACGTCGGTCTACCACGGCGTCGGCACCTGCCGGATGGGCGTCGACGAACTCGCGGTCGTCGGCCCCGACCTGCGGGTGCGCGGCGTCGACGGACTGCGGGTCTGCGATGCCTCGATCATGCCGTCGATCACCGGTGGCAACACCAACGCGCCCTGCATCATGATCGGGGAAATGGGCGCCCAGCTCGTTCTCGGGAGCCGGTCATGACCCTCACACCGCTCGGACTCACCCGCCCCGCGTCGGTCACCGACGCGTTCCTCCAGCAGCTCGTTGCCCGCGTGCCGGGTTCGTCCGGGGCGACCTGGAAGCTCACCGAGGTCTACACCGGCGACCTGCTCGTCGAGCTGCCGCAGTCGACGACCGACGACATCGAGCGCGCGTTCGCCGTCGCGCGCGAGGCCCAGCGGAAGTGGGCGGCCACGCCGCTCAAGGAGCGGCTGGCGGTGTTCAAGCGGGCGCACGCGCTGTTCCTCGAGCACGCGCGGGCCGTCGCCGACCTCATCCAGGTCGAAAGCGGCAAGAACCGGCGGATGGCGATCGAGGAGACCTGCGACCCGCCGATGGTGATGAGCCACTACCTGAAGCGGGCGGCGCGGTTGCTGGCGCCGGCCCGGCGCGGCGGCCCGGTGCCCCTGCTGACGACGTCGACCGAGATCCGGCAGCCCAAGGGCGTCGTCGGCATCATCGCGCCGTGGAACTTCCCGTTCGCCACCGGTGTTTCCGACGCGATCCCGGCGCTGATGGCCGGCAACGCGGTCGTGCTGAAACCCGACAACAAGACCGCGCTCTCCCCGCTCTACGGCGTCCGGCTCCTGGAGGAAGCGGGCCTGCCGGAAGGGCTGTTCCAGGTGGCGTGCGGCGAGGGTCCCGACGTCGGCCCCACGCTGATCGACCACGCCGACTACGTGATGTTCACCGGTTCGACGGCCACCGGCCGGGTGATCGGCGAGCGAGCGGGCCGCAACCTCATCGGCTGCTGTCTCGAGCTCGGCGGCAAGAACCCGATGCTCGTGCTGGCGGACGCCGATTTTTCGGAGGCCGTACCGGGCGCGATCTTCGGCGCGTTCGGCAACACCGGCCAGATCTGCATGCACATCGAGCGGATCTACCTGCCGGAGTCCCGCTACGAGGAGTTCAAGACGGCGTTCGTGGCGGCGGCCTCGGCCCTCGACGTCCGCGCGGCGTACGACTTCGGCCCGGACATGGGTTCCCTGGTGTCGGTGGACCACATGCGCCGGGTGAAGTCCCATGTGGACGACGCGGTGGCGAAGGGCGCCACGGTCCTCTGCGGCGGCAGGTCCCGCCCGGACCTCGGCCCGGCGTTCTTCGAGCCGACGATCCTCGAGGGCGTCACCACGGACATGCTCTGCGGCGTCACGGAAACGTTCGGCCCGGTGGTGGCCCTGCACAAGTACCGCACGGTCGACGAAGCGGTGGCGCTGGCGAACGACACCGACTACGGGTTGAACGCCTCGGTGTGGAGTGCGGACGTCACGGCCGCCCGGGCACTGGCGGCCCGGATCGAGTCGGGCAACGTCAACGTGAACGACGTCCTCGCGACCGCGTACGCGGCGAAGGGGACACCGTCGGGTGGGGTGAAGAACTCCGGCGTCGGGGCGCGGCACGGTGATCAGGGGCTGCTCAAGTACACGGACGTGAAGAACCTGGCGGTGTTGAAGAAGCAGGTCATGGGACCGCGGCCGGGGCAGGGCTACGAGAAGTACGTCGAGAGCATGCTTTCCGGGCTGAAGCTGATGCGGAAGCTGCGGATCCGGTAGCGCTCAGCCGTCCACGAGCAGTCCCCGCAACGGCCCCTGCAGCCGGGCCGCGCGGCGCGAGGCGCCCGGCAGCAGCACCAGCCGGTGGGTCCGCTGCTCACCCCGGCGTTCCCGCTCGGCCTGCTCCTCGGCCAGCGGCCGCCACAGGTGGTCCACGATGTCCGCCGGCTCCCGCTCCGCCAGCTCCGCCACCGGACGTCCGAGGTGCTCGGCCCACAACCGCAGCCGGGTGGCCCGGACCACCTCCGGGTCGTCGGTCGCGATGTTCACCTCGGTGTCGTTGAACAACGAATGCTCGTTCAGGTTCGCCGAGCCCACCGTGAGCCACGAGTCGTCCACGATGCCGAGCTTCGCGTGGACGTACACCGGGGCCGCCGAATCGCCGTCGTGGGCGCTGATCGTCGTGGCCAGCAGGCGGTGGTGGCCGTCGTCGGCGTCGAGCAGCCGGCCCAGCTGGCCGCGGGTGGTGTCCGAGCCGTTGCTCGGCTTGCGCGGCAGCAGCAGGACCACGCGGAACGCCTCGTCCGGCGGGTTCCGCAGCTTGTCGAGCAGCACCTCGGCGATCTCCGGCGACCACAGGAACTGGTTCTCCAGGTAGATCAGCCGCTGCGCCGAGCGCAGCGCGCGCAGGTAGCCGTCGAGGACGGTGAACTCGCCCTTCGGCAGGAAGTCGTAGGTGTCGTTCGGGACCGTCCGCAGCAGCTGGACGCGGCTGTCGCCGACCGGGTCGGGCACCGCGGGCGCCGGCAGGTCCTCGCCCGCCACCTCGGTCCACCGCCGGCGGAAGTGGTCGGCGACATCGGCGACGATCGGGCCCTCCAGCCGGGACATCAGGTCGTGCCACCCGATCGTGCGCGGCGGGTGGTCCGGGCTGTCGTGCCGGTCGCCTTCCAGCGCGGTGAGATCCACCCCGCCGACGAACGCGACGGCGTCGTCGACGATCACCAGCTTCTCGTGGTGGCAGTGCAGGGTCCGTTCGCGGGCGTCCAGCACGCAGCGCACATCGGTGCCCTCGGTGAACTTCCGCCGTTCGGACCGCGCCAGCTTCCGCGACGGCTGGAACGCGGGAAAGGGCGGCCCCGCCCACAGCAGCACCCGCACCTCGACGCCCCGCGCGGCGGTCTCGGCCAGCAGTTCACGCAGGGTGGGTGAGCCGGGCTCCCGCGTCAGCCGGAAGTCGGCGCTGGCGTGCCAGTTGGCGATGTGCACGTACGACTTCGCCTTCCGGATGGCCTCGGCAACGGCGGGCAGCGACTCTTCGCCGTCGATCAGCACCTCGACGCGGTTGCCGTCGCGAACCGGACCCCGGCCGCCGAGCGGGTCGCCGGCCCCGCCGCGTTCGAGAACGGCACCCCAGCCGAGCCCGCGCAGCCGCCGCCGGTGGTGAGCACACAGGACGCTCTCGAGCCCGTCGCCCACCCGCTCGTCCACCTTGTCCAGGAAAGACTGAAACGTCGTCACCCGCCAATACCACTACAGATCGGCCCGGCCCGCCGCGCAGTGACGCTGCGTCAGAGGTCGAGTACCAGCCGCGGGGTGCACGCGCGCGACACGCAGAGCATCATGACCTCGCTCTCCAGCCGCTCGTCCGCGGTCAGCACGGAGTCGCGGTGGTCCGGCGTCCCGCCGAGGACGCCGGTTTCGCAGGTGCCGCACGTTCCCTCCCGGCACGACGACAGCACCGTGACCCCGGCTTCCTCGACCACCTCCAGGATCGAGCGGTCCGCGGGCACCGGCAGCACCCGGCCCGACGCGGCCAGCTCGACTTCGAACGCGGTGCGTGCGCCGTCGTCCGGTTTCGGTGTGAAGCGCTCGACGTGCAGGTCGGCGGGGGCGAACGACTCCACCGCCGCCAGCAGCGGTTCCGGGCCGCAGCAGTACACCGCCGTCCCCGGTCGCGGATCGGCCAGCAACCCGGGCAGGTCGAGCAGCCCGTGTTCGTCCTGGGGCCACAGCGTCACGCGGTCGCCGTGGCGGGCCAGCTCCTCCGTGAAGGCCATCGACGCGCGCGTCCGGCCGCCGTAGACCAGCTGCCAGTCGCGGCCCGCCCGGGCGACCCGGTCGAGCATCGGCAGGATCGGGGTGATGCCGATGCCGCCGGCGATGAACAGGTAGCGCTCGGCGTCCACCAGCGCGAAGTGGTTGCGGGGGCCGTCCACCCGGACGCGGTGCCCGGCGAGCAGCGCGTCGTGGACGTGGGCCGAGCCGCCGCGGCCGTCGGTCTCCCGCAGCACCGCCACCCGGTACGCCGACGTGTCCCCGGGATCGCCGCACAGCGAGTACTGCCGCACGACACCGCCGGGCAGCAGGAGGTCGACGTGCGCGCCCGGCTCCCACGGCGGCAGCGGCTCTCCGCCGGGCGCGCGGAGCGTGAGCCGGACGACGCCGTCGGCCACCTTTTCCTTGCGGTCCACCAGGAGTTCGAGGGTCATCGGTGTCCTTCGGGGTGGGCGAGCAGCCAGTCCCACAGCTGCACGGGGTCGTCGAACTCGCGCTCGGCGCCGCAGTGGCAGACCGCGCGCAGCCGGTCGGTGCCGAGCACCCAGTGGATCCGGTTGACGCGGTCCCCGGCGAGCATCGGCCGGGTCACGACGTCACCTGCGCCGCCAGCCGCTGCAGCATCCGACGCGCGGCGAGACCGCCGGTGTCGATGTTGACCGACAGCTCCTGGTACCCCGCCGGTTCGGCGGCGATCACCCGCTCGAGGACGTCGAGCGCTTCGACGTCCTGCAGGACGACCGTGCGGTTGTTCTCGGCGAGGAAGGCCGAGACGCCTTCGTCGTCGAGCGCGAAGTCCCGGGCGACCGCCCAGAAGTCGTGCGTCGAGTGCTCGGTCTCGGGGGTGATCGCGTAGACGACCTCGACGTGGAAGGCGGCCGGGTCGCTGCCGTCCGGGTCGGGCACGGAGCCGACCGGCGCGATGCGGCTGTGCAGCTTGTACAGGCACGGCGGCGTGTACTCGATGTCCTGCCAGCGGGTGATGCGGCCCTCCAGGCCGGTCGACTTGGCGTAGAAGGGCGGGCACGCCGCGTCGGCCATGTGCCGCGAGACGTAGACGATGCCGGCGTCCTCGTCGACCTCGGTCGTGATCGGCGTTTCGGCGACCTCCGGGGTGCCGATGTAGCCGCCGTGCAGGTAGGTCTCGTGGGACAGGTCCAGCAGGTTGTCGACCAGCAGCGAGTACCGCGCCTTGAGCGGTTCCATCCCGCGGACCGTGGTGTAGTCCGGCGAGGCGAGCCAGGGCGCCCGGGGGATCGCCGCCGCGTCGGCCTTCGCCGGGTCGCCGATGAACACCCAGACGAAGGAGTCCTGCTCCACCAGCGGGTAGCGCGTCAGCCGCGCGGTCCGCGGCACCCGGCTCTGCCCGGGCACGGCGACGCACTTGCCGTCCACGCCGTAGGTGAACCCGTGGTAGCCGCACACGACCTGGTCGTCGACGAGCCGCGAAGGGGCCTGCGACAACGGGAACCGCCGGTGCACGCAGCGGTCGGCCATCGCGGTCACGCTCCCGTCGCGGGTCCGCCAGAACAGGATCGGCTCGCCGCAGATCGTGCGGCCGAACAGCTCCTGGCCGATTTCGGAGCCGTAGGCGGCGACGTACCACTGGTCGCGGGGAATGGCGCTCATCGGGGACGTCCTTTCGTGGTGGGCCGGGTCACAGCCTGTGGGAACGGCCCCGGCGCCACGAAGGGCTATTTCATAAGATGGAAAGCGCCCGCGAGATGGCCCGCGCACTGGTCATGACCAGCGGGGCCAGTGCGTGCGGCGAGACGCTCCCGTACCGCACGACCAGCGACACCGCCGCGACCACCCGGCCCCGCGCGTCCTGGATCGGCGCCCCGACCGAGAGGCTGTCGAGGGTCACCTGGCGCTCGCTGATCGAGAACCCGTGGGTGCGCACGTCGGCCAGCAGGTGCCGCACCCGGTCCGGGTCGGTCACGGTTTCGCTCGTGTACCGCTCGATCGGGCGACCGAGGACGTCCTCTTGCACCTCGGCGGGGGCGTGGGCGAGCAGGACGAGCCCGACGCCCGTCGCGGTCAGCGCGAACCGCCCGCCGACGCGGGTCAGCACGGGCACCGCCCCGGATCCGGCGATCCGCTCGATGTACACCACTTCGGTGCCTTCGCGGACGGCGAGCTGGACGTTCTCCCGCGTGATCTGCGAGAGGTCCTCGAGGAACGGCAGAGCGCGTTCACGCAGGCCGAGGCCCCGCGGCGCGAGTGAGCCCAGCTCCCACAGCCGCAGCCCGACGCGGTAGACGCCGTTCTCGTCCCGCTCGAGCGCGCCCCACTCGCAGAACTCCCGCAGCAGCCGGTGCGCGGTCGCGGCGGGCAGCCCGGTCCGCCGCGCGACCTCGCTCAGCCGCAGCGCCGGCCGGTCCGGCGAAAACGCCTCGAGCACCCGCAGCGCGCGGCCCAGCACCGGTCCGGTGGCACCGGGAACGCGACCTCGGTGCGGCACGGCGACCTCCGGCGGGCAGGGCTCAGACGTCCACTATGCCCCGCGCCGCCCGGCGCGCGGCGGTGGCGTCACGGCGTTCCTCGAACCGGGACGCCTGGGTGTCGAGCCCCTTGATGAACGTGGCGAGTTCCTCCCGCGCGGCTTCGCCGACCGCGCCGAGGCCGGTCAGGTCGAAGACCTTCCAGTACCGCAGCAGCGGCTGGACGACGTCGTCGTGGTGGATGCGCAGGTCGTAGATGCCGGCCTTGGCCATCAGCGCCGCCTTGCGCTGGAAGCTCGGGATGACCGCGCCCGGCATCGCGAAGTTCAGGACCTCGTCGGCGATCGCGCGCACCATCGCGTCGGGCGAGATCTCCAGCGCCGCCTTGACGAGGTTGCGGTAGAAGACCATGTGCAGGTTCTCGTCCGTGGACACCCGGGCCAGCAGCCGCTCGGCCAGCGGGTCCTGGGTGTAGCGGCCGGTGTTGCGGTGCGAAAGCCGGGTGGCCAGCTCCTGGAACGAGACGTACGCGCAGACGTTGAGCAGCGGCTTGTCACCGGTGTCGTAGCCCGCCTGCATGGTCTCCATCCGCATCCGCTCCAGCTCGACCGGGTCGACGGCGCGGGTGACCAGCAGGTAGTCGCGGATGCAGATGCCGTGGCGGCCCTCTTCGGCCGTCCACCGGTGCACCCAGGTGCCCCAGGCTCCGTCGCGGCCGAACGCGCGCTCGATCTCGCGGTGGTAGCTGGGGAGGTTGTCCTCGGTGAGCAGGTTGACCTCGAGCGCCGTCCGCGCGATGGGGGTCACGCGGGACTGCTCCGGATCCCACGCCTCACCGCCCAGCTCGGCGAAGTCGCGCCCCTGGCTCCACGGGACGTACTCGTGCGGCATCCACTCCTGGGCGGCGGCGAGGTGCCGGTTGAGGTTCTCTTCGACCGTGCCTTCCAGCTCGTGCAGCAGGCGGGTCGTTTCGGGGACCGGCATGGGTGTCCTTTCTTACCTACGCGACCGTAACTTACGGTACCGTAGGATAACGGCAACGAACGCGGGTGCCCAGTGGTTCCCGGAGTGACGTACGCCCGGCGTGTCGGGCAACACGTCGCGACGGCCGTGTCAGACTGCCCGGCGATGGTCACCCCAGCCGATCTCGCCGACCTGCTCGACTGCGAGCACCGCAGCATCCTCACCCAGGCGCTGGCCGCGGGCCTGCCGGGCGCACCGCGGCCCGGTCCCGGCGAGCCGGAGAGCCGGCGACGGCGGGCCACGGCGGCGGCGATGCTCGCCCGGTTCCGCGGTGCGGGACGCGAGGTCGCCGAGATCGACGTCCAGGATCGCGCTCTCGCCGCGCAAGCGACGGAGGAGGCGTTGCGGTCCGGTGTGCCGGTGATCCACCGGGCCGTCTTCCTCGACGGCGAGTTCTCGGCGCAGGCGGACTTCCTGGTCCAGGACGCCGAAGGCCGTTACGAGGTGTACGACGCGACGCCGGTTCGGCAAGCGACGCCCGCCGCGGTCGTCCGGCTGACGGCGTGCGCCGACGCGGTCGGCCGGGCCGGCTGGCCGGCCGGGCCGCACCTGCACCTCCGGCTGAGCGACGGCGGCACCCGGACGCTGCGCGTCGAGGACTTCCGGCCGCTGGTGGACCGCCTGCGCGCCCGGCTGCTCGGGCGGCCGCCGCGGCTGCCGGTCCCGCTGTGGGCCGACGAACGCCCGGCCTGTGCCGGCTGCGGGTTCGACCGGCACTGCGCGGCGGGCCGGGAAGCCGACCGGGACCTCTCGCTCGTGGCCGGGCTGCGCGGCGACCAGCGCCGCATCTCCGGCGTCCGCGGGGAAGCGCCGCCGCCGACGCTGAAGGTGGCTCTCAACACCCTCGGCGGGTTCCGCAACGAGACGACGTTCGTCC
>NZ_JBEZYB010000042.1:0-63963 GCF_040638285.1 Amycolatopsis sp. NPDC026612
GCTGACCGGCGCCCCCCACTGTGGCCTTCGGTGCGTTGAACGCACCGAAGGCCACATTGGGTGCGTTGAACGCAACCAAGGCCACATTGGGGCGGTCGGGCTCAGCTCAGCCCCGCACGAACCGCACCACGTGCCCGGCCAGTTCCTCGCCCGCGTCCTCCTGCAGGAAGTGCCCGGCGCCGGCGATCACCGGGTGCTCCAGCCCCTGCGCGCCCGGCATCGAGCGCCGCAGGATCGGCGCCATGCCTGCCGTGATCGGGTCGCCGTCGGAGAACGCCACCAGGAACGGGATGTCCAGCTCCGTCAACGTCTTCCAGGCCGCTCGGTTCGCCTCCGACGCCGGGTCGTCCGGCCGGTACGGCACCAGCGAAGGCATGGCCCGCGGGCCGGCCTTGTACATCTCGTTCGGGAACGGGGCGTCGTACGCGGCCCGCTCGGCAGCCGACAGCGAAGACCGGCAGCCCGACTGCACGAACCGGGCGACGTCCAGCACCGGCGCCTTCTGCACGGCCTCGCGGAACGAGTGCCACACCGGCGGCATGTCGACGTCGCCCGTCGGCAGGCCGGTGTTCGCCGCGACCACCCGCGCGAACCGGGACGGCTCCGCAGCGACCATCCGCAGCCCGATCAGACCGCCCCAGTCCTGGCCGATCAGCGTCACGTCGCGCAGGTCCAGGGCGTCGAACGCGAACCCGCGCATCCACTCGACGTGCCGGGCGTAGCTGTGGTCGGCCAGTGCGCCCGGCTTGTCGGAGCGGCCGAAGCCGACCAGGTCCGGTGCGATCGCGCGCAGTCCGGCCCCGGCCAGCACCGGCAGCATCTTGCGGTACAGGTACGACCAGCTGGGTTCGCCGTGCAGCAGGAGCACGACCGGACCGTCCGCCGGGCCCGCCTCGACGTAGCCGACTCTGATCACACCCCCGTGGGGGTCGGCGAGTTCGGCGTAGCGAGGCTCGAAGGGGAAGTCGGGCAGGTCCGTGAACCGGTCGTCCGGTGTCCTCAGCAGGCGCACGGACCCCACGCTAGTGCGAACGGGCGAACGCAGCCAGGCTCAGGAGATGCCGACCGCCACCACGAGACCCAGGCCGATGTGCGCCGCCGCGACGACGATGCTCACCGGGGCGAACTTCTCGCTCTCGATGGTCGAGGCCACGTCGATGCGGGTCGCCCACTCCAGCAGCCGGACCCCGACCACCTGGACGACGATCCCGAGCAGGCCGTAGACCAGCGACGTGATCAGGCCCTCGGTCAGGTCGCTCGCCGAGTTGAAGATCGCCACGACGACGATGAACGACATCGCGAGGAGCCCGGACGCGGTCACGATCACCGCGTTCGGCAGGCCCTGCGTCACCAGCTTCGACAGCTTGCCGGGCGTGGTCCAGTCGATCGCCCAGAAGCCGGCGAACATCAGCAGCAGGCCGATGACGCCGTACAGCAGGATCGCGCCGATCCCCCGCACGAGGTCGGAGCCGAACGTGTCGGACAGCGCAAGGGTCGTGTTCACGAATTGTCTCCCAGGGAAAAAGAGCTGATCAGCGACGGTGTTGTATCACGACTCGACGATGCGGTGTGGGACGAATGCCGCACCGTCGTCGGTGACCAGGCCGCCGGTTTCGCGGATGCCCAGCCCGGCGGAGCTGTCGCCGACGATCCACGCACCGAGCGCCGGCCGGTAGCCGTCGAACTCGGGCAGCGGGTCGAACGCCTGGTAGACGAAGCCTTCCGCGCCGTAGACGCCGTCGGTCTGGGTCTCGTAGCCGGTCGCGACGATCTGGACGTTCGCGCCCTCGCGGCCCAGCTTCGGCTTGCGGACGTACTCGGTGAGGATGCCGGGGTCGTCGGCGAACGCGGGCAGCAGGTTCGGGTGGCCCGGGTAGTTCTCCCACAGGATCGCCAGCAGCGTCTTGTTGGAGAGGATCATCTTCCACAGCGGCTCGATCCACAGCGTCCGCGGCAGCGACTCGACGGCGTGGCGGCCGAACTCCTCGTCGACCACCCACTCCCACGGGTACAGCTTCAGCACGGTCGCCATCCGCTGCTCTTCGAGGTCGACGAACCGCTTGAGCACCGGGTCCCAGCCGATCTCCTCGATCGCCAGCCCCACGGTGTCCAGGCCGGCTTCGGCCGCGGTCTCCTGCAGGTACGCCGTGGTGACGTTGTCCTCGCCGCTGGGGTCGGCCGCCGACCAGGTGAAGTGCAGCTCGTTGGACGGCAGCTTGTCCCGCAGCTGCGCCCAGCGCTCGACGAGCTTCTCGTGGATGGAGTTCCACTGGTCGTCGTCCGGGAAGACGTCGGTCTTCCAGTGCCACTGCAGCAGCGACGCCTCCAGCAGCGTGGTCGGCGTGTCCGCGTTGTACTCGAGCAGCTTCGCCGGCGACTTGCCGTCGTAGCGCAGGTCGAACCGGCCGTAGACGTGCGGGTCCTGCCGCTTCCACGACTCGGCGATGTGCGGCCAGACCCACTCGGGGATGCCGAACCGCTGGTAGCCCTCGGTGGTCACGACGTTGTCGACGGCTTCGAGGCACATCGAGTGCAGCAGCTCGACGTCGGCCTCGACCGAGAGGACCTCGTCCATGTCGAAGACGTAGTGCACCGACTCGTCCCAGTACGGCCGCACCCGGCCGCTGCTGTCGCGGGCCGGCGTGCCGTAGACGAGCCCCTGCTCCTCGACGATCCGCTGCCAGTCTCGCCGCGGCTCACGCCGGTCCCGGTACACCTACGATCCCCCGCTCTTGCCGCTGCCACCGGTACCCCCGGTGCCGCTGCTCTTGCCGCTGATGCCGAACCCGCCGCGCTGGACGGACTTGCCGGACTTCGTGTTGACGTTGCTGCGCGACGACGGCGGGTCGTAGGAGCCACCGGTCACCCGCTGCCCGACCACGCCGCTGCCGCCGTAGTTGTAGCGGTAGCTGTTGTAGCCGCCGCCCGGGATCGGCAGGAACAGGAAGCCACCGCTGTGGTAGCCGCCGTGGCTGGTCACGTAGTTCTCGTCGCAGTTGTCGTCGTTCTGGACGACGCCACTCGCGTCGGTGCAGACGGCCGTGACGTCGTTCGGCTTCGCGACCGTGTAGAAGGTCGCGACCAGGCCGACGAGCCCGACCGTGACGCCGCTGCCGATCAGGATCTTGCGCCGCGTCGCCGCCTTGGCGTCGGCCTGGCGGGCCAGCTCCTCGTCGCGTTCCTCCTGGACGACGGCCTGCCGCCGCGCCCGCTGTTCGGCCAGCGAAGGCTCGCGGGGCTGCGTGTTCGAGTCCTGGAACCTCATCGAGCCGCGCTTCGGCGGCTCGGGGGGCGGCTGGTCCCCAGTATTGTTGTCCTGCGTCATGTGCGCTCCGTAATCACCGGCCACCGCGAAACCGTGACCACCCTACTGTGCCGATTGTTGCTGATCCGACCACAGTCACGGCCGAACTGCTTCTCGGCCAAAGTTACTTGCCGCCGAGGGGGCCGGCCTGCTTTCGGCCGCATCAGCAACCCCCGGACCGCGCACGTCATGCGCGGCGCGGGCATCATGGACTGCGATGTCTCCCAGCGCCGATCGGTTCCCCACCGCCACGCAGACGTTGCGTACCCGCGTCGTGATGGGCGGGATCTTCGCGGGCGCGCTCATCGCGCTCGCGCTCAGCGCCGTGTTCTCCTGGAGCGGCGGCATCACCGGCGGGGCGGGCGGCGGCGCCGGCAGGCTCTCCGCGGCGGCCCAGGAGGCGTTCCACTCCCCGCCCGGCAGCTGCTTGACCTGGGACAACCCGGACGCGAGCGACGCGCGGAAGGTGGCCTGCACCCAGCCACACCTGTTCGAGGTGACCACGCTCGTGGACATCGGCGCCCAGTACCCGGCGGGCGCGCCGGTCCCGGGGCTGGACCACTGGCAGCAGATCGCGCAGCAGAAGTGCACCGCGGACGTGAAGCCGTACCTCGGGCACAAGCTCGACCCCTACGGCAAGCTCACGACGAACCTGCTCCGCCCGACGCCGTCGCAGTGGGAGGACGGCGACCGCCAGCTGCGGTGCGGCCTGCAGTGGGCGGGCCCCGGCGGCAAGCTGCTGCCGACGACCGGGCCGGCGAAGGACCAGGACCAGTCGCTGGTCTTCGAGCCGGGCACCTGCCTCGCGCTGCTCGGCAAGGGCGTCGGCGATCCGATCGACTGCACGAAACCGCACTCGTACGAGATCGTCGCGACCCTCGACCTCAAGTCGAAGTTCAAGGACGCCTACCCCTCCCAGGACGACCAGAAGGCCTGGCTCGACACCGAGTGCACCAAGGCCGCCGCCGACTACACCGGCGGCGCCGACCTCGACGCGAAGAAACTGATCCTGACCTGGGACCTGCGGGAGCAGGAGAGCTGGGACGCCGGCTCGAGCAAGGTCAACTGCAAGGTCGCGGCGGCCCTGCCCGACAAGAGCGGCCTGCAGGCGGTGACCGGCAGCCTCAAGGCTGCCCCGGCGGGTCCCGACGGCGGCCAGCCGCAGGACGGTGGCCCGCCGTCGGACGGCGGCGGTGGCCCCACCACGGCGAACTCCGCCCCTCCGTCGACGAAGCAGAACGGCTGATGCCCGTCGAAATGAGCCGGACGCGGTTCGAAGAACTGGTCTCGGAAGCCCTGGACGAGGTGCCGCCCGAGTTCGCCCGCGCGATGGACAACGTCGTCGTGCTGGTCGAGGAGTTCAACGACGAGGCGCCGGACATCCTCGGGCTCTACCACGGGATCGCGCTGACCGAGCGGACGTCGTCCTACGGCGGGGTGCTGCCCGATCGGATCTCCATCTACCGGCAGCCGATCCTGGCCATGTGCGAGGACGAGGACGAGGTCGTCGAGGAGGTCCTCATCACCGTCGTGCACGAGCTGGGCCACCACTTCGGCATCGACGACGCCCGGTTGCACGAACTCGGCTGGGGCTGAGCGCGCACCAGTAGTGACACCGTGACCACAATCGGGTGACGACGCCTTTATCCTGTACCCGAAGTCATTGGGTGACTGGGACAAGTGCCGGGGGCCCCGATGCACAACGCGCGAAGACTCACGTGGCTGCTGACCTCGAGCGCGGCGTCGCACCTGGGGGACGGCATCGGCAAGGTGGCCCTGCCCCTGCTGGCCACGACCCTGACCCGCGATCCGGTGCTCATCGCCGGGCTGTCCGCCACCCAGTTCCTGCCCTGGCTGCTGTTCGCCGCGGTGGCCGGCGCGCTGGTCGACCGGATCGACCGGCGGCGCGCGATGATCGTCGCGAACACCGCCCGCGCCGTCGCGGTCGGCGGGCTGGCCGTGCTCGTCGCCGCGGGCGCCATGACGATCTGGCTGGTCTACCTGACCGCCCTGGTCATCGGAACGGCCGAGACGATCGCGGACAGCGCGGCGAACGCGCTGATCCCGGCGGTCGTCGGCGACGGTTCGCTCGACGCGGCCAACAGCAAGCTGCAGGCCTGCGAGATCGTCGGCCAGACGTTCCTCGGCGGCCCGGTCGGCAGCTTGACGTTCGCGCTCTTCGCCTCCTTCCCGTTCATCCTCAACTCCGCGGGCTTCGCGATCGCGGCCGCGGTGCTGCTCGGCCTGGCGGGCACCTACCGCGGGAAGGCGGAGACGCCGGTCCGGCCGGCGAAACTGCGTACCGAGCTCGCCGAGGGCCTGCGCTGGCTGCGCGGGCACCCCCTGCTGCTGCGGCTGGTCGCCGTGGCCGGGCTGCTCAGCCTGGTCAGCGAGCTCGCGCAGGCGCAGCTGGTGCTGTACGCGCTCGAGGACCTCCACCTGTCCGACGCCACGTTCGGGTTCTTCGCGTTCGTCGGCGGGATCGGCGGGCTGCTCGGCGCGGGCGTCGCCCCACGGCTGGTGCGCGCGACCGGCCGGCTCCCGGTCGTCGTCGGCGGGATCGTCTGCTGCGGCCTCGGGTTCGGCGGGATGGGCCTGGTGCGCTCGCCGGTCGCCGGCGCGGCGCTGTTCGGCCTGTTCGCGGCGGCGGTGGTGGCGGTGAACGTCGTGCTCGCGACGGCCCGGCACACGCTCGTGCCCGGCGAGCTGCTCGGCCGGGTGCTCGGGGTGTGGCGCACGGTCGTCTGGGGCGCGATCCCGCTGGGCGCGCTGCTCGGTGGCGTGCTGACCGAGCGGCTCGGCGCGGCCGCGGGGACGTTCGCCGTGTCCGGCGTGGCGATGCTGGCGATCGCCGCCTTCGCGTTCGGCGCGCTGCGGCGCTTCTCCCTCGGTGACAAATCGGACTCAGCCGCGGCGCTGACGCACCACGACCGGTGATTGTGAGCTGAAATATCTGCTCACCCCCGTGGGGAGGAGGCAGCCATGCGCACTGTGGACCAGGGGACCGGCACCGAGGCCGATCCCGACTTCGACGAGTCTTCCGCCGGGTCCTCGCAGCCCGCGCCGTCACGCCGGTTGCCGGTGCTGTGCGCGGTGGCCGGGTTCGTGCTGGGCGGCAGCGTGCTCGGCCTCCTGTGGGGGCTGTCCGGGGTGCACGCCGGCGCACTCGAAGACGCCGTCGCGGCGTGCCAGGCGCTCGACCGCGTGGGCGAGCTGCCCGACACGAGCCGGGACACGCAGCCGGCGCTGACGCCAGGACTCTCCTCCGAGCGGCTGCACCGGATGGTGGCGGCGCGCGAGCTGTCCGCGGCCGCCGCCCAGGTGAACGCGAACTACCAGCCGCTGGCCGACCACATCGACGGGGTCAGCCGGATGGTGCTCAGCCTGCACTTCAACGACATCTCCGGCCAGCGGCACCTGACCGAGGCGAAGGAGATCTGCGCCCGGGTCTGACCAGGCCGGGTCAGGCGGGGTGGACCGTCTTCACCGAGAGCTGGTTGCCCGGGATGTTCGTGCCCGCACAGCCGGTGCCTTCGGTGGGCAGGAAGTTCGACGCGGTTTCCTGCGGCAGGTAGATCCGCAGGCCCTTCACCGGCGTCGGCTGGCAGGTGCCGGGGTCGAAGTTCTGGACGTTGACGAGCCGCAGGTCAGCGGCCGCGGTCTGGCCCGGGTTCAGCTTGACGGCGTTGCCCTTGGTGCCTTCGCGGAAGGCGTCCTTGCCGACCTGGTGCCCGTCCGCACCGGCCACGTAGGACACGCCGGGGAACCCCTGGATCGTGCAGGGCTTCGAGCTGGAGTTCGTGATGAGCAGCGGCCGGTAGACCGAGCCGGCACCCGCATCGCCCTGGCCGAGCGCGAGCTTGACGTCCCCGGACCTGCAGAGCCCGTTGTCGGCGGGCTGGGCGACCGGCGGCGCGGCGGCCGGCGTGCTGCCCGGGGTCGATGCGGTGGTGGTGACCGTGGTGGAGGTCGGCGACGCCGAGGTCGACGGCGTCGAGCTGCTCGCCGCGGGCGTCGTGCCGCCACTGCCGCAGGCGGCCAGCGCGAGAACGCCCGCCGAAGCCGCGACGACCGGGAACAACCGTGAGAGCTTCGTCCGAACCATGTCTATCGCCTCCCTGGTGTGGTGCTACTGGGTAGACGTACCGGATCGCGGGCAGGTTGGCCGGTTCCGAAAATTCCCCACCAGACGTGTTCTAAACGTGACGGAATCACACTTCGGTGATCTTCAGAGCGGGGTGTCGACCCAGGTCAGACACCGCCACTGGCCCTCCGGCCGCGCCACCAGCTCCACGAGACCCGTGTTCGGGATCAGGGCCGCGTTGGCGACGTCCGCGTGGACGTTCGGAGCCAGCCACTCCGCGGCCAGCCGGATCGCCCCGCCGTGGCTGACCAGCGCGATCACGCCGTCCGGGTCGGCCTGCTCGTGCTTGGCGCGCAGCCGGCCGACCGCGTCCAGCATCCGGGTGCGCACGCTCGTGCCGCTCTCGCCGCCGGGCAGCGCCGGGGGCAGCTCGCCGAGCGTCCAGCGCCGGACCGTGCCCATGTAGGTCCGGATCGACGCGTGGTCGGTCGCGCCCTCCAGGTCACCCGCGACGACCTCGTGCACGCCGTCGACGACCTGCACGTCGAGCGCGAACCGCGCGGCCAGCGGGGCCGCCGTCTGCTGGGCGCGCGTCGCCTGCGACGCGTAGACCGCGACGATCGGCTCCCCCGCCAGCCGCGCCGCGAGGTGGCCGGCCTGCGTGCGGCCGAGCTCGGTCAACGGCGGCCCGGGCAGGGCGGTGTCCAGCGCGCCGCGGACGTTCCCTTCGGTCTGACCGTGGCGGATGAGCAGCAGCCTCACGCCAGGTCCCCCTTGCGGACCGCGTCGGCCCACACGGCCGCTTCGATGAAGTCGTCGTTGCCGAAGCTGGGCTCGATCGTGGTGCGCGCTCCGTCGGCGCGCGGGTGTGAGCCGAGGAACCGCAGCTGGCGGCAGTGCCGGCGCAACGCCGTCAGTGCGTCCAGGATCCGCGGCTCGGCCACGTGGCCCTCGAAGTCGATGAAGAAGCGGTACTCGCCGAAGTTGCTGCGCGTCGGCCGGGCGTCGAGCCGGGTCAGGTTGATGCCGCGGGTGGCCAGCTCGGTGAGCAGCTCGGCGAGCGTGCCGGTGCGGTTCGCGGCCGCCGCGACCACGGACGTCCGGTCGGCGCCGGTCGGCTCCGGCAGCTCGCCCGGCGGGCGGACCAGCAGGAACCGCGTCGCCGCGTCGGTGACGTCGGCGACTTCGGTGGCCAGCACCTCGAGGGGGTAGTGCTCGACCGCGACCGGCGCGCAGACCGCCGCGTCGAAGTCGCCCTCCAGCACGCCGACCGCGGCGGCCGACGTCGACGACGACGCCACCGGGTGCGCGTCCGGCAGGTTCGCCTCGAGCCACTCGCGGACCTGGGCCAGCGCGTGCGGGTGGCTGGCGACGGTCCGGATCGCCCCACCTCCCGGCCGGGCCAGCACGCTGAAGTGGACCGGCAGGATGGCCTCGGCGACCGCGACCAGCGGGGTCGACTCGCTGAGCGCGTCCAGCGTGGCGGGCACCACGCCTTCGACCGAGTTCTCGATGGGGACGCACGCCGCGTCCACCTCGCCCGTGCGGACGGCCGTCATCGCCAGCCGGACGGTCTCGACCGGGAGCAGCTCATCGCCGGGGGCGAGCACCCGCGCGGCCTGTTCGGTGAAGGTTCCGCGGGGGCCGAAGTATGCGATCCGTGACACAGCTCCCAGGTTACGGGGCCGCACCGTGGCGACATTCACTCGGACAGCCGGTACGGGAACCGGTTACGCCGGGTGGCATTTTTTGCGATGCTGAGGGCGTGACCGCCGAATCGGGCACGCACGCCGGCCGTGAGGGCACCGGGTCAGCCGGTCTCTCCCCTCGCGCACCGGAGCTGGTGCTGTGCGCCGTCGATGAACCCCTCGCCGCCGCGTGGACGACGGCCACGCAGTCGGTGGCCGGCCGGGTCCGCGTGCACCGCGGGTCGGTGCTCGACGTCGCCGCCCAGGCCGTGGTCAGCCCGGCCAACTCCTACGGCTGGATGCGCGGCGGCATCGACGCCGTCTACGCGCGGGCGTTCCCGGGCGTGGAGCAGAGCGTCCGCAGCGCCGTCCTGGCCTTCCACGGCGGGGAACTGCCGATCGGCGACGCCGTGGTGGTGCCGACCGGCGAAGTTCAGCCGGCCTGGCTGATCAGCGCGCCGACCATGCGCGAACCCGGCGAACGGCTGCCCGCCGACACCGTCCACCCCTACCTCGCCGCCCGCGCGGTGTTCCTGACGTGGCGCGACGGCCGGCTCGACCACGGCCCGGTGCGGGAGTCCGTCGCCACGATCGCGATGCCGGGGCTGGGCACCGGCGTCGGCGGCGTCGACCCCGCGACCTGTGCCCGGCAGGTCGCGGCGGCGTGGGAAGAAGTCTTCCGGGAATCGTGACGCTCGGTGATCCACCCTGGATAGGGGGTGGACTACATCACAGCGCGTTCACGAGCCGTAAGCCCTACCGTTGACCGGGCAGGAGAACGTACGCCAGTGCAGGCGACGGCCGGAGGAGTATGCGATGACCCGGGTCCGCGAACTCAGCCCGTATGTCGAGCTGCACCGGGAACAATGGAAAGAACTACGCAGTTCGACGCCGCTGCCGCTGACCGCGGCCGAACTGCTGCGGCTGCGCGGCCTCGGTGAGCAGGTCGACCTGGCCGAGGTGGCCGACGTCTACCTGCCGCTGTCCCGCCTGATCAACCTGCAGGTCGCCGCGCGCCAGCGGCTCTACGAAGCGACGACGACGTTCCTCGGTGACGACTCCCGCGGCACGAAGGTCCCGTTCGTGATCGGCATCGCCGGGAGTGTGGCGGTCGGCAAGTCGACCACCGCCCGCCTCCTGCGCACGCTGCTCGCCCGCTGGCCGGACCACCCCCGCGTCGACCTGGTCACCACCGACGGCTTCCTGTACCCGCGCGCCGAGCTGATGCGACGCGGGATCATGCACCGCAAGGGCTTCCCGGAGAGCTACGACCGCCGGGCCCTGCTGCGGTTCGTCACGGAGGTCAAGTCGGGCGCCGAGCGCGTCGCCGCGCCGGTGTACTCGCACCTGGCCTACGACATCCTGCCCGGCCAGGAGCAGGTGGTGCAGCAGCCGGACATCCTCATCGTCGAAGGCCTGAACGTGCTGCAGCCCGGGCCGCGGCTGATGGTGTCCGACCTCTTCGACTTCTCCATCTACGTCGACGCGCACACCGACGACATCCAGCGCTGGTACATCGAGCGGTTCCTCGAGCTGCGGCACACGGCGTTCGCGGACCCGGCGTCCCACTTCCACCACTTCGCCGGCCTGCCCGACGACGAGGCCCGCGCCGAGGCCCGGCACCTGTGGCACTCGATCAACGAGCCGAACCTGATGGAGAACATCAAGCCGACGCGGCCGCGGGCGACGCTGGTGCTGCGCAAGGACTGCGACCACGCCATCAACCGGGTCCGCCTGCGCAAGCTCTGATTCGTCGGACCCGTCACACGGCCCGTCACCCACATGCCACGCATTCGCACGCTGAGCGAGTGCGCGGCCACGATTCGTCGCGACCCGGCGACTCTCCGCTCCGGATTCCGGCCGATCGGCCGAGGTGCGGTGTTCAGCCGTAACCGGTTGGCCGATATCCCCGGACGCTTGGGAAAGCGACCCTGAAGAAGCCAGGAAAACGGCTCTGAGCTGGGGAGGAGGCCCACGATGTTCACGATGATCCTCACGTGGGTCGGTGCGGTGCTCGGTTTGGCCTTGCTGCTCGCGATGGCCGCCGGAACGTTCGTCGTCGACTTCGACGACCGGCTGCAGGAGCGCCGGCGCAAGGCGAAGCCCGCCGAACAGGCGGGCCCGCTCCCCTAGCCGTCAGAGCTCGGCCAGCGCCTCGACGTAGGCGTCGGCGTCGTATTCCAGGTCGTCCCCGTCCAGCAGGCTGTTTTCCAGCGCGTCGATCAGCTGCTCGAAGATTTCGCCGCGGTCCAGCTCGCCTTCCTGCAGGCGCTCGACGGCCGGCCAGACCTCGGCGGGTTCGTTGTCCCACAGCTGGTCGACGATCGTCGCGCGCAGGATCAGCCGCTGCTCTTCCTCGTCCTCGTCGGCCTCGGCGATGACGAGCGCGCGGCGCTGGTCGGGGTCGCCCGGGTCGAGGTCGACCTCTTCCTCGTCGATTTCCGTCGTCAGCGACGGCACGGCGAACATCCGGCGCTCGAGCGCGTCGGCCAGTTCGGCCGGCGACAGGTCGCCGGTGTCGGCGAAGTAGCGCTCCAGCGGGGAGTCGTCTTCGTCGGCGTACTCGCTCAGGTAGTCGGCGACGGCCTCGTCGAGCCCGGCGATCGCGGTCTCGGTGAGCCCCGCCCGCTCGCCCGTCCACTGCACCCAGGCCAGCACGACCGGTTCCACGGCGTCCTCGTGGTCGGCGTCGAGGGCGTACTCCTCGCCCAGCAGGCCCTCGAGGAAGCGCGCGATCTTCTCCGGCCCGACGCGCAGCGGGTTGCCGGGGTCGGTGCGCAGGCCGTGCTCGAGCAGCAGGGCACCGAGCGCGCGGGCGGCGCCGGCGTCCTCACCGCTGGCCGCGACGAACTGCTCGACGACAGCGGCGCGTTCGGCGTCGGACCACTCGGCGATCTCGGGCACGAGCGCGGGCTCCGGCAGCGCGCGGCACCAGAGGAGCGCGACCGCGTGGAAGCGCGCGTAGTCCTCGCTGACGTCGGCTTCGTCGAGGTGGTCGGTCGCGGCGAGGCCGTCCGCGATCAGGCGGTGCGCCTCGGCGGGGTCGACCGCCTCGAAGACGACCAGCTCCGGGTCGGCGTCGGACTGCTGCCGCATTTCGGCTATGACATCGGCCGGCCCATCGATCACGACGAGGTCGCGCACCCGGCCGCCCTCGGTGAAGTCGAGCAGCGCGAGCAGGCCGTACGCCTGGTCGCCGTGGGAGAAGACGCAGAGCAGGGACGACTCGTCGCCGTAGACGTCACCGGTCCGCCAGCACTCGCCGGCGGTGATCCGGCCCAGCCCGCCGGCCCAGGCGGGCTCGGGGATGCCGCGGCCGAGGACGACCTGCAGCCCGGCGTCGGCGGCCTTGCGCTCGACGTCGGTCTCGGCGACGACCTTCAGCGCGGCCAGCAGCGCGGCGGCCCCCGGCGTGATCTTGCGCTGCGCGAAGGCGATGAGCTCCAGGCCGAGTGGCTCTTCGCCCTCCTCGACGGGCAGGTCGTGGAACTGGCCGAGCACCTCGGAGGCGAGCAGTTCGACATCGACCGGCGTGGGGTCGGCGCCCAACGCCGAGAAGTCGTTCAGGACGTCCTTGAACAGTCCGGTCACGCTGTGGGTGACGGGCTGCGGCGGCTTCTTGCGGGCGCGACTGACCGGGCTCATGCCTTCATGCTTTCACCTCGCCGGTTGCTCCCGGGGGTCCGGGTGGCACAGCCCCGGTTGTCACCGCGAGCCGGTCGCGGTGGCCCTGGCGCGGGTCCCGTCGCGTGCCGGCGGGGAGGCGCCGAGCGGAGCGACGGAACCGGGCCACCGCGACACTGGGCGCGCTCACGGTGTCCCGGTGCACGTGTAACACCGGTTCACCTGGGTCAACGAGGGGTGCGCGAGGAGGTTACGGCTTTCGGCAAGGCGATCCGAGCGGTCCGGATTTCCGTGATCAGCCGGGTTTTCCGCCGGTGGGTTTCCACCAACGCGGCCAGGTAGGCGGTGAACTCTTCGGCCGTTTCCGCGCGCTTGTGCAAGGTGCGCAACAGCTTCAGCCGGCGAGCGGCTTCCTGGTAGGCCTGCGGGTCCTTGCGCTCGATGAGCTCGTCGACGTGTTCGCGGAAGACCGGGATCGTCTCGGCCGGGTGCTCGGCCGCCCGTTGCTCCGCCAGCTCGAGCTTGAGCTCTCCGGACGCGCCGAACCGCACGCAGGCGCGCCACGCCTCGTCCGGGCGGCCGTCGTCGAGCAGCACGCGGACGAGTTCGCCGGCCTGCTCGACGCTCTCGGCGGCGCGTTCGCGCAGGCAGGCGAGAGCGTCCCGGCGCTGCGCCGTCCACTTCCCGGCGGCCTGCGCGGCTTCACGCAGCGCGGCGTACGTCTCGCGGTCCGGCCGGGCGTCGAACTCCTTGCGACGGCGCGACGTCTCGTCCTCGGGCTCAGGCGGCGGCTGCTTGTCGTGGGTCAGCGCGCGGGCGGCGTGCGCGATGGCCTCGCTGTGCCGCCCCGCGGCCCGCAGCACGCGGACGATCTTGAGGCTGACGTCCACGCGCGGCGGTTTGGCCGACAGGATCGCCACCAGCTCGTCGACGTCGCCGAGCACCTCGGCCAGCTGCTCACGCAGCCGTTCGGCCACGTCGCGGCGGTGCCCCGGCCCGTTCGCGGCGAGCACGTCGTCCACAGTGGACTTGATCCGGCGCAGACCGCGTTCGCCCAGCGCCGTCGCGAACTCGGCGAGGTCGATCACCGGACGGCCGGGCCCGTCGAACTCGACCTCGATGATCCAGTCGGCCAGCTTCTCCGGGTCCGGCGGCCGGGCGGTGCACGCGCGGGCGTACAGCTCCACGGCCCGGTCCAGCCGGTCGGCCAGGTCGCCGGCGTGGTCGCCGCACTGCTCCAGCACCTCGCTGATGTCGTCGACCGTGCGCCGGGCCAGCGGGGCCAGGTCGGCGCGGCTGCCGGCGTCGAGCATCCGCTGCAGCGTGTCCAGGACCGCGCCGACCTTCGCGGTGTACTCGGCGTTCCCGTCGGTCACCGCGGTGTCCAGCAGCCGGTGCGCCTCACTGACATCACCGGATTGGGTGGCGGCGCGCAGTTCGAGGGAATGCCACAGCTCGGGGTCGCGCTCGGCCTGGGCGTGCAGCAGGTCCGCCAGCGTCTCCGCGTCCAAAGTGCGCAGGTAGGGGCGAAGATCCGAGTGGGGACTCACGCGCACCAGTCTGCCTGACAGCCGCGGCCACGCGTGTGGGCCAACCGCGTGCTCTTTTCGGAGTAATCCATGACGTTGAGTGAGCGGCTCATGGAGACCGCAAGTCGTCGAGCACGGCTTTCAGCGGCCACGGTTCCGGGAGCCCCGGCCGTCGTGACCGTGCGTGGCGGGGACGCGGGATGGCCGCGCGGACGGTCGGCACCATGATCGGGACGACCGGAACCGGCACCCGCGCCACCAGCCGACGCACCACCACCATCAGGAGCCCGGCGAACAGCAGGAGCGCCGTCCCCGCCGCGAGGGCGCCGGCGAGCGTGCGGCGGCCGTCGTCGAGGGTCAGCTGCACGGCGTACTGGCTCTGCTGCGTGTACAGCAGGCCGAGCTGCGCGGAGACGGCGTAGGCGGCGCTGCGCCACGCGGACTCGGGCACGGGCAGCGGTTCAGCGGCGGTGAACGCATTCTCCGCGGCGGCCAGCCTGCTCCATTCGGCGCTGCGGGTGAGCGACTCGTACGCCATCCGGCCACTCTCGGTGAGCTGCGGGACGACCCGGGCCAGATCGGCCCGGTAGGAGGCGACGGCGGAGGTGAACGACCCCCGCGTCACGTTGTCGAGCCCGGCCAGAGCGAGGGAATCGGAGCGGTCCATGCCTTCGGCGACGGAAAGCAGTTCGACGGCGGTCGTCTGCTGGTAGGCGGACTCCGCATCCGGGGCGTGGCGCGCGTAGTCGCGCAGGCCGGCGATGACGGCTTCGATCCGCTGGGTGTAACTCGCGTACACGGCGCTCCGCTGGTCGGGCGCGGCCATCGCCGCACTCCGCTCCGCCTCCAGGGTGACCACCGCGCGGGCGGTCCGGTCCGCGACGGCCGCCGTCTCCATCGCCAGGTCGCGGGTCCGAACCGCTTGGTGGACCAGCAAAACCGCGATCACCGCGGCCACCACGACGAGCGCGCCGCCGGGGATGAAGGCGATGCCCAGCATGCGGCCGCGGACGGATCGCAGGTACTTCAAGACGTTCCTTTCCCAGCCTTGGGCCCCGCAAGCATCCCGACAAAGGGCAACCTATTGAGTGAGAGATTCACCGGTCAACGCCAATCCGCCATACGGCCGTTAGCGCACCGTGACCACCGGGACGTCGCTCCGGTCAGCGCCGGGATAATCGCGCCCGTGACCTTCGAAGACGTGACCCGGCGCCTCCGCGGCTTCGCGGCAGCCCGCGCCTGGGAGCCGTTCCACACCCCGAAGAACCTCGTGATGGCCCTTTCCGGCGAGGTCGGCGAGCTGACCTCGCTGTTCCAGTGGCTCACGCCGGAGGAATCCGACGCGTGGCGCGAGGACCCGTCGCTGGAGGGGAAGGTGCTCGACGAGATCGCGGACGTCACGCTGTACCTCCTGCAGCTGGCCGACCGCCTCGGCGTCGACCTGGCGGCCGCGGCGCACGCGAAGATCGACCGCAACGAGGTCCGCTTCCCGCCGCCTGCCTAGCCCCAGAACACGCCGTCCGGGTTGCGGTCGATCTCGGCGAGCAGCGCCGGCGGCGTGCTGGCGACCGGGGCGTCCGGGTAGCTCAGCCACCGCCCGTTCCGGTCGGCCCAGAACACCGACCAGATCCCGAACTCGTCGAGCCGCAGCTGCGCGATCTTCTGTTCGGTCCAGTCCGGCCCGGCCTGCGGCGCGCGGCGTTCGACGATGGTGACCGTGCGGCCCCGGGTCCGGCACTCCACCCGGATCCGGTCGTGCAGGTGCTCGGGGACGCGCCGCGCGCACCAGCGTTCGATCTGGCGCAGGGCGAGCTCCGGAATAGCCATGCCGTCCAGTGAACCGGACCGGCTCAGCCCGCGCGCAGGTGGGCGAGCACGGCTTCGCCGGTTTTCCCGGCCGGACGTCGTCGACGCCTGCGAGCGGTGATTTAACCTGGGCCGATGACCACCGCCGACGAACTGCTCGGCAGGCTCGCGGGCCTGGACAAGGACGCACTGGCGAAGGTGCTGGCCCACCGGCCGGACGTGCTGCAGGAGCCGTGGCCGCGGCGGCTCGACGTCGTCGCCGCGCGGCTGTCGTCGGCCGGGTCCGTCGATGCGGCGCTGGTCGGGTTGCCGATGCCGCTGGTGCAGGTCGTGCGGGCCGTCCAGTTGTTGTATGCACTGGGACGGCGGCCCGCGTCCGTCGGCGAAGTCGCCCGGCTGCTCGGCACGGACACCGGAACCATCGAGTCCTCAGTGGACGAATTGGCCGAGCGCGCCCTGCTGTGGCCGTCCCACGACGGCATCACCCTGCCGGAACTGCTGCACCGCACCGGCTTCCACGCCGAAGGGCTCGGCCAGCCGGTGGCGAACCTGCTCGGGGAGCTCGGTACCACCCGGCTGGCGAAGCTGGCGCGGGCGCTGGGATTGCCCGACACCGCCCGGAAGCCGGAGCTCCTGCTCGGGCTCGTGCGGTTCTTCCGGGACGGCGAGAGCGTCCGCGAACTCTTCGCCACCGCGCCCGAGGAGACGCGGAAGCTGTTGCTGGACATGGCCGACGGCGTTCCCGAGGTCGAGGGCCTCGCCCCGGCGGGCTGGGCGTTCGACCACGGCTTCCTGTTCGGGACCTACTTCGGCACCGTGGCCATGCCGATCGAGGTGTCGCTCGCGCTGCGCGGGCCGGACCACCAGCTGCCGTTCACGCCCGTGGAACCCGAGTACGCCGTCACCCACACCGGGGCGGACGCGGCCGAAGCGGCGTCGTCGGCCGCCGCGCTGCGGCTGCTCGACCGCGTGTCGGCGATCCTCGACCTGGCCGCCGCGGAACCGTTGCCGCTGCTCAAGGACGGCACGATCGGCGCCCGGCTGATCAAGAAGGTCGCCAAGGACACCGGCGGTACCCCCGCGGAGATCGAGCTGGCCATCGACCTCGCCGTGCAGGCCGGGCTGCTGCTCGCCGACGAGCCACCGCCGCCGCGTCGCGGGCAGAAGGCGCCCCCGCCCACGCTCGCGCCGGACCCGGACCTCGCCCGGCCCGCACCGGGATTGCTGTACCGCCTGCTGCTGACGACCTGGTGGGACCCGGAGCCACCGGAGTTCGAGACCGACGTCGAGGCGCTGGTGCGGCGGCTGGTCGTGCGGCTGCTGGCGCGACTCGGTCCCGGCGACGCGATCACCGACACCGCCGCGCTGACCCGGCTCGCCGGGTGGCACGCGCCGATGCTGCCGACCGACGACCTCGCCGGGCGCGTCGGGGACGCACTGTCCGAGGGCGAACTGCTCGGCGTCGTCGCGCACGGCGCGGCGACCGCGGCCGGCCGCGCCCTGCTCACCTCGGAAAGGCTCGTCGAAGTCACCGACGAACTCGTTTCCCGCGCGCGGACGACGGCGCTGTTCGGCACCGACCTGACCGCGATCGTGCCCGGCTCGCCCGACGCCCGGCTCGCCGCGCTGCTGGACCGCGTCGCCGACCGCGAAACCCAGGGCACCGCGACCAGCTGGCGCTTCTCCCCCGCGTCCGTGCGGCGGGCGTTCGACCAGGGCGCGACGGCCGCCGAACTGCTCGAGGACCTGGCCGCCATCGCCGCGGGCGAGCTGCCGCAGCCGCTGGTGTACCTGGTGAACGACGTCGCGCGGCGGCACGGTGAGGCACAGGTGATCGACGTCGCGAGCGTCGTCGTCGGGGACCCCGCCGTGCTGGCCGAACTCGCCGCGCACCGCAAGCTCGCCAAACTCGGCCTGCGCGCGGTGGCCCCGACCGTGTTGACGTCCGCTGTGGATGCTTTGCGCACCCTGGAAGCGTTGCGTGAAGCCGGTTACGCGCCGACCCGCCACACCGCGGACGGCAGCATCGTGCTGCCCGCCCGTGACCAGGCCGAGCCGACGGTGGTCGTCCGCGACCCCGAACCCGGCGAGCTGCCGCCCGATCCCGCCGCCCACGCCGAGCGGCTGCTGGCCGCCCCGGCGAGCGGTCCGGCCCTGCTGCGCGGCCAGCTCGCGCGGGCGATGAGCGACCGCTACTCGGGCCGGCTGACGCCGAAGCAGCAACAGCTCTGCTGGCAGCTGGAAGCCGGGCTCCCGGTGGACGTCACCTACCGCGGGGACGACACCGAGCACCTGGTGATCGCGTACCCCGAGCTCGACGGCGACGTCCTGGACGTCTGGTCGCTCGAGGAGCGCGCCTACCGGCGGCTCGAGCTGGCGCGGATCGAGCTGGCTCAGGCCTCGACGGCGGTGAGCCTCGCGTAGGCCACGACGTTGTCGAGGTAGTTGCCGCTCGCCCGGTCGAACGCCCCGCCGCAGGTGATGAGCCGCAGTTCGGGCGCCGGCGTGTCGCCGTACACCTGGTCGGTGGGGAACGCGGTCTTCGCGTAGCGGTCGACGCGGTAGACGGTGAAGACGGCGATCCGGCCGTCCGCGCGGCCGACCCTGGCCTGCTCGCCGGGGCGCAGGTCCTTCAGCCGGGAGAAGGCGCCGGGCACGTGCTTGTAGTCGACGTGCGCGGCCAGCACCGCCGGACCGGCCTCCCCGGGCGACGGCGCGCCGGTGAACCAGCCGACCGTCGTCGCGTCGGCCGGGACTTCCAGCGCACCTTCCGGCGTCAGCCCGAGATCCGTGATCCCGTCGGCCCGCACGCCGATCGCCGGGATGGTCAGGGACGCCGGTTTCGCCGCGGGGAGGCCGTCGGCGGTCTCAGCCGTGGTGCGCGCGATGCTCGCGGTGCCCCCCGGGTTCGTGGCGGCCGGGCTCGCCGGGGCGATCTCCTGCGGCGCCTTCGGCGACAGGACGAGGACGAGAGCCACGGCCAGTACCACGCCGAGCGCGGCGGCGACCGCCGTGACCGCGGGCCACAGGCGCGGGTGCCTCAACTCGGGCGCCGGCGCAGGTAGAGCACCATGCCGCCGGAGACCGCCGCGGCGAGCAGCGTGCCGCTGAGCACCAGGAAACCGGGGACGTCTTCCGCCGGCTCACCACCGCCGGTGGCGACGCCGCCGACCGGCTTGACCTTCACCTGGCTGCCGGTGGCGGGCTTCTTGGTGGCCGTCTTCGGCGCGGAATGGGTGGTGCTGACCGGCTTTTTCGACGTCGTCGTGGGGGTGCTCTGCTGGTGCGGGCGGTGCGGCAGCGTCTCGCAGGCGATTCCGTTCTTGTCGCGGTCCAGGTCGTTGGGGTCGCCCGGCGTCGCGTCGAGAACCGCCTGGGCTTCCTCCTGGTACTGGAAGTCCGCGCAGTTCTTGTCGCCGACGAGCGGCGTCGCGAGTTGCGCGGAAGCGAAGGGGACGGGACCGAGAAGAGCGAGCCCGGCGACGGCGACGGCCGCCGTCAGGGCACGACGAAACAGGGACAACGGAATTCCTTCCGAACGGAAGCGGGGGCGATTGCGTGGTTAGTATCGCCACCTCGGCGAAGCCGTTACGGACCATTCCGGAATTCCGGAAATGCCAGCGCCCCACCAAGCACGACGCGTCCCGTGATTCTTTCCCGATTCCACCGCGACCTGCGGATTCGCAACCCAGTAATGCGTACGGCCGGAATGTTACGGGTGCGAAGTCACACCTTTGAGGTAATTCACGTGTGACGGTGCCGACCGGCCGCCACCGCGGCGTCCGCGCACCCCGTAACCTCGGGGTATGCCGATCCAGGTACTGCTCGTCGACGACCACGAACTGGTCCGCCGCGGGCTCCGCGACCTCCTCGGCGACGAGCCCGACATCGAGGTCGTCGCCGAGGCCAGCAGCGTCGAAGAGGCGCTGGCGGTGGCGATGCACGTCGAGCCGGAGGTCGCGGTGGTCGACGTCCGCCTCGGCGATGGCGACGGCATCACGCTCTGCCGCGAACTGCGGTCGAAGCCGAACCCGCCGGCCTGCCTGATGCTCACCGCGTTCGACGACGAAGAGGCGATGGTCGGCGCGATCATGGCCGGCGCCGCGGGCTACCTGCTGAAGCAGGTGCGGGGGCAGGACGTGGTGACTGCGGTCCGCGAGGTGGCGGCCGGCCGGTCGCTGCTGGACCCGGTGAGCACCGCGCGCGTGCTGGACAAGATGCGGCACCCGCCGACGGACGAGCTCGCGACGCTGACCGAACGCGAACGCGACGTGCTCGAGCTGATCGGCCAGGGCCTGTCGAACCGCGAGATCGCCGAACGGCTGTTCCTCGCCGAGAAGACGGTCAAGAACTACGTCACGTCGGTGCTCGCGAAGCTCGGCATGCAGCGCCGGACGCAGGCAGCCGCCTGGATCGCGCGGCGCGAGAAGTAACCGCTCGTCCGCAATCCGCCGTTGGCTGCGACCTTTCCCGTGCTCGTCACGGTCCGCCATGTCGATCAGGCTTTCCCGGCCAGAGATTCACTCGAACGTGAGTCGAATATATGTTCGACGAGCCGGTACGATCATGGCGAGGGCGAGGAAGGGGGGCTGGATGACCCGAGAAGGATAGGTCGCGCAGGAGTACGGGTCAGTCGAGTGGAAGGTCGAACGCGACGAGCGTGCCGAGACTGGGTGAGGAGTTCAGGAAGAACTTCCCGCCCGCGGCGTCCGCGCGTTCGGCGAGATGACGCAGACCACGGGTGGCGACGCCTTGGGGCACGCCGGAACCGTTGTCCCGGACGCGGAGTTTCACGCCGCCGGAGTCCCTGGTCAGCGTCACGCGGGTTTCGCTGGCGCCGGAGTGCCTGACCACATTGGACAGTGCTTCGCGCAGGGCGGCCCGGATGTGGTCGGCGCGTTCCGCGGGGATGTCGGCGAATTCGCCGGACAGCTCCAGTGTCGGCGGATAGCCGAGCAGCTCGCCGGCGATGCGCACTTCGCCGCGAGCCGACTCGGCGAGATCGGTGGGCGTCCCGGTGTCATGGCGAGGCTCCGGTGACCGCAGCGCGCGCACGGTGCCACGGATTTCCTCGATGGTCTGGTCGAGCTGGTCGATCGCGTCGGACAGCCGGACCCCGTCGGCCTGGGCGAACCGCTTGCGCATGTTGCGCCGAACCCGGTCGAGCTGCATACCGGTGCCGTAGAGCCGCTGGACGATGACGTCATGGAGTTCGCGAGCGATGCGCTCCCGCTCTTCGTACAGCGCGACCCGGTGGCGTGCATTGGCTCCCTCGGCCAACGCGAGAACGACCCCGGCCTGCGCGGCGAAGGCGACGAGCATTTCGACGGTCCCGGCGGAGAACGGCTCCCGCCCCCGCTTCCGGTAGACGGTCAGCGCCCCGAGAACCCGCCCCCCAGACCCGAACGGCGCGGCCGCAAAGGGCCCGTAGCCGTGAAGTTCGGCGGGCACGTAGGGCGCGGTGCGCGGATCGACGGTGAAGTCCGCACTGGCAACGGGCTCACCGCCCCGGGCCACCCGCCCGGCCGCAGAGTCGGCGGACAGCGCAAGACCGCGCAGAGACGCCTCATCGTCGATGCGCGCTTCAGCGTCGAGGGCCGCTTCGACGGCGGCCGGGCCTTCGCTGCCGACCGCACCCAGGTCACCGGGCTGGGCGTATTCGTCGTCGGTCTGCTCGCTGGCGGCGTAGTGCGCTGACTCGACCACTACGCGGCCGTCCTCGGCGCTCACCATGGCCAGTCCGAGGTCCGCGTCGGCTAATTCGGCTGCCCGGGCGACGACCGTGTCCAGCACCGCTCCCGGGTCGTCGCCGGACAGGGCGGTGCTCGTGATTTCGGTGGCGGCGGACAGCGCCCGCGCGGCAAGCGTCGGATCCATGAGTTCCGTCATTATCGCGCGGCGCGGGGGCGGGGCGGCAAGGACACAGCGGGAATCGATCACGGGACCGGCACCCTCGTCACCACCCGGCCGTCGCGGACCTCGAGGACCACGTCCGCGCCCGCGGCCTCCTCGGCGAGGTGGGTCACGTGCACCACCGTCCGGCCCGCCAGCGCCTCGCGCAGGTGTGCGCGCACCGCCTGCGCCGTCGGCTCGTCGAGGTGGGCCGTGGGCTCGTCCAGCAGCACCAGTCCCGCCGACGGCGCGCCGAGCAGCGCCCGCGCCAACGCCACCCGCTGTGCCTGGCCGCCGGACAGTCCGCTGCCGCCGCTGCCGAGCACCGTCTCCGGCGGGACGTCGGGGAGCGCGGCCTGGCGCAGTGCCTCGCGCAGCTCGGCGTCGGTCGCCGCCGGGCGGGCCACCCTCAGGTTCTCGGCGACCGTCGTCGCCGCGAGCATCGGCTCCTGCGGTGCCCACGCCACCTCGTCCGGGACGGCGACCGCGCCGCTGCGGGGCGCGAGAAATCCCAGCAACGCGGCGACGAGCGTCGACTTGCCCGCCCCGCTCGGCCCGACCACCGCGGCGTACGTGCCCGGCGCCAGTTCCACGTCGACGTCGTGCAGCACCACCGGTCCGTCCGGCCAGCCGAAGTCCGCTCCACGCAGGGCGACCGTCGTCTCCGAAACCGGCGAAAACGGCTCTTCCGGCACGTCGGCCAACCGGCGACGAGCGCGCTGCAGCGTGTCCCAGTGCTGGGCCACCGGCGGGAGCAGCGCCAAGACCTCCGCCAGCGCGAGCGGCACCAGCGCCGGCAGCGGCGCCATGACCGGATCGAGCTGCCCGCGCGCGACGGCCTGGGCCGTGAGCGCCGTGCTGACGACCGCCGCCGCTCCGCACACCAGCGTGACCAGCGCTTCGGCCGCGCCCGCACCGAAAGCCTGCCGACGCGCTTGCGTGACCAAGCGGGTGTCGGCGGCCGCGAGGGCGCGCCGGTGATCCGCATCCCTCCCGAAGGCGAGCAGCTCGGCCGCCGCTTCGAAAACGACGAGCACCCGCGAGGCCACTTCGCGACGGCCGTCCGCGAGCGCCGACGTCGCCCGCCGTTCGGCGTGCAGGGCGACCCACGGCGCGCACAACCCGAGCGCCACCGCCGCCGCGAGCGTCAAGCCGGCCGCGGGCAGCACCGACGTCTGCACGGCGATCGCCCCGGCCGCGACCAGCGCCACCACCAGCGGCGGGGACACCACACGAGGCAGGAGGTCGCGCACGGTGTCGACGTCGGCGACCAATCGGCGTTGTCCCTCGCCCGCGCGCAGGCTCCGGGCGGGCCCCAGGCGAACCAGCGAGGTCCACAGCCGGACCCGGACGCGGCCGGCGATGCGGAACGCGGCGTCGTGCGTGACCAGCCGCTCGACGTACCTGAGGCCCGCGCGGCCGAGCCCGAACGCGCGGACGCCGACCACCGCGACCGTCAGGGTCAGGATCGGGGGCTGCTGGGACGCCCTGGCGATGAGCCAGCCCGACGTCGCCGTCAGCGCCACCCCGGCCAGCAGCGCGAGCGCGCCCAGCGCGGCGCCGCCGAAGAGCCGTCCGTCCAGGAGCGCGCGCCACCCCAGCGGCGCGCCGGGAGCGTCCACTGTGGACGTCTGGGGCGCCGTCGGGCCGTCGGACGGCAGGTCGACCGCCGCCGTGCGCTCGTGGGCCGCGATGATCGCCGCGGCGCCGTTGCCGACGGCGCGCCGCACCGCGTCGAGCACCAGCCGCACGCCGGCTTCGTCGAGGTGCGCGGTCGGCTCGTCGAGCAACAGCAGCCAAGCGCCGTTGCGCACCCGGTGCAGCGCACGGGCGACGGCGACTCGCTGACGTTGGCCCAGCGACAGCCGGGAAACCGGCCGGTCCCCGAGCCCGGCCAGGCCGAGTTCGGCGAGCACCGCGTCGGAGCCTGCTTCCTCGCGGGCCGTGCCGCCGGCGAACACCGGCGACTGCGGTACCCACGCGACCTGTTCGCGCCAGCGCGCGAGGTCGGCGTCGGCCAGATTCGCCGAGCCGACCGTGATGGCGCCGTCGTGCACCGGTACGAAGCCGAGCAACGCCGAGAGCGTCGTCGACTTGCCGCCGCCGCTCGGGGCGCGGAGCCAGACCGTCTCGCCGGGCCGGACCGCGAACGAATCGCCGTCCGGCGTGAACCCGCCGCGGCGCGCCACCCGGAGGGAAGACACCCGCAGCTCACCCGGCGCCGGGATCGCGGTTCCCTCGGCACGCACCGGGAGAGCCAGCAGGTCGGCGACGCGCCGGACCGCTTCGACGCCGTCCTCGCTGGCGTGGAACGCGGCGCCGACCGCGCGCAGCGGCTGGTAGCACTCCGGCGCGAGGATCAGCACGCCGAGGCCGATGGCCAGCGGCAAGTGGCCGCCCGCGAGCCGGACCCCGATCACAACCGCGACGAGCGCCACCGACAGCGTCGCGATCAGCTCGAGCACGAACGCCGAAGAAAAAGCGACTTTCAACGTCTTGAGCGTCGCGCGGCGGTGACGTTCGGACAGCCGGCGGACCGTCTCAGCCTGCGCAGCGGCCCGGCGGAACGCGGTCAGCACGGGCAGCACCCGAACCAGTTCCAGGAGCCGTTCGGACATCCGGTGCGTCGCGTCGGTCGCGCCGGCGACGCGGTCGGCGGTGGACTTGCCGACAAGAATGGCGAACACCGGCAGCAGCGGCACGGTCAGCGCGACGATCACGCCGGACGGCCAGTCGGCGAACAGGATCGCCACGCCGGCGCCGAGCGGCACGACGGCCGCCGTCACCAGGGCGGGAAGGTATTCGCGGAAGTAGGCGTCGAGCGCGTCGAGGCCGCGGGTGGTGAGCGCGGTCAGCTCGCCGTGGCCGCGCCGGGCGATCCACTCGGGGCCCAGGCGCAGGGCGTGGCCGACGGCCTGCGCCCGCAGTTCACGCTGCGCCGTCGCGGCCGCGCGGGCGGAAACCGTGCGCACCGCCCAGCCGGTCAGCGCGCGCGTCGCGACGAGCGCGAGCAGCACGGCCAGCTGGGCGGTGCGTCCCCCGGAACCTGCTCCGACGATCGCCGCGAGGACGTCGGCGAGCAGGAACGCCTGCGCCACCAGCGCGGCGGCGTGGAGGAACGACAGGAAGCCCACCAGGGCCAGCGCCCGGCGCACGGCAGGCACGAGGGCCGGCAGCGCGCCGAGCGGACCCTTTCCCGGGCGCGCCGAGTCCACTGTGGACTCCGAGGCGGGAAGAGGAGCGCGTCCGGGAAAGTTTGTCATGGCGCATGCACCGCGGGGATGTGCTGAGTACCGATGCGCTTGCGGAACACCCAGTACGTCCAGCCCTGGTAGATCAGCACCGCGGGCGCACCGAAGAGGGCCACCCACGTCATCACGGTCAGCGTGTACGGGCTCGACGCGGCGCCCGCGATGGTGAGGGTGTTGGCCGCGTCGAGGGTCGACGGCAGGACGTTCGGGAAGAGCGAGCCGAACATCGTGACGGCGGCTCCCGCGATGACCACGCCGAGCGCGGCGAACGCCTGCCCGTCGCGGTCGGCGTGCAGCCGCAGCCAGGCGACGACCGCGGCGGCGGCGCTGATCCCGAACGCGAGCAACGTCCACAGCGTCCCGGCGCGCCACTGGACGACCGCGAGGAACGCGACCATCGGCACCATGGCGACCGGCAGCAGCTTCAGCGCCAGGTGACGTGCCCGTTCCCGCAGGTCACCGCTGGTTTTGAGGGCGAGGAACGCGGCGCCGTGGGTGATCGAGAAGGCGGCGATCGCGAGCGCGCCGAGCAGGGTGTCCCAGCGGACGGCGGCGAACGCGGAGCCGACGCGGTTGCCGTCGGCGTCGAGGGGCAGGCCGAGGACGGTGGTGGCGAGGATGAGGCCGACACCCAGCGGCGGGATCCACGAGCCGATCATGATCACCCGGTCCCAGGTGCGCCGCCAGCGCTCGGAGTCGACCTTGCCGCGGTAGTCGAAGGCGACGCCGCGGCCGATGAGGGCGAGCAGCACGAGCAGGAGCGGCAGGTAGGCGGCCGAGAACAGCCCCGCGTACCAGGCCGGGAAGGCAGCGAACGTGGCGCCGGCGGCGACGATGAGCCAGACCTCGTTGCCGTCCCAGACGGGCCCGATGGTGTTGACCATGACGCGGCGCTCGGTGTTGTCGCGCCCGAGCACCGGCAGCAGCATGCCGACGCCGAAGTCGAAGCCTTCGAGGAAGAGGTAGCCGAGCCAGAAGAAGGCGATGACGACGAACCAGCCGGTGGCGAGGGTCATCGGGCACCTCCGGCCGGCCGATGGCCGTGAGTTATCCACAACGAGCGGAGTTGTCCACAGATGTGCTGTGGGTAACTCAGGCGAGTGATTGCATCGGCACTCATCGTCAACACCTCAGTAGGCGAAGGCGAGGGTGTCCTCGCCCGGTTTGTCGGAGTCCGCCGTCGTCTCCGGGGGCATCACCGCGTCGACGCCGCCGCGGATGTACTTGCGCATCAGGTACAGCTCCACCACCCCGAGGGCCGCGTACACGCTCGTCAGCGCGATCAGGGACGTCCACACCTCGCCCGTCGTCACGTGGGAGACCGCCTGGGCGGTGAACATCCACACGCCGTCGACGCCCGAGGGGTTCGGGACGACCACGAACGGCTGACGGCCCATCTCGGTGAAGATCCAGCCGGCGCTGTTGCCCAGGAACGGCGTCGCGATGCCGCCGAGGACCAGCCGGGGGAACCACCGGCTGCCCGGGGTGCGGCCGCGACGGGTCAGCCACAGGGCCAGGACGCCGATGCCCGCCGAAATCGCGCCGAAGCCGATCATCATGCGGAAGCCCCAGTACGTCACCGGGAGGTTGGGCACGTAGTCGATCGGCTTGCCCGCCAGCGAACCCAGCGCCGGGTCGTCCGGGTAGTTCGTGCCGTACTTGGCCTGGTACTCGGTGATCAGGTCCTCGACGCCCTTGACCTCGGTCCTGAAGTCGTTGTGCGCCAGGAACGACAGCAACGCAGGCACGGTGAACGTCTTGACGTCCTCGCAGTTCGACCCCGCGACGTCGCCGATCGCGATGATCGAGAAGCTCGCCGGCTTTTCCGTGTGGCACAACGCTTCCGCCGACGCCATCTTCATCGGCTGCTGCTCGAACATCAGCTTGCCCTGCGTGTCACCGGTGATCGCGAGGACCGCGAACGCCGCCACGCCGACCCAGCCACCCAGCCGCAGCGAGGAACGCCACACATCGGAGTGGTCGCCGCGCCGCCACAGGTGCCAGCCCGCGACGCCCACCAGGAACGCCGCCGCCACCGAGAACGCGCCGGCCAGGGTGTGCGGGATCGCGGCCAGCGCCGTGTTGTTCGTCAGCACCGCCCAGATCGAGTTCATGGTCGGCTTGCCGTTCTCGAACGTCACGCCCACCGGGTGCTGCATCCACGAGTTCGCGGCCAGGATGAAGTACGCCGAAGCCATCGTGGCCAGCGAAAACGCCCACGCGCACGCCAGGTGCACCTTCTTCGGCAGCCGGTCCCAGCCGAAGATCCACAGGCCGAGGAACGTCGATTCGACGAAGAACGCGACGAGCCCCTCCATCGCGAGCGGCGCGCCGAAGACGTCGCCGACGAACCGCGAGTAGGCGCTCCAGTTCATCCCGAACTGGAACTCCTGCACGATCCCGGTCACCACGCCCATGGCGAAGTTGACCAGCAGCAGCTTGCCCCAGAACTTCGTCATCTTCAGGTGCCGCAGCTCGCCGGTGCGGACCCAGCGGGTCTGCATCGCCGCGACCAGGATCGACAACCCGATGGTCAGCGGGACCATCAGGAAGTGGTAGACGGTGGTGATGCCGAACTGCCACCGCGCTAGCTCAAGGACCTCCACGTGGTCCAGCGTGCTCCGGGGCCCCGGCCACAGCCAGATCAACTGGTCCCGTCCGGCACAGGACCAACGTCCTGGGTGACTACAGCTGGTCGAGTGCCGTCCGCGCCTCGTCCGCCACGACCCGCCGCGGACCCTCGTCGCCGAGCTCGAGAACGTGCCGCAGGGCCAGCGCGTACGCGGTTTCGAACGCCTTGTCCGCGGCCACCGGGACGTCCGGAGCCACGCCGACGCCCTCCCAGTTGTCGCCTGCCTTCGGGTCGTACGAACGGGCGATCGACACCGTCACGTCCAGGTAGGTGTCCACTTTGTACTGTTCACGCGGGTGGGCGCCGCCCCGCGTCGCCTCGCCGACGGTCTTCGCGCGTCCCTGCCGCTGCAGCGAGAAGGCGAGGTCCTCGCCACCGGAGAACGTCGAGGGACCGGTGAGCACCCAGATCGGCTTGGTCCCGCCGAACTTCGGGCCCGGGACGTACGGCAGCGTCCACATCTGGGTGACGCTGTCGCCCTCGCGCTCGTAGATGTCGAGGTAGTGGGTCCGCTCGTCGACGAGGTAACTCTGCAGGAACGCGCTCGTGTCGGGCGTGCCGCCGCGATTGCGGCGCACGTCGAGCAGCAGCGCGTCGGCGGACGAGATCAGCGTCATCGCCGCCGAGATCGCCGGCGCCGCGAGGTCGAGCGGGTAGAGCAGGGTCGTGTCGACGTAGCCGACGTTGCCCGGGAGCCGCCGCACCGACGCGATCCCGAAGTTCTCCAGCTCGGCCGCGCGCCGGAAGTCCTCCGACGCGTGCTCCGCGTCACCGTCCTCGGCCACCGGCTCGGCGTGGTGGCGCAGCCGCAGGTGCTTGTCGTCGTTCACCGACTGCAGGTCGGTTGTGACGGCCGTCGCGAATTCCGCGTCCCCCAGGTCCACGTACGCGCCTTCGCCGAGACGCGCGCGAAGCACCTTCCCGAGCTTTGCCGCGACGTCCGGAAAGACGTAGTGGGCTTCCAGTCGGCGGATGACCTCTTCAACCTGCGCAGTACGTGCCTCTGACCCCATGGCGATCAACCTACCGCAGGCCACAACCGAGAATTCGGTGTGCCGAAGAAATTTGTGTGCCACCCCGGTACGTCAAATTCATGACCGCCGATCGGGCAATTTCGCGTTCGCCATCAGCTTGCGGTTTTCCGAAGCACCCCTTTATCGTTGCAGTGAAAGGGGCGAAAGAATACTCATGACTCCCGCTGTGGTGGCGCTGATCAGCGCGTTCGGCCTGGTTCTCGCCGTGGAACTGCCGGACAAGACGCTCGTCGCGACCCTGGTGCTGACCACCCGTTTCCGCGGTTGGCCGGTTTTCGCCGGCGTGTGCGCCGCGTTCGCCGTGCAATGCGTGATCGCGGTCGCGTTCGGCAGTGTGTTGACGCTGTTGCCGGACGTGGTCCTTTCGCTGGTCGTCGCCGCGATGTTCGGCCTCGGCGCTTTTCTGCTCCTTCGCGAGGGATTCAGCGAAGCCGACGAAGCCGGTGACGACGCTTCACGCGTCGGCCCCTCGCCGCTGTCCTTCCTGCGCTCGGCGATGACGTCGTTCGGGGTGCTGTTCGCCGCCGAGTGGGGCGACGCCTCCCAGCTCGCGACGGCGAGCCTCGCCGCCCGGATCGGCAACCCCTTCGCCGTCGGCGTCGGCGCCTTCAGCGCGCTCGTCGTGGTCGCCGGCCTCGCGGTGTTCATCGGCGGGAAGATCCGCAACCGGATCCGACCGAAGCTGATCCAGCGCTGCGCCGGGTTCGCGTTCGCCGGATTCGCGGCGTTCGCCCTGGTCCAGCTGGCCTTCTGACCGCTGCCTCACAGGTTCGCCAGGTAACCTTTCGGAAACGAAAGGGAGAGCGCCAGGTGAACAAGCCAGCGACCGCGGTCTCGCCGCTGCACGGCCGGATCGCGCTCGGCGGCATCGGCCTCGCCGTGGCCATCTCGATCGCGCTGCACTTGCGGCTGTCCGGCCAGGTCAGCCCCGTTTGGCAGACGCTCTCGGAGTACGTCTACGGCAAGTTCGGCACGTCCTCGGCCGCGCCGGTGTTCAGCGTGATGTGCCTGGCCTTGTCCCTTGGCTCGGTGGCGCTGCTCGCCGGCATCGCGAAGGCCCACCGCCGGGGCACCACCGCTGTCTGCGTGCTGCTCGGCGTCTGGTCGGCCGGGCTGCTCGTGTGCGGCCTCGTGCCGGTCGACCCGGACGGGCAGGCGCGTTCGCTGTCCGGACAGGTCCACAACTTCGCCGCGCTCACGGCGTTCGTCGCGCTGCCCGCCGCCGCCTTCGTGCTGACCAGGAAGGGCCGTGAGGGCTGCCCGTGGGAGCCCCGCCGGACGACGATCCGGCGCCTGGCCACAGCGAGCTTCGCCAGCGTGGGGATCGTGCTCGGCGGGTTCGTCCTCACGCTCGTCCTCGGCCCGGCGCACCAGGACGTCACGCTGGGCCTGTTCGAGCGTCTGCTGTTCACGATCGACGTCGCGCTGCTGCTGACGATGGTCCGGCCGCTGCGTTAGCCGTCCGTCTTCAGGATCTCGGTCAGCCGGGCGGCGGCCGCGACGACCTGGGGACCAACCTCGGGCGCCTTCAACGGCTCCAGCGACACGACCCCGACGCTCGCCTTCAGGCCCGGCACCCCGCGCACCGGAGCCGCGACGCCGGACGCGCCCGCCTCCAGCTCACCCGTCGACGTCACCCAGCCGTCGCCGCCCGGGCGCAGGCTCATCGCCTTGCCCGCCGCGCCGGACGTCAGCGAGTGCCGGCTCCCGACGCGGTAAGCGACGTGGAAACTGGTCCACGACGGCTCCACGACGGCCACCGCAAGCGCTTGCGGACCCTGCGCGACCGACAGGTGCGCGGTCGCGCCGACCTTCTCGGCCAGCTCGCGCAGGACCGGCCCGGCGGCGTCACGCAGCTGCGGCAGCACCTGCCCGGCCAGCCGGAGCAGCCCGACGCCGAGCCGGACCTTGGTGCCGTCGCGCCAGACCAGCCCGCGGTCCGACAGCGGCACCAGCAGCCGGTAGACGGCCGCACGGCTGGCCCCGATGGCCACGGCCAGCTCGGAGATGGTCGCCGCGTCGCCGCCGGCATCGGCCACTGCCTGCAGCAGTGCCAAGCCCCGGTCGAGCGTCAGCGACCCCTCCCGGCTGGTCACAGCAAGCCGAGTTCGCCCAGGTCGGCGACCGGCTCCTCGAACGATGCCGCCGCGTACGACGCGAAGAGCGCCCGGACGGCCTTAGCCGCCGGCTCGGACAGTGCCCGGGCTTCGTCGGCCAGCGCCTGGGCGTCGGTCGACTCCAGCGCCGCCCGGACGTCCCCGCCGGCGAGGCTGCGCGCGGAGGCCACGAGCAGGTTCAGGAAGCCGTGGTGCACGAAGCCGGTGCCGGGGTCGGTGTGCCGGACCGCGCGGTGCAGGCTGTTCGTCGCCTTGAACGACGCCCCGCTCGCCCCGCTGACGACGGCGAGGAAGTCCGCCACCTCGTCGACGCTCGGGAAGTTCTCGCCCGCCTTGCCGCCGCAGCGGATCTTTGGCCAGCTGCCGTGCTCGATGACCTTCCGCACGCCGTCCAGCCAGCCGACGCCGCGCCGCGGCTCGACCACGCGGATGACGTCCTCGGGGACGAACTCCGAGACGCGCTCGAGCCACACCTCGTCGACGTCCGACGGCGCCGGCATCTCGACCATCCGCAGCGCCAGCAGCTCGCTGCGCGATTCGACGATCGAGATCGCCTTCGGGACGCCGCCGAGACCGGTGTCGATGATCAGTGAAAGCGGCAGCGGCTGCTTCGGTTTGATCTTGATCAGCTCGGTGATCAGCTCCGGCAGCCGGGACGCCTGGCAGAGGAAAACCCCCAGTACACCGGCGTGTTCCGACCCCCGGCTCGCGAAGTGCGCGCGCAGTGCTTCGGGCATGGCCGCATCGCCCGGAGGGAACAGCGCCGAGTCGTCGACGAGCCTCGCGAACAGAGGAGGAATTCCACGGGGGCCGGGGGGAGTGAGTTCCACAGCGCTTGACACGACTGACACGCTAGTAGCGTACGACATGAGGACAAAATCGTTCGCACAACGGACACGTCAGAAGGGGACGTCGATGCCTTACTACCGGCGAGTAGGCGAGCTTCCGCACAAGCGGCACACCGCGTTCCGGAAGCCGGACGGCGGCCTCTACGCCGAGGAGCTGATGGGCGTCGAGGGCTTCTCCGCCGACTCCGCGCTGCTCTACCACCGCGGGTTGCCGACGGCGATCGTCGACGCCGTCGCGGTCGAGGAGGACCGCGGGTCCCTCACCCCGAACCACCCGCTCAAGCCGCGGGCGTTCCAGACCCAGGACCTCAAGTTCGGCGGCGAAGCCGACGCGGTGACCGACCGGCGGCGGCTGTTCGGCAACGCCGACGTCACCATCGGGTTCGTCGCGGCGACCGCGCCCAGCCCGCTCTACCGCAACGCGGCCGGCGACGAGCTGTTCTACGTCCACGGCGGTTCGGCGACCGTCGAGACGATCTACGGCCGCCTCGAGATCGGCGACGGCGACTACCTCGTGCTCCCGACGTCGTGCACCTACCGCGTCCTCCCCCACGGCGAGGTCAGCCTCTTCACCCTCGAAGCCCGCGGCCACATCGGGCCTCCGAAGCGCTACCTGTCGGCGAAGGGGCAGTTCCTGGAGCACTCGCCGTACTGCGAACGGGACATCCGCGGGCCGGCGGAGCCGCTGCTGGAAGACGGCGAGGACGTCGAGGTGCTCGTGCGGCACCGCGCCGGGCTGACCCGCTACACCTACGCGACGCACCCGTTCGACGTCGTCGGCTGGGACGGCTGCCTCTACCCGTGGGTGTTCAACATCGACGACTTCGAGCCGATCACCGGCCGCGTGCACCAGCCGCCGCCCGTGCACCAGACGTTCGAGGGCCCCAACTTCGTCGTCTGCTCCTTCTGCCCGCGGAAGGTCGACTACCGCGAAGGGGCGATCCCGGTGCCGTACAACCACGCGAACGTCGACTCCGACGAGCTGATGTTCTACGTGCGCGGCAACTACGAGGCCCGGAAGGGCTCGGGGATCGGGATCGGCTCGCTCTCGCTGCACCCGTCCGGCTTCACGCACGGCCCGCAGCCGGGCGCGGCGGAGGCGTCGATCGGCGCGGAGTTCTTCGACGAGACGGCGGTCATGGTCGACACCTTCGCGCCGCTGGAGCTCGGCGAAGCCGCCGACGCGTCCGAAGACTCCGGTTACGCCTGGACGTGGTCTCGCCGCGGCCCTAAGCAATAGTCAAGTTTGCGCAACGCGGCCCCGTCCCCGAACCGCGGCCCGGATAATGGAATTCCGGGTGGCGGATCGGGGAGGGTTCGATGATCAATTCCCAACCAGCACGGCGCAAGAGAAAGATCCTCCCGTTCGTGGCCGCGATCCTGGTCGCCGCCGGCCTGATCATCGGCATCCGGTACTGGACCAGCGGCTCGAGCGACGACGCCGACCAGCCGAAGTGCACGGGCTCGGACGCGATCGCGCTGACCATCGCGTCTTCGCCGGAAAAGGTGGGCATCGTCCAGGAGGCCGCCAAGGCTTACTCCGGCCGGTCGGTCGCCGGGCACTGCGTCGACGTCATCGTGAAGTCGAAGTCGTCCGGCGTGGCGATGCAGGCGCTGGCGAACGGCTGGAACGAGGCCACCGACGGACCGCGCCCGGACGTCTGGACACCGGCCGCGAGCGGCTGGGTCAACCTGCTGCGCGTCAACGCGAAGGGCGATTCGGCGTCGATCGTGCCGGACGGCGACCCGCAGTCGATCGCGAACTCGCCGCTGACCATCGCCATGCCGAAGCCGATGGCCGAAGCGCTGGGCTGGCCGGCGAAGCCGCTCGGCTGGAAGGACATCACGGCGCTGGCCACCGACCCGGCGGGCTGGGCGAAGTACGGCCACCCGGAGTGGGGCAAGTTCCGGCTGGGCAAGACGAACCCGAACATCTCCACCGCGGGACTGAACGCGACCATCGGCGCGTACTACGCGGCCACCGGCACGTCGTCCGACCTCACCGTGGCCGCGCTCGAAAAGCCCGCGGCCAAGCAGTTCGTCTCGAACCTCGAGCAGGCGATCGTGCACTACGGCGACAACACGCTGACGTTCCTGACGAACCTGCAGAAGGCGGACGACCGCGGCGCGGCGCTGTCCTACATCTCGGCGGTTACCGTCGAGGAGAGCTCGCTGATCGGCTACAACCAGGGCAACCCGACGAACGACCCGGCGAAGGTCGGCCAGCACGCGCCGCCGAAGGTGCCGATCGTCGCGATCTACCCGGCGGACGGCACGCTCAACTCCGACCACCCGTTCGTCACGCTGAACTGGGCCGACCAGACCCGCAAGCAGATCGCCGCGGACTTCCTGGGCTACCTTCGCGGCGCGGAGACGCAGGCGAAGTTCGCCGCGCTCGGCTTCCGGTCGTTCGAGGGCAAGCCGGGCCCGCAGGTGACGACCGCCAACGGCGTCCAGCCGGACGCGAAGATCACCTTCCTGCAGCCGCCGTCGCCATCGGTGCTGTCGAAGCTGCTGGCCTCCTGGACCGACCTGCGCAAGAAGGCGAACGTGCTGCTCGTGGTGGACGTCTCGGGCTCGATGGGCGACGAGGTGAAGGGCACCGGCAAGAGCAAGATCGACCTGGCGAAGCAGGCCGCGATCGACTCGCTCGGCCAGTTCGTGCCGCGGGACCAGGTCGGGCTCTGGCAGTTCTCGACCCACCTCGACGGCGACAAGGACTACCAGGAGCTGCTCCCGGTGCAGGCGCTCGGCAGCAGCGGCAAGGAAACCCTGGCGATGCGGCTGAGCGGGCTGACGCCGCAGTCCGGCACGGGGCTGTACGACTCGTCGCTGGCCGCGTACGAGTACATGAACGCCCACCTCGACCCGGCGGCGATCAACGCGGTCGTGGTGCTCACCGACGGCCGCAACGAGGACTCCGGCGGCGTCGACCTCGAGCACCTGGTGTCGCAGCTGCGGCCGGAGGGCAACGCGGAGTCGGTCCGGCTGTTCACCATCGCCTACGGCTCGGACGCCGACCAGAACGTGCTGAAGCAGATCGCCGAGACGACCGCGGGCTCGGAGTACGACTCGTCCAAACCGGACTCGATCAACCAGGTCTTCACCTCCGTGATCTCGAATTTCTGAGATCCTCCGGTGATGAAGTTCGTCCGTGAGCTCGCCCAGCCGTGGGGGCTGCTGCTCGCCGCCACGTCGGCCGGGGTGGCGTGGGCCGTGCAGCTGCCGGTCGTCGCGTCGGCCGGCGTCGGCGTCGCCGTCCTCGCGGCGTGGGCGGGCGTGGCCGTCGCAACCCGCGAGAAGGAGCCTTCACCGCGTGAGGCGCGGGTGCTCGACGTGGCCGCCGGGTCGGCCGAGGAGAACTGGCTGCGCCGGGCCCAGAGCGCGGCCGACGGGTTCGTCTCGCTCAGCGGCTCCCTGAGCGCCGGCCCGCTCGCCGAGCGGGTCGCGGACATGGAGCCGGTGGTCCACGAGACGCTGTCGACGCTCCGCAGCTTGGCCGGCCGCGCGTCGGCAACCGGCCAGGCGCTGGCCCGGGTCGATCTCGACGCCGTCGCGCACGAACGGCGCCGGCTCGACCGCGAGCTGCGCACGGCGAACCCGGAGGTGCGCGGCGACCTCGAACAGGCGCGAGCCGCGGTGCAGGCCCAGGCGGACGTGCACGCACGGCTCTCCGGCGCCCGGGACAAGCTGCTGGCCCAGCTGCAGTCCGGCGCGCTCGGGCTGGACAGCCTGGTGGCGCGGGTCGCGGAGCTGACGGCCGCGACGACGGACATCGCCGTCGACACCGGCGCGGTGCGGGAACTGAGCGACCAGCTGGAAGGCATCCGGCAGGGCGTGCTCGAGACCGAGCAGGCCACCCGGAGGTCGCTGGGTTAGGCGGCGACCGGCGTCCGGTCGTGGCGGGGCAGCAGCAGCGGCGTCACCAGGACCAGCACCCCGGCGATCCCGATCGCCACCCGCGGGCCGGTGAAGCCGGCGAGCAGGCCCCAGATCGCGGTCAGCGCGGCGATCGCCGCCTTGGTGGTCACCGACCACGCCGAGAGCGTCCGCGCGATGCGGTCCGCCGGGAGCTGCTCGAGCCGGTAGGTCGCGAGCACCGGGTTGAACACGCTGCAGCAGGCGATCAGGCCGAATTCGACGACCATGACGTACGCCAGCCCGCCGGGACCGTCCGGCAGGAAGGCCAGCGCGAGCAGCCAGCACGCCCGCAGCGCGCCCGCCGTCAGCAGCACGGGGTGCCGCCCGAACCGGCCGACGAGCCGCGGGGTCAGCCGCGAGCCGGCGAGCCCGCCGAGGCACGGGACGGCGAACGCGAGCCCGTACTGCCACGGCGCGAACCCGAGCTGGTTCAGCATCAGCACGGCGAGCAGCGGCTCGGTCCCCATGATCAGGCCGTTGAACAGCAGGACGTTGCCGAGCAGCGGCCGCAGCACCGGGTGCCGCAGCAGGAAGCGCCACCCGTCGGCCAGGTCACGCACGCGCAGCCGGGCGGTGGCCCGCGGGTGGGGTTCACCGTCGCCGATCGCGCGGATCCCCAGTGCGGAGAGCAGGAAGCTGACGGCGTTGGCGAGCACCGACGTCACCGGCCCGAGCAGCGCGAACGCGGCCCCGCCGAGCGGCGGGCCGAGCGCGGTGGCGGTCCAGTTCGTCGACTCGAACCGGCCGTTGGCCACGAGCAGGTCTTCCGGCGGCACCAGCCCCTTCAGGTAGGCGCCGCCGGCCGACGTGAAGGTGATGTCCGCCGCGGCGACGACCACCGAGACGACGAGCAGCTGGGCGAAGCCCAGCACCCCGAGGGCGTAGGCGGCCGGCACGCTGCTCAGCGCGGCGAACCGGACCAGATCCATGCCCATCAGCACCGGCCGCTTCCGGCGGCGATCGACCCACGGCCCCAGCGGCACGGCCACGAGCGCCCCGACGGCCGGCCCCACGGCGGCGAGCGCCGAGACCGCCACCGGCCCGACGTGCAGCACGAGGATGGCCAGCATGGGGAAGGCCCCGAACCCGAGCCAGGTCCCGAAGGCGCTCACGGCGTAGGCCGACCAAAGCCACCTGAACCGCGGCCCCAGCGACCGCCCGCGCATCACCGGGAGATCAAAGCGAGGAACGCCCTCCCGAAGCAAACAACCGACGCGGCGGCGAGCCACAACGCGGCGTTGTGGACCTAGAGTCGTTCGTCGTGGACCTCGACGCCGTGCGGACCTTCGTCACCGTCGTGGAGGCGGGCCGGTTCCAGGACGCCGCCACCGAGCTGGCGATCACGCAGCAAGCCGTCTCGAAGCGCGTCGCGGCGCTGGAGAAGGTCCTCGGGGTCCGGCTGTTCACCCGCACCGCCCGCGGCGCCGTGCTCACCGGGGACGGCAAGGCCTTCCTGCCGCACGCCCGCGAGCTGCTGTCGGCCGAGCGGCGAGCGCTCGCGTCGGTGCGCACCGGGTCGCTCCGGGTCGACGTCATCGGACGGCGGCTGTGCCCGGCCACGCTGCTGCACGGATTCCACCAGGCGCACCCGGACATCGCGCTGGAGGTCGTGACGCTCTTCGACACCGCGGTCGCCGCTGTCCGGGACGGCTCGATCGACGCGTCGTTCCGCGCGGTCGTCGCGCTGCCCGAAGACCTCGCTGCCCAGTGGGTGCTCGACGAGCCGATCCAGCTGTTGTGCGGACCCGCGCACCCGCTCGCCGGATCGCCTTCGGTGACGCCGGACGAGCTGGCCGGGCACCGGATCTGGCTGCCCGGCGTGGTGCCCGGGACCGAGTGGGGCGCGTACTACGCCGAGTTCGCGGCCGCGTTCGGCCTGTGGATCGACGCGGCCGGGCCGAATTTCGGCACCGAAGTGGTCCTCGACACGATCGCGGCGTCGGCGGAGGTGGCGACCCTGGTCGGGGCGGGGAGCCGGGTGCTGTGGCCGCCGGGGCACGACCTGCGGCGCGTGCCGATCGCGGAGCCCGTGCCGGTGTACCCGCATTCGCTGGTGTGGCGCCGGGGCAACCCACACCCCGGGCTCGCCGCGCTTCGGCGGCACCTCGCGAAGAGCGAGCGCGTCGCCGGCGCGTGGCGGCCGAGCTGGGCCGGTCAGCCGAGCCAGACCGTGCCCAGCACCGGATAGCCGGGCACGCCCGCCTTCGCCGCTCCGGGTGTCGGCACGCCCGCGACCCACAGCCGTCCCGTCGCCGCGATGTTGGCGGCCATCGACGGGTCCGCTTTGGGCAGGCGGAACGGGACCACCCGGCCGTCGGCCAGCATGGTCAGGCCGCTCAGCCTCGCCACGCCGTGGCGGCTCATGCGCACCGGGCCGTCGAGGACCGCCCGCAGCTCCGTCCAGTGGTCCGCCGGCAGCGGCCGGCGGGACGCGATCGCGCGGAGTCCGGTCACGAACGCTCCGAGCAGGGCCAGCACCGTGCACGCGGTGAACGCCGCGACGACGACCCGGCTGCCGTGGTCGTCCGCCGGGAAGTCGAGCCGGATCCACGTCGACAACGCGGCCATGACCAGCATGAACGCTGCTCCGGCGGCCAGCTCGGCCGCGATCCGCCGCCGGTGCGCGCCCAGCACCGGGTCCAGCCGCGGCGAGCCGGAGCGCCACGGGGCAGGCGGGAGCGCGACGGCGCCCGCGGGCGGCTCGTCGTGCACGCGGGCGCGGCGGACCGCCACCACACCCGGGAAGCCGACGAACACCTTCGGGCCCGAGCCCAGCAGCCACACGCGGCGGTGGCCCGCCAGCAGCAGGCGGAACGACTCGTCGAGGCGGACGCGCAGCCAGCGGCCGTCCGGCAGCCGCACCCCGACCGTGCGGCCGGCCGAGACCAGTCCGTCGGGGGCGATGTCGACCCGCCGGAACGGTTCGCGTTTCAGCCGTGACCCGGGCACCCGCGCGCGTCCCCGGCAGATCGCGGACACCCCGAAGAAGCCGAACATCGCGATGAGGCACACCGGCAGCGCAATGCCCGTCCCGGTGAAGAACTGCGAGACGCCCAGCAGCACGAACGGCCAGGACGTCAGCCGCTGGTTCGCCGTGTTCCGGCCCAGGCGGTCGAGGTACTCGCCGAAGATCGGCAGTGCGCCGGACGGCATGGCCGGGTCGAGTTCGAAAGCGCGGACGCGCTCGGGAACCGGGAAGATCTGCACGCGGAACCCCCACGGCGTCGGAGTCGTCACCCGCCTTTTCGGCAAACTGGGCATCGGCGTTACCGGATGCGCCGATCAGCGGAAGCGACGTGACCGCCACGACTGTCCAGATCGGCGAATTCAGGTTAGGCTCGCCTAACTAGGAGGTGAGCCGTGACCGAGGTCCCGACATCCGTCCGCCGCCCGCCGGCGCCGAACCCCGCCGAGCGCGCCAAGACGATCGCCGCCCGCAACGGCCCGGCGTCGTTGCTGCCCACCTGCGACCGCGCCGACCTGAACGGCGAGCGCGTCGTACCGGTCCTGCACCACGTGCACCCCAGCGGCAGCGTCAGCGTGCTGCTGCCCGACGACCACCGACTGGTCCACGCGGCGAAGCAGTCCGAGCGCGGGGAGCTGGCCGTGATGGTCGAGGTCGCCGACCAGGCCCCGGTCGCCCTGCGCGAACCGATCCGCGGGCTGCTGTGGATCACCGGCTGGCTACGGCCGCTCGCCCCGGTGCCGGCCCGCGCGCGGGCGGTCTCGATCGCCGAGTCGCGGCCGGACGAACGGCTCCTCGACGTCGGGCACGGCGTGACACTGCTGCGGCTCACCCCGGCGTCGCTCGTCCTCGCCGACGCCGAGGGCACGCATTCGCTGCGTCCGCACCTGTTCAGCGCCGCGCCGCCCGACCCGTTCCACGACTACGAGGCCCAGTGGCTGCGACACCTGGAGAACGACCACTCCGACGTCGTCGGGCAGCTGGCGAAGCACCTGCCGGCCGGACTGCGTGGCGGCCGGATCCGCCCGCTCGGGCTCGACCGCTTCGGGCTGCGGCTGCGTGTCGAATCCGACCGGGGCGACCACGACGTCCGGCTGGCGTTCTCGAAGCCGGTCGACAGCCCGGCGCAGCTCGCGCTGGAGCTGCGACGGCTGGTCGGCTGCCCGTTCCTGCGCGGGAGGTCAGGCTAGTTCGGCGGGAAAGCCGCCCTTCGCGATCGGCCCCCAGCTCTCGATCGTGACGCGGATGATGCTCTTGCCCTGCTTGACCATGGCTTCGCGGTACTCGGCCCAGTCCGGGTGTTCGCCCGAAATGCTCCGGAAGTACTCCACGAGCGGCTCGACCGAATCCGGGATGTCCAGCACCTCGGCGGTGCCGTTCAGCTGCACCCACCGGTCGTTCCACTCGTCGGACAGGATGCAGGCCGAGACCTTCGGGTTGCGCTTGACGTTCACGATCTTCGCGCGCTTCGGGTAGGTCGAAACGACCAGCCTGCCCTCGGCGTCGACACCGCAGGTGACCGGCGACAGCTGCGGGCTGCCGTCGGCCTTCGTGGTCAGCAGGATCGCGCGGTGGCGGGTGGACAGGAACTCGACCAGTTCGGCGCGGTCGACGGTTTCGTTGGTGGCGATGCTCCTCGGCATACCCCGAAGGTAGCGTGCGCTCATGACGTTCACCGCGCGATCGTGGCTGGCTCCGGACCGCCCCGGGTTCCCCGGGACGATCGAAGACCCCGCCGAGCGCCGCGCGGTCAAGCTCGAGCTGCTGATCGTCTTCGGGATCACGCTGGGCATGTCCGGCGTGCGCAGCCTGCTGTCCCTTGTGGACTCGCTGCTGCAGCCGGTGCCGCTGGCCCAGCAGCAGACCCAGCTGAACGTGCCGCAGGCCGCGGCGAGCCTGATCGACCTGCTCAAGCAGCTGCTGTCGGCGGCGCAACTGGTCGGCTGGGGCGCGCTGGGGCTGTACCTGCTCTGGCGCGCGGGCATCAAGATCACCCGGCTGGGGCTGGACCGCCGGGCGCCGGGCCGGGACGCGCTGCTGACCGTCGGACTCGCCGCGTTGATCGGGATCCCGGGTCTCGCGCTGTACTTCATCTCCTACCACCTGGGCTTCAGCCTGGCGGTGCAACCGTCCACTTTGGGCGACACGTGGTGGCGGCCGATCTCGCTGACGCTCTCGGCGTTCGGCAACGCCTTCGCCGAGGAAGTCCTGGTCATCGGCTACCTGCTGACCAGATTGCGGCAGCTCGGCGTCCGGGAGAACAACGCCGTGTTCGGCGCCGCCGTGCTGCGCGGGTCGTACCACCTCTACCAGGGGTTCGGCGGATTCGTCGGGAACTTCGTCATGGGCCTGGTGTTCGGGCGGCTGTGGCAGAAGACGAACCGGCTGTGGCCGCTGATCGCCGCGCACACGCTGTTCGACTTCGTGTCGTTCGTCGGATATGCCCTGCTGAAGGGGCACGTTTCCTGGCTCCCCTGACTAAGATCGGGGGGGTGATCGACGAAACGGCACCTCCCCGGGTGGACAGCGAAGTCGGACCCCTGCGCGCGGTGCTGCTGCACCGCCCCGGCAACGAGCTCAAAAGGCTGACGCCCCGCAACAACGACCAGCTCCTGTTCGACTCGATCCCGTGGGTCGACCGGGCCCAGGCCGAGCACGACGCGTTCGCCGAGGTGCTGCGCAGCCGCGGGGTCGACGTCCTGCTGCTGGCCGACGCGCTCCGGACGGCCCTCGAGGACGACCGGGCCCACGCGGCGGGTGTGCACGCGGCGGTCGACGACCGGCGGCTCGGCGGCGACCTGGCCGACTCGCTGCGGTCCCACCTGTCGAGCGTCGACGCGGCCGGCCTCGCCGAGGTGCTGATGGCCGGGATGACGTTCGAGGAGCTGCCGTCCGCCGAGGGCGCGTCGCTGGTGCGGATGATGAACCACCCGCACGACTTCGCCGTCGATCCGCTGCCGAACCTGCTGTTCACGCGCGACTCGTCGGCGTGGATCGCCGACCGGGTGGCGATCTCGTCGCTGACCATGCCCGCACGTCGCCGCGAGACCGCGGTGCTCGATCTGATCTACGCCTACCACCCGTACTTCCGGCACGCGGCCCGCGCGTACGGCGCCCACTCGGCCCCGATCGAAGGCGGCGACGTGATGCTGCTGGCGCCGGGCGTGCTCGCCATCGGCGTCGGCGAGCGGACGACGGCGGCCGGCGCGGAGTCGCTCGCCCGGTCGGTGTTCGCCGACGGCATCGCGCACACCGTGCTGGCGGTGCCGATCGAGCAGTCCCGCGCGACCATGCACCTGGACACGGTGTGCACGATGGTCGACGCCGACGCGGTGGTGATGTACCCGCTCGCGCGCGACCTGCTGACGGCGTTCACCATCCGCCCGACCGGCGACGGCGGCGTCAAGGTGGCCGGCCCGACGCCGTTCCTGGTGGCCGCGGCCGAGGCGATGGAGATCGACCGGCTGCGCGTCATCGACACCGGCCTCGACCCGGTGACCGCCGAACGCGAGCAGTGGGACGACGGCAACAACACCCTCGCCCTGGCACCCGGTGTGGTCGTCGGCTACGAGCGGAACGCCGAGACGAACGAGCGGCTGGAAGCGGCCGGCATCGAGGTGCTGCCGATCGCGGGCTCGGAGCTGGGCTCCGGCCGCGGCGGGCCGCGGTGCATGTCCTGCCCGGTCCGCCGCGATCCACTGGCGTGACGCGAAGCGAATAGAAGTAAGCCTTCCCTAAATTGTTGCACCCTTTTAGGGAAGGCTTACTTAAATTAGGTGAGTCTTCTTTAGGAATGGTAACCCTAATAGGGTGGAGATCACCAGTGGCCGGTGGCAATTCCGCCAATCTTGATCTATTCTGGTCTGCATGGCCCTCACCAAGAAAAAAGAGCCGCGCTCGAAGTTCTACGAACTGCTGCAGGCGCAGATCCACAACGAGTTCAACGCGTCCCAGCAGTACATCGCACTCGCGGTGTGGTTCGACGCCGAGGACCTGCCGCAGCTGGCGAAGCACTTCTACAAGCAGTCCGTCGAGGAGCGCAACCACGCGATGGCGCTCGTGCAGTACATGCTCGACCGCGACCACCACGTCGAGATCCCCGGCACCGGGGAGGTGCGCAACGACTTCTCCGGCGTCACCGAGCTCATCGAGCTCGCACTCGAGCAGGAGAAGGAGGTCGCCACCGACATCTCCGCGATGGTCAAGGCCGCGCGTGCCGAAGAGGACTACATCAGCGAGCAGTTCACGCAGTGGTTCCTCAAGGAGCAGGTCGAAGAGATCTCACAGATGAGCACCCTGCTGAACGTCGTCAAGCGCGCGAACGGCAACCTGTTCGAGGTCGAAGCGCACCTGTACCGCGAGTCCGTCGGCGACGGCGGCACCGACTCGCAGATGCCGCCGGTGGCCGGCGGCAAGCTCTGACGCTTTCCCGTACGAAGACCGGAAACCCGGGCTCTCCCCCTGCGGACAGCCCGGGTTTGCCGTATGCGGCCGGCTCTCAGCCGGCGCAGTCCTGGGTGACGCTCATCAGGCTCGTCTGCACGACCCCGGTCTCGTCGAGCCGGAAGTGGAATTCGGCGGCGGTACCGGCCGGGGCGACGACACCGCCGGAGTCCTCTTTGGCCGCGGGGTAGGCGGCGAGGATCTGGTCCTTCGTGGACCCGGCGCCGATGCCTTCGGCGGTGTGCACGGCGACGTCCGGGGTGACGACGACGAGCCCGGCCGCCTTCGAAATGACGACGCTCGCGGACGCGGGCACCCCGGTGCCCTGTGCTTTGTAGACGGTGCAGCTCGCGTCGGCCTGCGGGTCGCTGAGCGTGACGGCCTGCGCGTCGACGTCGGCTTCGGACATGCCGAGCCTGAGCTTGCCGAAGCCGTCGGCCGCGAGCAGCGGCCCGCTCGTCACCGCGGGAAGCGTGGACGGCCGCGCGGAGGACGACAGCCGCGGCGAGGCCGGCGTCGATGGGCCGACGCCCGGCGGCGCGGAATTCTGGATGCTGCGGGTGCTGGTCGGCTCAGGCGTCGAAGGCGCCGGCGGCCGGCCCTGCGTGAGGTTTTCGAGGGGTTTGACGCTGATCCCGGTCCCGTCGGCGTTCATCACCGCGGTGCCGTTCTCGGTGTGCAGCCGGATCATGGTCAGCCCACCCGCGACGGCGACCGCGGCGGCCGCCACCCCGGCCACGGCCTGCACGGCGTGGCGGCGACGGCGACGCCGTCGCGCACCGGCGACGATGACCGTGCCGGCGTCGGGCGGCGGAGGCAGGTCCAGCCGCTCGTCGGCGAACAGCGCACGCAGGCGCTGCTCCAGTTCGTCCTCGGAGATGTTCAACCCGCACCACTCCCTTCGCCTTCGCCTACGCCGTCGACCGACTTCAGCTTCATCCGCAGCGACGCGATCGCCTTGCTGGCCTGGCTCTTGACGGTGCCCTGGGTGACGCCGAGGGCACCGGCGATCTCCGCCTCGGAGAGACCTTCGTAGTAACGCAGCACCATCACGGCACGTTGTCTCGGCGGCAGCGTTCGTAACGCACGCCACAGCGGCTCGTGCTCGAACGGATCGGCCGGCACGTGCGGACTGGTGTCCGGCAGGTCCGCCACGAGGTTCTCGCGACGCGTCCGGCGCCAGCGGCTCACGTGGGCGTTCGCCATCGACCGGCGGACGTACGCCAGCGGGTCGCCCGTCTTCTCGTGGACGTACGCCCAGCGCGAACCCATCTTCTCCAGCACGGTCTGCACCAGGTCCGCGGCGTCGTGCGGGTTGCCGGTGAGCGCGTGGCCGTACCGCAGCAGGCCGGGCAGGGTGGCCTGCACGAAGTCGCCGAAGTCGACGAACTCGCCAGGCAACGTCGCAGCCCTCCCTCGGCCTGCGCTGGTCACCGGGGCGGCAAACCGGCCGAAAGCAGGCGGACACGGCCCGGAGACGCTCCGCTCGCCGGTATCCGTTCCGCCGTGGCTGCCGGTCGGACTGGTCCCGGTCGACACAGTGTCTCCCCCGGTGAAGACGGGTGCCGCAGCGGTCACCGTATCGCCTCCCATCGGGGTCGGGTAGCCAGAAGCCGAACCGCTTTCCTCCCCAACACGCATCACAGCCCCCTCAGGTTGCCCGCGTACCCGGCCCAATTCGCGATGGCGCGGCCGGGTGATGAATGGCCCACCTCAGCGGTGGGCGAGCGAGCCGGGCAGCCGGAAGCCGCCGCCGTCGGACTCGCGGAACTCGTGCACGCCGACAACGGCCGCGTGCGGGATCGGGCCGTACACGTGCGGGAACCAGATCCCCGCCGGATGCGGCGGCGCGCCGTCTTCCCAGCGCACCGGGGACCCGACCTTGGCCGGGTCGATTTCGAGGAGCACCAGATCGGTCCGACCTCGGTAGAGCACGTTGGCCGGCAGGTGCGCCGTGCCGAAGTCGGAACAGTGGATGAACCCGACTTCCCCCAGTGAAGGCGCCCGGTACTCCGCGCCTTCCCCCACTTCGGCCCAGTCGGCCGCCCCACAGATGTGAAGTATCACGCAGAGAATCGTCCCACCGGCGCGATCCGGCGGCGGTGTCTCGTGCGCCACATAATGCCTGGTTGAACGCTCATCGAGTGGGTGGAGGACCACCGGTTCGTACCGATGGTCCGGCACCTGCCGACGGAGATCAGCGCAGGGTCAGCTGACGGCCGACGAGGCCGTCCCGCGCGCGCCGCTCGGCCGCGTTCAGCGGCTCGTCGTCGAGCGACTTCAGCGCCGTCTCGAGCCGGGCACCGAGGGCGTCCTTCGCCTCCGCCCACTCACGCGCGTGCGCCTCGGGGTCGAGGTCCCAGACCGGGACGAGCAGACCGTGCGCCCGGAACGAACCCGCGTAGCGCGAGCCCTCGCCGAGGCCGAGCTCACCGGCCGCGGACAGCCGCGCCAGCGCCTGGAGCAGCAGGTTCTCCGGCTCCGGCCGCACCCAGCGTAGGTGCGCCTTCTCACCGGCGAGCACCCAGTAGGCGCCCGAGCCGAGCCGTTCGGTGGGCATGATCGCGGCGTTCGCGCGCTCGAGCGACACCGCGACGTCACCGGTCGCGTCCGCGTCCTCGGGCAGCCACCAGGCGAAGTCCTGGTGCAGCGTGACGTCGAGTTCGACGCCCGGGCTCAGCAGGTCCTGGAGCCGCGCGTGCTCGTCGGCGGACGGCGGGGTGGTGGTGTCCGGCACGCCGAGGACGTCCCCCTCCTTGGCGTCCAGCAGCCACTTCAGCGACCGGCCGAGGTCACGGCTGATGTCGGACGAACGGGTCTGCACCTGCAGGCCGAGGTAACGCCGGCCGTCCGAGCGGACGAAGGCGGCCGCAGCCATCGGCAGCACGGTCCCGAGGGTGACGTCACCGCCGTCGGCGAGGGTGAGCTGAGCCGTCGCGGACGGCACGAACTCGCGCAGCGCGATCAGCTCGGGCTCCGCCGCCAACCCTTCGAACGGCTGGCCGACGAAGACGTCGCGCACCTTTGGCTTACGGTCCGCCGCCTGCTTGGGACCCTTCTTGCGCGCGCCCTTGCCCACTGCTGCCTCCTCTGGCTCGGCTCCAGACGCTATCGAAGGGTTACTCTCGCGACGTGTTCGACCCCCGCGATCCCGCCTTTCTCGAAGACCCGTACCCGGCGTTCGCCGCCCTCCGCAAGCAGGGCGACGTCCACCACCACGACGGGCTGGGCCTCGCCATCGCGGTGTCGCACGCCGCGTCGTCGGCGGTGCTGCGCCACCGCGGGCTGGGCCGGATCTGGCAGGACGCCCAGCCCCTCGAACGGTTCGCCTCCTTCAACCTGCTCCACCGCAACTCGCTCCTGGAGAACGAGCCGCCTGCCCACACCCGCCTGCGCCGCCTGATCGCCGGCGCGTTCGGCCGCGGCCACGTGCAACGGCTGCGCCCGATGGTCGCGACGCTCGCCACCCGGATGGTCGACGACCTGGCGGCCGCGATCGCCGCCGACGGCAGTGCCGACCTGCTCGAACACCTCGCCCAGCCGCTGCCGGTCGCGGTGATCGCGGAGCTGCTGGGCGTCCCCGGCACCGACGGCCCCCGGATGGTCCAGCTGTCCAACGCCATCGTGAAGATGTACGAGTACGACCTCCCCGAGGAGGGACGCGACGCCGCCGAGCGGGCAGCCGCCGAGTTCGTCGCGTACGTCCGGTCGGTCGCCTCGGCCCGCGCGGACTCGCCGGGCGACGACATCATCAGCGACCTCCTCCGCAGCGAGCTGACGCCGGACGAGCTGGTGGCCACCGCGGTGCTGTTGCTGATGGCCGGCCACGAGGCGACGGTCAACGTGCTCGGCAACGGCATCACGGCCCTGCTCACGCACCGGGACCAGTGGGAACGCCTGCTGGCTTCACCTGCCCTTCTGGATTCGTGTGTCGAGGAGCTGATCAGGTTCGACGCGCCCTTGCAGTTGTTCGAGCGGACGGCGACCGAGGATGTGTCGATCGGCGGACATGTCGTCGAACGCGGACAGAAGATCGGCGCGTTGCTGGGCGCCGCGGCCCGCGATCCGAAGGTGTTCGACGAGCCGGACCGCCTCGACATCGGCCGCACGCCCAACGCCCATCTCGGGTTCGGCCTCGGGATTCACTACTGCGTGGGTGCTCCTCTCGCTCGGGTGGAGATCGCCGCCGCGCTGAGTGCGTTGGCGGAGAAACTGCCGGGGCTGCGCCTGGCCAAGACTCCGCGGCGACGGCCGGAGTTCGTGATCCGCGGGTTGCGGGAGCTCCGGGTCACCGCCTGACGGGCCCCCGCCCGGATCTCGCGTGATCCGGAGCGGATCTCGTGTGATTGAAGGCGGATGTCGCGTGATTGGCGACGACACTGTGGTCATGGGGTTACTCCCGTGAAGAGGTCGTCTTCGAGGTCGGGGCCGGGGGTGGGGTGGGCCAGGTGGTAGTCCTCGTAGGGCCAGACTTGCCGTTCGATTTCGCGTGAGTGGGCGAAGAACGGGTGTGCCGGGTCGACCTGGGTGGCGTGAGCCAGGAGGGCCCTGTCACGCGTGGCGAAGAATGCTTCGCAGCGGATTTTGGTGGTGACGGTGAGCTCGTCGTCGGCCGGGAGTTCGTCCAGGACCGCGCCCATCGACGACTCGAGGCCGGCGGCCAAGGTCGCGTCGTGCAACGCCTGGAACCAGGCTCGGCTCAGAGTGGCTTGGTAGTACAGCTTGTGCGGTCGCCACGGCTCGCCCGAGCCGGGATAGCGGGCGGGGTCGGCCGCCGCGGAGAAGGCTTCGACCGTCACCTCGTGGGTGCGGATGTGGTCCGGGTGCGGGTAGCCGCCGGTCTTGTCGTACGTGATCACCACGTGCGGGCGGAACTCGCGGATCAGCGCCACCAGCGGAGCCGCCGCCTCTGCCAGCGGAAGGGCGGCGAAACAGCCCTCGGGCAAGGGCTCGCCATCGGCGGGCAGGCCGGAATCGACCAAGCCCAGGAATCGCTGCCGCACGCCCAGGACCTCGGCGGCCGCGGCCATCTCGCGACGGCGGATCGCCGGGAGGTTCGCCCACGTCTCGGCGGTGTCCCACGCGGGGTTCAGGACGTCGCCGCGTTCGCCTCCGGTGCACGTGGCGACCAAGACGTCGATGCCTTCGGCGGCGTAGCGGGCCAACGTGGCTGCGCCCTTGCTGGATTCGTCGTCCGGGTGGGCGTGGACGCTCAGGAGGCGGAGAGTCAACGTGGGCTCCTCTGGGGAAAGAAAAGTGCGGGGACCAAGGTCAGCGCCGACAGCGCCAATGCCCACGAGAACGTGGTGCCGAACGCCGCCGGAGGTGGGGCGGCCGTGAGTTCGCGATGCAGAATCGCCGCCAGCAGGGCCGTGCCCAGTGCACCGCCGATGCGGTTGACGACGTTGAACGCGCTCGCCGCCCGGGGAATGCGAGAGCGCTCCAGCGAGCCGTACAGCGTTGTCATGCCGGGGGCCGTCGCGGCGCCCAAGCCAACGCCGCGAATCAGGAGGGACAGGGTCAGCGGGACACCGCCGGGCGCCGAAGCGAGCTGGGTGAACACGACCGTGCCCAGCAGGGACAGCCCGATCCCGGCCAGCAGCATCCGGCGAGGACCGAAGCGGGCCAACAGCCGGGCGCTCGCCAGCAGGACCGCCGCCGAGCCGAGCGCCTGAGGCGCCAGCAGCAGCCCTGCCCGCAACGCACTCGCGTGCTCGACCTGCTGGTAGTACAGCGGAAGCAGCAGCATCGAGCTGTACAGCGACGCCCCGAGCAGGAACGTGCTCACGCTCGCGACCGCGAACCCGTTGTTCCGGAACAGGTTCAGGTCGAGCACCGGCGAAGCCGCCCGGGAAGCGTGGACGCCGTACGCGAGGAGCAGCGCGGCCCCGGCCACCCAGGCGACGAGCACGCCCTCGGCCAGGCCGTAGACCAAAGCGGCGAGCCCGGGCGAGAGCAAGGCGATCCCGCGGACGTCCAAGGCCTCGCGCACCCCGGCGGGCTCTGGAGCCGGGAGGAGCCGGCGCGCGAAGAGAAACGTCGCCACGCCCAGCGGGACGATCCCGAAGAACATCCAGCGCCACCCGAAGTCCGCCACCAGCGCGCCGCCGAGCATCGGGCCCAGCACCGGGGCCACCGTCGCCGGCAGGGTGATCACGCCGATCATCCGGCCCAGCGCCGGGCCGGCCGCTTGCGCGAACACCGCCTGCCCGACCGGCTGCATCAGCCCGCCGCCCAGCCCGTGGAGCACCCGGAACGCGATCAGGGCCGTCGCGGACCAGGCGAAGCCGCACAGCAGCGTCCCGGCGGTGAAGATCGCCACCGCCGCCAGCCACACCGCGCGGCCGCCGAACCGGTCGGTCAGCCAGCCCGACAGCGGGATGGCCGCCGACGCCGCGAGCAGGTACGCGCTCGCCACCCACTGCACCGCGGTCAGCGGACTGCCCAGGTCACGGGCGATCGAGTCGATCCCGACCGTCACGATCGTGGCGTCGAGGATCGACAGCACCGCGCCCATGATCAGCACCCCACCGAGCCGCCACAGCGCCGCATCGGGCCGGACTGCCGTCGTCATGCTCACCCCATTCATTAGGTCGAACCTCAGATTAGGTTCAACCCAGCGATTGGGTCAAGCACAATCTTGGGTTCGACCCAGTAGAGTGATGCGCATGAGTGAGGGACTCCGGGCCCAGAAGAAGCACGAGACCAGGAGAGCGATCTCCGACGTGGCGACACGGCTGTTCATCCGCAACGGCTTCGAGGACGTGACGATCGCGGACATCGCCGCCGAGGCGCGGGTCGCCAAGATGACCGTGACGAACCACTTCCCGCGCAAGGAAGACCTGGTCTTCGACATCCGCGCCGACTTCGCGTCCTGGCCCGCCGCCCTGATCCGCGACAGCGCCTTCCACGACACGCGCGAGCTCTACTTCGAGGCGCTGGGCGCCGAGGACGCGCTGGTCGGCTTCTCGGGCCCCGGCTTCGTGCGGATGATCAAGGAGAGCCCGGTACTGACGAACGTGCTGCACGAGATGCACCGCGAGCGCGAGGCGGCGCTCATCCACCTCCTGGTCCGGCGCCACCCCGAAGAAGAACTCGGTCCCACGCTCGCCGCCGCCCACCTCGCCACGGTCCTGCGGGTGCTCTTCGAGGAGGTCTTCGACCGGACCCTCGAGAACGAGCAGGCGATCACCGACGAGCTGTGGCCCGTCGCGGAACAGGCCTTCGACCAGCTTGAACCGGTCTTCGGCGGCTACTAGCGCGCCGCGCCCGCGGGCCGCGAAGTCCGCAGTTCGGGTTCGGGCGCGCCGTGCACCTTCAGCACGCGCATCTCCCGCACGTCCCGGGCGTCCGAAGGCGCCAGCAGCGCGGAAAACCGCCGGACCACCAGGGCCGTCGTCACCGCGAGCCCGGCCGCGGCGAGGTCGGTCAGTGCGACCAGGACGACGCTGTCGGCCATCGACTGCACGTCGTCGCGGAAGCGCCAGAAGATCGACACGCCGAGCAGGACCCAGTTCAGCAGCCAGGCACCCCACCACACCAGCACCTGGCGTGACGGCTTCGGCCGGACGTCACGGGAGCGGCCCAGCACCGCGTGCTCCAGCTCGCCGGCGACCGACAGCGCCATCGGCAGGTTCGCCACCGGCACCAGCACACCGACCAGCACCTGCCACACCGGCCGCGGCGGGTCGTCGCCCGACACGTCCGCCGCCGCCTGGCGGGCGACCAGCAGCCACCAGAGCGACAGCCCGGCGGGCAGCAGCGCGAGGATCGAGGCCAGCAGGCCGGCCGTGAGCACGAAGCCGTCGGAGAACGCCACCACCGAGCGGGACAGTGCGGAGTCGCGGCCTTGGACGAGCAGCACGTACCGCCAGACCTCGGCGCCGGCGGCGACCACGGCGAGCACGGCGTACGCGAAGAGGACGGCGACCAGGCTGCGGCTGAGCACCGGTACCCGGTCGATCGGGCGGATCTCGTCGGACGCCGTGCCGGGCACCGACGTCGGGCGTCGCCAGACCAGGTTCGGGAACCCCCAGCGCGGCGGCACCGGGTACGACGGCGGGCCGAGGTACGGCTCGGGTGGCGCGACGCGGCGGCGCGGCCACGCACCGGGCGGCGGGGTCGCCACCCAACGCAGCTTCGGCCGGTGCGCGGGGCGGTGCTGGTAGGGGTACGGCTCCGGCTGGGCGGCCAGGGTCCGGCCGTGCAGCTGCCGGGCGGTCGGCGGCGGCGCCTGGCGCGGCCAGTACCCGGGCGGGTACGGCCGGCCCTGCGGAGGCTGCCCCGGGTGCAAGCTAGATCACTTCGGGTTCGATGCCGGGGTGCTCGCCGACCATCGGGCGGCCTTCGCGCTGCCACGCGCCCATCCCGCCGGCCACGTTCACCGCGTCCCAGCCGCTCTGGTTGAGCCACGCGGCCGCTCGCGCGGACCGGCCGCCGCTGCGGCAGATCACGTGGATCGGCTGGTCGTCGGGCAGGTCGGCCAGCTCGCCGACGCGCGCGGGCAGCTCCCCCATCGGGATGTGCACCGCGCCGGGCGCGTGCCCGGCGGCCCACTCGTCGTCTTCGCGGACGTCGAGCAGCACGAGGCCGTCCTTGGGCAGGTCGCGGACCTCGGCGGTCGGCAGTTCAGCAGGGCTCACCACGTTCTCCATGCTGCCACGTGCGGGGGTTGCCCGCGCGTGAGGTCGCCGAACGAGAGCAGGCGCGTCACTTGCGGTGCCGGCCGCGTCCGGGGAGCCGAGTCTTCTCTTCCGCCTGGCCGAACCGCGCGACGGCCCGGTCACGCATGAAGCCGAGCGGGTCGGGCGCGTGCAGCCGCAGCATGATGTCGTGGACGTGCTCCGGGCGGCCGTACCCGGTCACGCGGCTGACCAGGTAGGTCGTCACGAACGCGGCCGGGACGGTGATCAGCGCGGGCTGGTTGGCGAACCAGGGCGCCCAGTCACCGGTGTAGCCGCTCACCACGTTGACCACCAGCGCGGCCAGCACCAGGCCGCCGCCGACGATCATCCCGGCCAGCGCGCCGGGCCAGGACAGCTTGCGCCACCAGATGCCCAGCACCAGCAGCGGGCTGAAGGTCGACGCGGCGAGCGCGAACGTCAGCCCGATCGACAGCGAAATGTCCTCCGGCCGCAGCACGACCGCCAGCGCGATCGGGAACAGCGCGACCAGGCCGGCCGCCACGCGGAAGTCCCGCACCCGGCCGGGCAGCAGGTCGGTCGACACGACCCCGGCGACGCTCACCACCAGCCCGGACGTGCTGGAGAGGAACGCGGAGAAGGCACCGGCCGCGGTGACCGCGCCGAGGATCTGGCCACCGAGACCCGGCAGGATCGCCGACGGCAGCTGCAGGATCGCCGCGTCCGTCTTCCCGGTCACCAGCAGCTCGGGGACGTACATCCGGGACAGCGCGCCCAGCAGCGTCGGGAAGAGGTAGAACAGCCCCAGCAGCAGGAGGACGTGCACGGTGGTGCGGCGCGCGGCCTTGCCGTCGGGGTTGGTGTAGAAGCGGACCAGCACGTGCGGCAGGCCCATCGTCCCGAGGAACGTCGCGAACATCAGCGAGTACGTCTGGAGCAGGTCGGTGAGGCTGCCCGAGCCCGGGTGCAGCCAGTCCGCGTTGTCCGCGACGGAGTCGCTGACCACCGGCACCGGCGTGCCGGCCAGGAACTTCAGTTTGGTGCCTTCGGAAACCGTGTGGGGCGCCAGCGGGGTCCAGTGCGTCGGCCCGGCGGCCGGGCCGTTGTCGGTGCGGCCGTAGGCCCAGAAGTAGGTGTCGGTCCGGACGTGCAGCGTGACGTCGGTCTGCACGTCCACCGTGGTGTCGCTGACGAACACCGGCGGTGCGGGCGAGCCGAGCGGCCGGAACCCGTCCGGGCCGCCGCTGGTGAAGAAGACCGTGCACAGCACGAAGGCGGGCACCGCGATCGCAAACAGCTTGACCCAGTACTGGAACGCCTGGACCACGGTGATCGCGCGCATGCCGCCGGAGATCACGTTGAAGGTGACCACGATCATCACCGCGACCGCACCCGCCCACCCCGGCACGGGCAGGATCGTCGCGAGGGTCAGGCCGGCGCCCTGCAGCTGCGGAACCATGTACAGGATCCCGATGAACACGACGAACGCCGTGGAAAACCGGCGCAGCCCCTGCGAGCCGAGCCGCATTTCGACGAAGTCGGGCAGGGTGTACGCGCCGGAGCGGCGCAGCGGCGCCGCCACGAAGAGCATCAGTGCGAGGTAGCCGGCGGTGAAGCCGATCGGGAACCAGAGCGCGTCGGCGCCGTCCTTGAGCACGATCCCGGCGATGCCGAGGAACGACGCCGCGGACAGGTATTCGCCGGAGATCGCGGCGGCGTTGCGGCGGGACCGCACGGTGCGCCGCGCGACCAGGAAGTCGTGCGTGCTCGTCGCCGACCGCGAGGAACGGTGACCGAGGTAGGGCGTCACCACGGCGACCAGCACGATGCCGGTCAAGGCCCACGGGTTCAGCTGCACGGGGGGAATCCTCGCACGAGTGAGTGCGAAACTAGTTCTCGATCATGTCCACGAACGCGCGTTCATTGCGTTCGGCCAGCCGGTTGTACCAGATTCCGACGCCGAACAGGAACGGGAACGGCAGCACGCCGAGAATCAGCCAGGCCACCGGGATGCCCAGCAGGCTCGCCCGGGAAAAGCCGGGAAGCAGGTAGAACAGCACCGGCAGCGCGCCGAACACGCCGATGACGAGCAGCGCGAGCAGCAACGCCGTCCGCAGCTGCACCTTCACCAGGTGGTCGCGGACGAGCAGTTTCCCCCAGCTGGTCTGCTCCTCCAGCTCGACCCGGGCGCGCAGTGAGCCGCCGCCGCGGCGCGGGTCGGCGAGGATCACTCGCTCGCGCTTGGGTTTCGCGTGGTGTTCCGGCTTCGGCGGCGGCTCGTCCTCCGGCGCCGGCGGCAGCGGCTCGACGACGGCCCGGTCGGCCGGCTGCGGCAGCGGCCGCTGCCGGGGGCGCCTGCCGAGCGTCGGATCCGGTTCGCGGACACCGTTCGCGCGTCGCTCGTAGAAGTCGTCGGTCATGGCCGGTCCCGGCTCAGCCGTTCCGGCCCGAACCGACCAGCCGGTCCTTCAGCGCACGGGTGTGCCGCCTGCTCACCGGCAGCACCTTCTCCTCGTTGCCGATGACGACCTGGTAGCCGCCCTGGCCCATGCGCAGCTCGGTGATCAGCGGCAGCGCGACCAGGAACGACCGGTGGATGCGGACGAAGCCGGCCTTCTCCCAGCGCTCTTCGAGCTGGGCCAGCGGGATGCGGACCAGGTGGCTGCCTTCGGTGGTGAACAACCGCGCGTAGTCGCCCTGCGCCTCGACCCAGCGGACCGAGGAGCGCGGGATGAGCTTGGTGGTACCGGCCAGCTCGACCGGGATGACCTCGTCGTCGTTCTTGACCGGCTCGCCGCCCAGCGCGCCGGGCGGGGGCGCCGCGGCGGCGGCCAGCTTGTCGAGCACGCGCGAGATCGCGCGGTCGAGGCGGTCCTGCTGGTACGGCTTGAGCACGTAGTCGAGCGCGCCGAGGTCGAAGGCGTTGACGGCTTCTTCGGCGTGCCCGGTGACGAACACCAGCGCCGGCGATGGCCGCAGCGCCGCGAACACGCGGGACATCTCCATCCCGGACAACCCGGGCATGTCGATGTCCGCGAAGACGGCGTCGACGATCGGCAGGCCGCGGTCCTTGCGCTCGCGCAGCCGCGGGTCGTCGGTGGACAGCAACCGCAGCGCCTCGGAGGCGTCGATCGCCGGGAACACCTTCGCCACGTGCGGGCTGTTGCGCAGGCAGTGGACGAGTTCGTCAAGACCGTTCGGCTCGTCGTCCACGGCCAGGACCACGAGCTTCCGGGTGTCATCGTGAGCACTCACAGTGAAACGCATCCTGCCCATTGCCGAGTGCAATGTCCAGCCCCCGTCCGCCTTAAGTGAGCAGACCCGCGGGACGGCACCGCCGTCCCGCGGGGTCCCCGCTCTCAGTGCACGAACGTGAACCAGTTGAGGTTCACGAAGTCGGCGGGCTGGCCGCTGGTGAAGGTCACGTACACGTTGTGCACGCCGGTCACCCCGCTGATGTTCGCCGGGACGGTCCGCCAGCTCTGCCAGCCTCCGGTGTTCCCCACCGCGAAGCTGCCGATGGGGGCGTTGGACCGGCTGTCCAGCCGCACCTCGACCAGCCCGCTGACCCCGCCGGCGGCCCCGGAGGCCACGCGCGCCTGGAAGTTCGTCGCCGCGCTGCCGCCGAAGTCGACGTTCGGGTAGAGCGCCCAGTCGCCGTTGGCCGCCGCACCGACGTTCTGGCCGCCGCCGGTGTCCGTGGTGGCCTCGGTGATCAGACCGGACTGCTGGCTGTACGACTCCGCCTGGATCGCGCTGTAGGCGTTGCCGCCACCGGACGGCGGCGTGGTCGTGGTCGGCGGCGTCGTCGTGCCGCCACCGCCACCGCGCGTGGCCACCGTGACGTAGTCGACCACCATCGGGTGACCCGGCACGATGCCCGCTCCCGGCGTGGTCGTGCCGGAGTTGTTGTTCGGGAACGCGCCGCCGATCGCCAGGTTCAGGAGCACGAAGTAGCCCTGGTGCGTGGTCATGTTCGCCCACGTCGTCGCGTCGACCTGGTTCTGGCTCACCGAGTGGAACTGCTGGCCGTCGACGAACCAGCGGAACACCTGGGGGCTGGCGCTCGCGTCCCATTCGAAGCGGTAGGTGTGGAAGGCCGACTGGCAGCTGCTGCCGGGGCAGGCCCGGTTGTTCGGCAGGCCGGTCGTCTCGTTGCACGGGCCGCCCGGGTTGACCCCGCAGTGCAGGACGCCCCAGACGGAGTTGAGCCCGTTGACGTTCTCCATGATGTCGAACTCGCCGATGGCGGGCCAGTTCCAGTAGTTGCCGCGGTAGGGGCCGCCGAGGGCCCAGAACGCCGGCCAGTAGCCGAGCGCGGCCGCGCCAGTGACGTTCGGCATCTGGATCCGGCTTTCGATCCGCAGGACGCCGCCCGCCGGGGGCTTGAAGTCGGTGCGCTGGGTCTCGACCCGGGCCGACGTCCAGTTGCCCGCGCCGTCGCGCAACGGCGTGATGCGGAGGTTGCCGGCGCCGTCCTGCGAGAGGTTGGCCGTACTGGACGTGTAGTTCTGGATCTCCCCGGTACCCCAGTTGCCGGGGCCGCCGGGATAGCCGTGCCCGGTGTCGACGAGCCAGTTCGCGCTCGAGGGGAGCGAGCCGGCGCCGCCGGTGAAGTCGTCGGCGAACACCGTCGTCCAGCCCGACTCGGGCGGCGGGATCGACGCGGCGGCGGGGATGGTCAGCGGGATGGCGATGAGCGCGGCGCCGGCCACCGCGCCGATGGTGAGCCGGAGTGGGGTGTGGGGCATCAGGTACGACCTCCTTGTCGTCCGGATTTGTTGCCGTTCGCAACAAAGCCCGTTCCCAAGGACACCTGACGCCCCACGCGGTAGCCAGGGACGTTACCGAAGGAAGGTGATTCAGGTCACAAGGTCTGCCCGGAAGTACTCCAACCGGACATCCGCGTCAGAGGCCGAAGCGCGACCAAGCCGCCTTCTGCGTCACCGCGTCCAGCACGGCCGACGCCGCGGTCGGCGCGCCGAGACCGAGCCGCGCGAGCAGCGGCTTCTTCGGCTCGGCCACCGAGATCTCCGCACCCGGGTAGCGCTCGGTGATGACATGCCGGAGGCTGCCCAGGCCGTCGATCAGGCCGAGCTCGGCCGCCTTCGCGCCCAGCCAGACGTCGCCGGTGAACAGGTCCTCCGCGTCCGTCAGCCGATCGCCGCGGCGCTCCTTCACCCAGTTCACGAACAGCTCGTGGAGCTGGGTGTGCATCTTCTTCAGCCACTCGACGTCTTCGGCCTTCTCCGGCGAGAACGGGTCCAGCCGCGACTTGTTCGCGCCCGCCGTGTGCAGCCGCCGCTCGATGCCGAAGCGCTCCAGCAGCCCGGTGAACCCGAAGCCGCCGCTGATCACGCCGATCGAGCCGACCATCGACGTCCGGTGCGCGAAGATCTCGTCGGCGGCACAAGCCAGCCAATACCCGCCGGACGCGGCGACGTCCTCGCAGAACGCCAGCACCGGCACGCCCTTTTCGTCGGCCAGCTGCCGGATCCGCTCGGCGACCAGACCCGACTGCGTCGGGGCGCCGCCCGGCGAGTTCACCAGCAGCGCGACCGCCTTCAGCCGGTCGTGACCGAACGCCCTGGTCAGCGCCGTCTCGACGGCGGCCAGGTTGATCGCGCCCCTGGCCAGCGGCGACGGCGACGGGGTGATCACGCCGTGGAGCTTCACCACGGCCACGACGTCCTTGCGCTCGACCCGGTCGGCGAGCACCGGGATCCGCGAAGCCAGTTTGTCCGTAACGCTCATAACGCCAGGCTAGCCGGATTCAGCCCATGGGGAGGATGCCGGAGCGCGTGCCGTTGACGCCGTTCACGTCGGCGCCGTTCAGCTGGGCCGGGCCGCCCTGGGCCGGGACGTCGGCGTCGTCGTCGGCGCTGTAGTCCGGCATGTTCGGCCGGACGCCCGGGACGAACTTGGGCACCCGCAGCGTCACCTTCATCCCGGCGCCGGGCGCGGTCTCGACCATCACCGCGTAGTCGCTGCCGAAGACCTGCTGCATGCGCTGGCTGATGTTGCCGAGCCCGACGTGCGCGCCGGTGCTGTGCGCGTCCTTGACGTCCTTCAGCCGCCGCGGGTCCATGCCGATGCCGTCGTCCTCGACGCTGATCAGCGCTTCGGTGCCGTAGTCCTGCGCGATCACCGTGACGCAGCCGCCGCTGGGCTTGCTGGCGAGGCCGTGCTTGACGGCGTTCTCCACCAGCGGCTGGATGATCAGGAACGGCACGACGACGCTGAGCACCTCGGGCGCGATCTTCATCCGCACCTCGAGCCGGCCGCCGAAGCGGGCGTTCTCGATGGTCAGGTAGCGGTCGATGTTGCGCAGCTCCTCGGCGAGCGAGGTGAACATGCCCGACGTCCGGAACGAGTAGCGCGTGAAGTCGGCGAAGTCCTGAAGCAGCTCTCGCGCCTCTTCGGGGTCCGTGCGGATCAGCGCGGAGATCGTGTTGAGCGCGTTGTAGACGAAGTGCGGCGAGATCTGCGCCCGCAGCGCCTTGATCTCGGCCTGCTGGAGCTGCTGCTTCGACTCGTCGAGCCGGGAGAGCTCGAACTGGGTGCAGACGAACTGGGCGACGGCATCGGCCATCTGCACCAGCCGCCCGCGGGTGCGGCCGACGACGATCAGCGCCGCCTCGGTCTCGCCCTCCACCAGCAGCGGCACGATGACCGCGGTCTTCATCCGGCAGGTGCCGCGGTGGTTGCACGGCATCCGGTCGTGCGCCACGACCTCGCGCCGGTGCTTGCGGATCGCCGCCCCGATCGCGTCGACGAGGTCGACGTAGTGCTCGTTCGCTTCGCCGTCCCAGGACAGCAGCGTGCCTTCGCTGTCGGTGATGCCGACGGCGACGCAGTCGAGCATCTGCAGCAGCTGCGTGGTGATCTTGTCGGCGGCGTCCTCGTCCAGGCCGGAGCGGAGGTTCGGCGCCGCTTTCGACATCCGGTGCACCGCCTGCAGCATGGCGTCCTCCACCACGCTGGCCGGCCTGCGCTGCTTGAAGAGCAGCACGACCACCGCGACGGCGAGCAGCACCGCGATACCCCACGGGACGATCTGCGCAAGCGGGAACCCGGACACGGCGTCCATGCTCTGCGCTCGACCGACCGGGTGCAAGACCTGTTCCCACTTTCTGTCCAACTGCGCTCACCGAGGGTTGAAGAGACCCTACCGAGCGTCCCGAAGCCGCTACTTCAGCAGCCGTGACATCCGGCGGTCGGCGAGCGGTTTCCCGCCGGTCTGGCAGGTGGGGCAGTACTGGAACGATTTGTCGGCGAAGGATATTTCGCGGATCGTGTCGCCACAGACCGGGCACGGCAGCCCCGTCCGCGCGTGGACCCGCAGGCCCGACCGCTTCTCCCCCTTCAGCCGGGCCGCCTTCTGCCCGACCGAGCGCTCGACGGCGTCCGTCTCGATCTCGTGGATCGCCTCGGCGAGGGTTTCCAGCGCCCCTTCGTCGAGCTTGCCGATCGTGGCGTACGGCGAGAGCTTCGCGCGGTGCATGATCTCGTCGGAGTAGGCGTTGCCGATCCCGGCGATGAGCGACTGGTCGGTGAGCGCCCACTTCAGCCGGGTGTTCTTCCCGGAGAAGAGGTCGCGCAGCTGCGCGGCGTCCACCGCGAGCGCGTCCGGACCGAGCCGCGCGACGCTCGCGATCTCCTGCGGATCCTTGACGATCCACACCGCGAGGCCCTTCTTCGTGCCCGCTTCGGTGAGGTCGAAGCCCGGCCCGGTGGCGGACTCGAGGTGCACCCGCAGCGAGATCGGCCCCTTCCCCGGTTTCAGCGGGGCTGCGGCGAGGCCGTCGGACCAGCGCAGCCAGCCCGCGCGGGCCAGGTGGACGACCAGGTGCAGGTCACCGGCCACGACGTCGAGGTGCTTGCCGTGCCGGGTCGCGCCGGTGATCTCGCGGCCGTGCAGCTCCGTCCACGGCGGCATCGCCGTCTTCAGCACGCTCAGCGAGGCGACGTCGATCCGGAAGATCGTCTGCCCCACGGCGTTTTCGCGCAGGTGGTGAGCCAGCGCTTCGACCTCGGGTAGCTCGGGCATGGCCTCATTGTCCTACTCGATCGTCCTACTCGACCGGGTGCAGCGGCCCGTCGAAGTCGGGCAGCGAGTGCCGCTGGATGGTCTTGGAGATCTTCTTGACCTCGCCCTGCACGGTGAACATGCCGCGGATGGTGCCGACCCAGCGCTCGGACGGCCGGTCGCCGGTCACGTCGCCCTCGGTCTCCGCGACCACCGTCCACGGACGGCGCAGGATCCACCGCAGCGGGAAGAACAGCACCACGAGCAGCAGCGCCAGCAGCACCCACGCCGGGACGTTGACCTGGTCGGGCGTCCACACGACGAGGATCACGGCCAGCAGCACGGTCACCACGATCATCGCGATGCCGGGCCCGTAGCTGCCCGCGACATCGTGCTCGAAGTCGTCGGCCGTCGCCGGCGCGCGCCATTCCATCTGGGCACGGACCACCCAGTCGCGGCCGTCTTCGCCGCGTACCAGCCGGTTCATTCAGTTGCCTCCCAGTGCGCCCGCAGGGGGAGCGAACACCAGAACGGTACCTTGCCCAGGCTCACCCGCGCGAGGGAGGAACCGGACATCTCGCGCGCTGAAACCCGATCACCGCTGATCAAGAACCCGATGGCGCAGCCGAATCCGGCTCCGCCGGTTCCCCCGACCCGGTGACGGCGGACGCGCTGCTCGGGCACGGCTTCCCCGAAGTCGGCGTCACCGTGGTCGACGGCTCGGTCTTCGGGTCCGTCGTCGACGGGTCCGACGGCTCCGTGATCGGCGGCTCGTCTTCCTTCGGCGCCGGCTGGCCGTCCGGCGCCGCGCCGGGGCGGCCGGTCGGCGACAGTGCGGGAGCCTCGGCTTCCTCCGGCACGGTCGCGGCGGTGGACTCGGTCGTCATCGTCAGCTGGGGCTTCGACGTGTCCAGCCGCGGCGACGTCGCCGGGTGATCGGGCGTGAGGAAGGTCGAGGACGCCAGGTCTTCCCGCGGGACCGGCTGGTCGGCCGGACCGACCGCGTTCCCGGCCGGGACGTCCCCGGCGACGGGCAGGCCGGGCACCTCGTTCGCGGCGACCGGCCGGGCGCCGCTACGCGACCGGGCCGGGACCGCGGCCCCGGTGCCGCGGCCGTTGAGCACGCCGATGCCGATCCGCGGCTCCGCCTGCGGGGGCGGCTGGTGCGGCGGCTCCGGCGGCGGCACCACCACGAGCTCGGGCGCACCCCCGGTCAACCCGGCTTCCAGCACCGGCCCGGCCCCGAACAGCACGGGCCCGGCCGCAACGCCGACGGCGCCCACGGCGGCGGTCGACGCCAGCGCGAGCCCGATCTTGACCTTCGAACCGACCAGGACGCCCTTGATCGTCGCGCCGAGCCCGGCCAGCGCCCCGCCGCCCGCCGACGCGGCGGCCGGCACCGCCAGCAGCAGCACCCCGGCGTGCGCGCGCAGCGACGAACAGACGTCGCGCAGCTCGTCCTGGGTGGCGCGGCACGACGGGCAGCCGAGCAGGTGGGCCTTGATCCGCTCGGCTTCGGCGCCGGTGACGCTGCCCGCGGTGAACCCGCCGAGCTTTTCGACGACCGCGCGGCACGAGTCCGGCCCGCGATTCACCGAAAGGTGTGCCTGCAGGTACGCCGCTCGAAGGCCTTGGCGGGCCCGGCGGGCCAGCGCCGCCGTCGCGTTCGCGCTCAACCCGAAGTGGGGCGCGACCATGGCGGGCTGCTCACCCTCGACCTCGGTCTGCCACAGCACCGTCCGCCACCGCTCCGGCAGGCTGGTGAACGCGGTCGTGATCAGCGTGTGCTCGGCCGTGCGGGCGTGCGTGTCCGCACCCGCCCCGGCCCGGAAGGTCAGCTCGTCGTCGGAAACCGGGACGTCCCGGCGGGCACCGTGCCACTCCCAGGACACCCGGCGGGCGACGGTCAGCAGGTAGGCGCGGACGTAGTCCCGCGGGCCGGCACCCCGGCGGAGGGCCTGCAACACGCGGAAGAACGTCTCCGCGGTGATGTCTTCGGCCTCGGACCGGTCGGCCGCCAGGCTCTGCGCAAGCCTCCGGACCGCGGCGGCGTGCAGCTCGAACAGCTCCCCGAACGCGGCGTCCTCACCGCTGCGAAGCCGGTGCAGCAGTGCCTGCTCGTCGGATTCCGAGGCCGCTGGTGGCGGCGCCGTGCCCAGCTCGGTCATCCGGCCCGGCACCTCCTCCCCGAAGGTCTCCCCATTCGGTCGAATGGAGACACCATACGGAGGGAATCAGCCGTCGTCACCCCTTGTACGCCAGCTGTGACACCGAAGCACCGGCTCCGGACCCGAGGGGGACCCGGTGACCGGGCCGCCACGCGGTCGGTATAGAGTTCTCCCATCAGCAAGACAACGCGGATGTAGCGCAGCTGGTAGCGCATCACCTTGCCAAGGTGAGGGTCGCGGGTTCGAATCCCGTCATCCGCTCAGGGTCGAAGGGGCTATGTCGGCAGAAAACGCCGACATAGCCCCTTCGCCATTTCACCCGGGGGCCCGAGCCCCCGGACCTCCACGGTGCGGTCGTCGGACTTTGCGCGGGGGCCCTGGTCCTTGTTGATCCAGGTCGGCGTGGGGGCGGGTCAGAGCTCGTAGGTGTCGAGGATCGTGGGGGCCACCGGGGTCAGGTGGGTGTCTTCGCGCTCGGTCACCTGGCCGCGGGCCATCCGGTAGACGCGGAAGTCGTTGTCGTGCTCGGTGTCCTGGTCGTCAAAGACGTGGAGGAGACCGTACGAGCCGGGAGCCAATTCACCTGCCCGGGTGAAAAGGTCCAGCAGTTCCGGGCCCAGGCTGCCGCCGTGCTTGTCGAAGCCGCCGAAGTGGAGCATCGGCATCCCCGCGCTCCAGCGGAGGTCGACGAGGTCGAAGTCGCCGGCGTCGCGGATCGCGCGGTGGACGCGGTCGACCAGGCGTTCCAGGAGCGCCGCGTCGTCATCGCCGCTCGCGGTCGCCTGGATGGTCACCCAGCCGTGATATTCGAACACCAGCAGAACGGTAGCAAGAGATCAACCAGCGGCTCAGCGGGCCAGCGCGGACGGCTTCCCGTCACGGCGCAGGACGTTCGCCAGCACCCCTTCGCCGGCCCGCTCGAACGCCGGCACCAGCTTCTCGCCGAACACGCACAGCGTCCGCTCCCACGGGTGCCCGAGCGTGCCGTAGGAGAAGTCCGCGGCCAGGAACAGGTGGTAGTCCGCGCGCGGGAACACCGGCACCGGCCAGCGGGCGCCCTCGGACATCAGGTGCGGGCGGATCCGGTAGGACTGGTGCTGCCAGTGCAGCGCCCACATCCAGTCGTCCGGGCCGCAGACCTCGCGGAACGCGGCCAGCGCGATGGCCGCGACCTGGCGCTCCTCGACCGCGTACGGACCCAGGCGGAACTCCGCCGAGGCGCGGTCCAGGTTCCCGGGCGAAAGGTCCCACGTCCGCGACGGCGCCGGCTCCCGGAACCCCGGCCAGGCGTGGGCGTAGGTGCTCGGCCAGAACGCCAGCTTGTCGTACACCCAGTACCAGGCGGGCTCGTCGACGACACGGGAGACGGCTTCCCAGGCAGCATTCACTGTTTCGACCTCAAGTTGGCCAGGCACGGAAGAACACGCGAAAGCTTCGTGTTCGCCCTCCGGTTTGTCCAGTCCTCGTCCGCCCCCCGCGAACTGTGTCACTCATCCGGGTGGGTTCTGCCAAGTTGTCACCATGAGAGCCCTCTTCGTCCACGGTGCGTTCGTCCGCGACGGCGCGGGGTGGTGGCAGCCGACGGCCGACGTGCTCGCCCGGCACGGTCTGCGCAGCTCAGCGGCGGTGCTGCCCCGCTGTGAGGGCGATCCGCGCGGTGACCTGTACGCCGACGACGGGGCCGCAGCCCGCCTCACCGTCCAGAACGAAGGGGTGTTCGGCCAGCCGGTGACCCGGGCGACGTGGCGGGAGGTCCCGTCGACCTACGTCGTCTGCGGCGAAGACCGCGCGACCCCGCCGGAGACGCAACGGGCCCAAGCGGCGCGCGCGACCGACGTCGTCGAGCTGCCGGTGGCGCACCACCCGTTCGACACCCGGCCCCGACCTGGTGGCCGAGGTGCTGCTCGACGGCTGAGCCCGGCGGTGCAGGCCGTGGAAACCGGTCGCGAGGTAGAACACCGTGCCGAACGGGCCGGACGGGATCGT
>NZ_JBEZYB010000043.1:0-28545 GCF_040638285.1 Amycolatopsis sp. NPDC026612
GGCCCCCGCCGTCGTGGCGGGGGCCGGACCGGCACCCCTCGAACTCCTTCGGCCTGGTTCGGTGACGAACCCCCTCCGGGTGTGGAACGCGTGCGAATCCTTGTTCTCCGGCGAAGTGATCGCCCGTACCACCGAGCGCTCGGCCGGCCGGCCGGCTCCCGGCGAGGGGAGGTCCGGTCAGGGGACGAGCCGGTGCACCCCGACCAGCACCTGCTGCCAGACGGCGGCGGGATCGGCGCCCTGTTCGACCGACTTGAGCGCGGGGGCGATCACCGTCTCCTGGATCTTGCCGTCACCCGGCCCCTTGTACTGCGGCTTCCCGACCTTGCGGGCCTGTGCGACGAACACCTGCCCGCTGAGCGTGCCGCCGAAGTAGCTGTTCATCTCGCTGAGCAGGTCGGGGGAGGTGAAGGCGTCGACCTGGCTGGGGAAGTTCCCGCTCACCCGGAAGGCGTGCAGCTGCTGCTCCGGCGCGGTGAGCCAGGCGGCGAGCGTGGCAGCCTCCTTCTGGTGCGGGCTCGCGGACGGCACGGTGAGGTAGGAGCCGCCCCAGTTGCCGCCGCCGTCGGGGAAGGCGTCGGTGAGCGCCCACTTGCCCGCGTTGCCGATCCCGGCCTGCTGTTCGATGACGCCGAGCATCCACGACGGGCAGACCTTCGTCGCGAAGGTGCCGTTGCGCAGGCCGGTGTTGCCGTCGTCGGCGAAGGCGGTGAGGCCGGCCGACTGCCCCTGCTTCACCGCGGCGGTGACCTGGTCCCAGGCGTCCCTCAACGCGGTGTTCGTCTCGAGCGTCGAATGGTCCTCGCGGTCGAGGTAGCCGACCGGCAGCTGGTTGACCATGGCGTTGAAGATCTGCGCCGAGGAATCGAACCAGGCTTTGCCGTGGGAGTGTTTGACGTATTTCTCGCCGGCCTTGAAGAAACTGTCCCAGGTGGCGAACATCGTCTTCACCGAGCCGGGATCGGTGGGCAGGTCGGCCGTTTCGAGCAGGTCCTTGCGGTAGCACATGGCCAGCGGGCCGATGTCCGTGCCGTAGCCGACGAGCTTGCCGTCCTTGCTGCGGCCCGCTTCGTACTTCCACTCCAGCCACCGGCCGGGTTTCACGTCGGACGGACCGACCTTCGCCAGGTCGGCGAACTTCCCCGACTGCGCGAGGACGTCGGCGAGGTGGCCTTCCTCGACGGCCTGGATGTCGGCGAGGCCCTCGCCCTTCTGCAGCTTGCTCAGCAGATCCTGGTGGTACGGTCCGCCCTGCTCGGTCCGGACCTGGCGGATGGTGAGCCCGGGGTGGGTGAACTCGTAGCCAGGGATGAGGTCGTCGTACCCGAACTCCCCGAACGTCGAAATGGTGAGCGTGATGTGCTCCGGCGTACCGGGTCCGCACCCTGCGGCGAAGATGAGCAGGACGGCGGTGGCGGCGACGGCCAGCTGTCTTCGGATTTGCTTCATGCGCGCGTACTCCCCGTTCGCGACGCACTCCCGGCCTCCATTGGCTGGGAGCGCTCCCGCGGCGAGTCTTGTTTCCCGAGGTGGCGGGTGTCAAGGTCTGCGACCGGCGGTGTCCGGGTGGACACCGAACGCGGGCGGCCGTTCCTGTGGTGCGAAGAAGGGGTGCGATGAAGCGTCCGACGATCACCGACATCGCGCGGGAAGCCGGCGTGTCCAAGGGCGCGGTGTCCTACGCGCTCAACGGCCGCCCCGGCGTCTCCGAAGCCACCCGGCAGCGGATCACCGAGATCGCCCGGGAACTCGGGTGGGCGCCGAGCAGCACCGCGCGGGCCTTGTCCGGCGGCCGCACCGGGGCGACCGGGCTGGTGCTCGACCGGACCCTGGAGGTGTTCGTCCCCGCCCTGCTCGACGGGTTCGAGGGGGAGCTGCTGCTGCGGGTCGTTCCCGGCCGCGACGCCGCGGTGGCGATCTACCGCCGCTGGCGGGCCGAACGGAAGGTCGATGGCGTGCTGCTCACCGAGCCGGGGTACGCGGCGGAGCTGGTGCGGATCGGCCTGCCCGCGGTGGTGCTCGGCGGTCCGGGCGGCGTGCCGGGCGTGCCGTCGGTGCTGGTGGACGACGTCACCGGGGCACTGGAGGCGCTGGAGTACCTCGCCGCGCTGGGGCACCGGCGGGTCGTCCGCATCGCGGGCGCAGCTGTGTTCGCCGACCCCGCGGCGCGGAAGCGGGCCTTCACGACGGCGACGACCGGCCTCCCGCACCCGGGCACCGTCCACCCGGAACCCTCGGCCGACGCGATCCGGCGGGTGCTGGCCGCGCGCCCCCGGCCCACCGCGCTCCTGTGCGACACCGACGACCTCGCGGTGGCCGCGCTCGCCGCCGCGCGCGAACTCGGCCTCGCGGTGCCCCGGGACCTTTCGGTCGTGTCGTGGGACGACACCCCGCTCTGCCGGCTCGTCCGCCCGGCCCTCACGGCGATCCGGCGCCCGCTGGCCGAACTCGGCGCGCTGGCGGCCTCCGTCCTGCACGACGTGCTGGCCGGGGAACGAGCGGACGACGTGTGCGCCTCCCGGCCGAGGCTGATCACCCGCGGCAGCACCGGCCCGGCGAATTCGTGAAGGCCACCTCGAGGAACTCGACGTTCCCCGAGGCGGCCTTCACGAACTGTCTACTGGGGACGTTTCAGGTGCCCTGACAGGTCGGCGACGGCGCCGCGTTGCCTCCCGTGGTGTTCACCACCAGCCCGAAGGTGGTCTGGCCGTCGGCGGCGATCCCGCCGTTCCAGTTGGCGTTGCGGACCGTGACCGCGGAGCCGGACTGGCTCAGCGTGCCGTTCCAGACGCTGGCGATCGTCTGGCCCGCGGGCAGTGTCCACCCCGCCTGCCAGCTCCGGTACGCCGTGGTGCTGTGGTTCATCACCGTCACCGTGGCCTGGTAGCCGCCGCTCCAGGTGTTGGTGATCTCGTACATCGCCATGCACGAGCCCTGCGGCATGGGGGTCGTCGAGGTCGTCGGCGTGGTCGGGGTCGTGGGTGTCGTCGGGGTGGTGGGGGTGGTCGGTGTCGTCGGAGTGGTCGGTGTCGTCGAGGTGGTCGGGGTGCCCGGGTCCTTCACGCCGGTGACCTCGCCGTGCCCGCCGTCGAAGGTGACGTCCGAGCAACCGTAGAACGTCTCGGCGCTGTCCGAGCGCTTCCACACCGAGTAGATGATGTGCCGGCCGGACTTGTTCGACGGCAGCGCGCCGGTCCACTTGTACTGGCCGTCGACCGTGCCCACCTGGCCGGTCACCGGCGGGTGGTCCACTGTCAGGAACGGCTGGTCCTCCAGTGAATCCCAGGTCAGCGGCTGGTTCGGGTTCCAGCCGTCCTTGGTCACGTACGTGTAGAACCAGCCCGGGTGGGCGGCCCAGGCGTTGTACGAGAAGTCGAACTGGGCGCCGGCGGTGAGGTGGGTCAGCGGCCACGCGCCGACCCCGTCGAAGCCGGCGTAGTTCGGGTTCCCGCCGGAGCACAGCTTCCCGTCGGGGATGAACCCGCGGGTGCGCCCGGCGCCGTCGGAGCGCAGCACGGCGAACCAGTTGTACAGCGAGTTGGGACCGCTGACACCCACCGCGGCCGCGCAGGCCGGGTTGATGGGCTTGATCTCGCCGGTCGAACTGAGCCCGTCCTGCCAGCACAGGAACGTCCGGCTGCCCGGCTTCATCATGGCGCCGTGCGCCTCGGCCGTGCCGGTGCTGAGGAGGATGGCGGTCAGGCTCGCCAGCAGCACGGTGACGGCGGCGAGAATGGTACTTCGTCTCCTGGTCACGTCAGTCCCTTCATTGGGTTGCGTGCGTCGAAGACTGGGAGCGCTCTCAAGGTCAGGATACGCGGCGGCGGTCACTTCCGGAACAGCCCGCGGTGACCGAGGCGGGTGCCTTGGCCTACCTTGGCGTGGGCCCGCCGAACGGGCCGGCCCCGTGGGGAAGGGCCCCGTGGAGAAGGGCCCGTGGAGAAAGGCAGAGAGTGGACAGTCCGTCATCGGTTCCCGCCTGGGTGCGCGCCGAACCCGCCCGGCTGCTCGGTTTCGCCGCCGGCGCGGCGCACCCGGACGGTGGGTTCGCCTGGCTCGACGACGCCGGGCGGCCGGTGCGCGACCGGCCCGTCGAGACGTGGATCACCTGCCGGATGACGCACGTCTTCGCGCTCGCGTCGCTCCAGGGCGCCGACGTGGGGAAGCAGGTCGCGCACGGCGTCGCGGCGCTGACCGGCCCGTTGCGGGACCCGGAGCACGGCGGCTGGTACGCCTCGACGGCCCTGGACGAGAAGCGGGCCTACGAGCACGCGTTCGTCGTGCTGGCGGCCGCGAGCGCGGCCGCCGCGGGTGTCGACGGCGCGGAACCGCTGCTGGCCGAGGCCCTCGAAGTCGTCGAACGCCGGTTCCTCGAGCCGGGGCCCGGCCTCGTCGCCGACGTCTGGGACCGCGGCTGGACGCGCCTGGAGGACTACCGCGGCGCCAACGCCAACATGCACACCGTCGAGGCCTTCCTGGCCGCTGCGGACGTCACCGGCGACCCGGTGTGGACGGCCCGCGCCCTGTCCATAGTGGAGCGCCTGGTGCACGGCGAAGCCCGCGCGCACGGCTGGCTGCTCCCGGAGCACTACGACGCGGACTGGCACGTGCGGCTGGAGTTCAACCGCGCCGAACCGGCCCACCCGTTCCGCCCGTTCGGGGCGACCATCGGGCACCTCTTCGAATGGGCCCGGCTGGCCGTCCACCTCGGACGGGCGCTCGGGGACGGCGCGCCGCCGTGGCTGCTGCCCGCCGCGGCCGCGCTGTTCGGGACCGCTGTCCGGCACGGCTGGGCTGCCGACGGACGGCCGGGATTCGTCTACACCACGGACTTCACCGGGACGCCGGTGGTGCGCACCCGGCTGCACTGGGTGGTGACCGAGGCGATCGCCGCCGCGTGGACGCTGCACCAGGAAACCGGCGACCCGGCGTACCTCGCCCGGTTCGAGGAGTGGTGCGAGCACGCCGACGCCTGCTTCGTGGACCGCGAACTCGGTTCGTGGCACCACGAACTCGACCCGGACAACCGACCCGCCGCGACGGTGTGGGCGGGTAAACCGGACATCTACCACGCCTACCAGGCGACGCTGCTGCCCGCACTCCCGCCCGCGGCGTCGTTCGCCGGCGCGCTCCTGCGGCGCCGATAGACTGAGGCTCGCCGTCCCCCTTCCGACAAGGAGAACCATGTCGCCTTTCGTCGCGGCCGAAGACCGGTACGCGGGCATGCCGTACCGGCGGGCCGGGCGCAGCGGGCTGAAGCTGCCCGCCGTGTCGCTCGGCCTGTGGCACAACTTCGGGGACGACAAGGCCCTCGACGTCCAGCGCGCGGTGCTGCGCCGGGCGTTCGACCTCGGGGTGACGCACTTCGACCTGGCCAACAACTACGGCCCGCCGCCCGGCGCGGCCGAGGCGAACTTCGGACGGCACTTCGCCGCCGACTTCCGCCCGTACCGCGACGAGATCCTGGTGTCGTCCAAGGCGGGCTACCTGATGTGGAACGGCCCCTACGGCGAGTGGGGTTCCCGCAAGAACCTCCTGGCCAGTCTCGACCAGAGCCTCACCCGCACCGGGCTGGACCACTTCGACGTCTTCTACTCCCACCGCCCGGACCCGGAGACGCCGATCGAGGAGACGATGGGCGCGCTCGACACCGCCGTCCGCTCGGGGAAGGCGCTGTACGCGGGCATCTCCAACTACTCGCCCGAGCAGACCGCGGCCGCGCTCGCCGCGCTGCAGGAGCTGGGCACGCCGCTGCTGATCCACCAGCCGCGGTACTCGATGCTGGACCGCTGGGTCGAAGACGGCCTGCTGGACACCCTGGACGCCCACGGCGTCGGCTCGATCGCGTACTCGCCGCTGAGCCAGGGCCTGCTGACCGACCGCTACCTGGACGGCATCCCGGCCGACTCCCGCGCGGCCGGCGCCAGCCCGTTCCTCACCAGCGACCGGCTCACCGGGGAGACGCTCGCGACCATCCGGGCGCTGAACGACGTCGCCAAGCGGCGCGGGCAGACGCTGGCGCAGCTGGCCATCGCCTGGGTGCTCCGCCGCGGCCGCGTCACCTCCGCGCTGATCGGCGCGAGCAGCGTCGCACAGCTCGAGAACACCGTCGCGGCCACCGCCGACCTCGAGTTCGCCGACGAGGAACTGGCGGAGATCGAGCGGATCCTCAGCCGCTGACGCAGGCGGTCCCGTTCAGCGTGAACGCCGTCGGCGCCGGGTTCGAGCCGGTGAACGTGCCGCCGTAGGCGGTGTCGCCCTGGAAACTCGCTCGCCAGGGTGCCGGTGCTCATCAGGACGCCGGGGGCGTCGGCGAGCCGCCGCAGCGGGGTGGTCGCGGCCGCGGCGGCCGGCGCCACCACGGTCAGCGCCCTGGTCAGCAGCCGATTCTCCCCGAGCCCAGCGCCACGTCGTCGAACCACAGCGTGTCGGCGTCGCCGGCGTAGCTCTCCCAGCCGAGCCGCAGGTCGGTCAGGGCCGGGTGCCAGGCCCGGCCGAGCCACTGCTGGTCGATGTCGGGGGTCGGGACGCCGTCGACGACGAGCCCGGGCACCTCGGTGGAGTTCAGCCACGTCCGCAGCTGTCCCGCGCCGCCGTCGACCTCGAACTCGAAGCACGACCAGGTGCCGGTGGCCAGTGGGACGCTCTGGGCGACCCCGGCCGGGCTCTGCGCGGGCAGGGTCGCGTCGTCGGACTCGCGGTTCCACTGCAACGCCCGGTTCTGCCCGCCGGCCCGCAGGTCGCGGCCGCCGTCCGCGGTGTCGCGCATCGCCATGAAGGCGACGTGACCGGTGGGCAGCGGGGTTGTGTGGCGGACCCAGAACCGGCCGAAGAGCTTGCCCGAGCCGAGGCCGGTGAGGCTGGTGCCGAGGAACGCGTGGTTGCAGTAGCCACCCTGGCCGGTGACCTTGACCGAGCGCGAACCCGAGTGCGCGACCGAGGTGTCGACGGCGACCGTGCCGGTGCCCTGGCAGTTGGCCGCGCCGACGGTCCAGCGGCCGCCCGGGGTGCTGCCGGTCTGCTGCTCGAAGTCGTCGCAGATCGTGGCGCTCGAGCAGCCGGCCGGCGGCCCGGACGTCGTCGTGGTCGGCGTCGTCGGGGTGGTGGGGGTCGTCGGGGTGGAGGGCGTGATCGATGTGGTCGGGGAGGTCGGCGTGGTCGTGGTCGGGGGAGCGGGGTCGCCGCACGAGACGCCGTTCAGCGCGAAGTCCGTGGGGGTGGCGTTCGTCCCGCTGTAGGTGCCCTGGAGGCCGAACGAGACCGTGCCGCCGGCGGGCAGCGCGCCGTTGTAGGACAGGTTCTGCGCCGTGACCGCGGTGCCGGTCTGGCGCACGGTGGCGTTCCACGCCGACGTCACGGACTGGTTCCCGGCGTAGGTCCAGGTGAGCGTCCAGGACGAGGCCGCGGTGGCGCCGTTGGTCACCGCGATCTCCGCGGTGTAGCCGGTCTGCCACTGGTTGACGCGGTAGGCGACCGAGCACGCGGGTGCGGCGGTGGCCGGCCCGGCCACGAGGACCGCGGTGGTGCCCGCCGCGGCGAGGCAGAGCGCGGCGAGGGCGCCGGCGAACCTGTTCATCGGTTTCCTCCCGGGACGCGGACAGGGGCGCCGTGGCCTGCACCACGACGCCCCTGGGTGGTGGCCGCGTTCTGGCGAGGCGACCTGGCATGGGAGCGCTTCCAGCCGCGGGAAAGGTAACCCCCGTGTGTCGCCCTTGTAAAGACCCACCCGGACACGATCCGATCCGGTGGTCCGTTTTCCGGAGCCGGGCCGCCCGCGCGGTTCACTGAACACTCCTGAACGGCCGAACCCGTTGGGAGGCAGGACATGCCACTGTTGCGCTGCGCCACCGGCCCGCGGCGCCGGACGCCGCCGTTGGGGTGGATTCCGGAAAACCCGCACAAGATCACTTTGCGGGCCTCGGAGGTAAATAGTGGGAGCGCTCTCAGGTGATTCCTCTGCGCAGGAGGACCGGGCGCGGCCGGAAACCCTTGTTGCATCCTCAACTTCTCGGAAATCACACGGTTTTCCCTGCAGTGACGGCCTGGGCTGCCGCTGTCACGCTGCGGTACTGTCGTCCGCGTGCACCCGTACTCCGGAAATCGTTGGATGAACGATGAGTCGACAGGCCAAACCAGGGAGTAAGCCCTATCGTGCACAATTGCGTGACCGGCTGGCCGGCTTGGGGTTTACCCAAGAGGCGATCCCGGCCCAAGTGGCGAAGAACCTGATCGTCGAATGCCGCATTCCCCCGCGCACCGCGTGGCGGCTGGCGTCCGAGCTTTCGCTCGACGTCGCGGCGCACCAGTACAACGCCGTCACCGGCGACCCCCGCGCGGGCATGCGCGGCACCCGGATCTGGGAATACGAGCAGTGGCCCGAGCGCGGCGTCCGGCCCACCATCGCGGCCTTGCGAGTGCTGGCCCAGGTCTACGGCACCGGCTGGAAATGCCTGCTGGGCCTGCGTGACCTCGAACAGCTCCCGGCCAAGGACCTCGCCGAGTACCACGCCGAGGCGGACCCCGTGGCGGTCGCGGCGGCCGAGCCCCACGTGCCACCGCCGGCCCGCGCCGTCGCGCGCGTCGAGGCCCGGCCGGACGAGGGGGAGTTCGGGGCCGGTGCCCTCGACGACGCCATCCTGCTCACCAGGACCAACGTCGACGACGTCCAGCTCGACGACCTGTGGTCGGACCTCGACTTCCTGGGCGGTGCCTACACCCGGACCACCCCCGACTCGATCCTCGCCCAGCTCGCCGTGATCGAAGAACGGACCACGGCCCTGCTGAAGGGCCGGCAGCGGCCGAAGCAGACCCAGGACCTGCTGCTGATCGGGGCGAAGTCGAGCGCGATGATGGCCTGGATCGCGGGCGACCTCGGGCGCTACCGCCTCGCCCGCGAACTCAACTCCGCCGCCTGGCTCTACACCCAGTACGCCGACGACTTCCTCGCCCGGCGCTGGGTGCGCACGTCCCAGGCCCGCGTGGCGTTCTGGGCCGGCAACGGCATCGAGTCCGCGAAGCTCGCCGCCGACGCGCTCAGCTACCACGTGGGCGGGCGGCTCACGGACGCGCCGCTGATCCTCGCCGAGGCCCGCGGCTGGTCGTCGGTGCAGGCCGAGCGGCAGGTGCTGGACGCCATCGCGCGCTGGACCGTCGTCGAGAACCCGGACCTCGGCGCCGGCGGCGAGGACCGCTTCTTCAACATCACGAAGGACCGCCGGCACTACATGGCCGGCACCTCGCTGCTCTCGGTCGGGCAGGCCTCCGCCGCGCTGCGCGAGTTCACGACCGCCCGCGAGGCGTTCGAAAAGATGTCCCTGGAGGACCGCTGGGAGGCCATGGACCCGATGATCCGGATCGACACGGGCCGCGCGCACCTGCGGCTCGACGATCTCGAAGGGGCCGCGGCACAGGTCGAACCGCTCCTGAACGCGGGCGTGGGCAAACAGCCGGACATGGTGCGGGCCATGCTGAAGCTGATGGCGACCGAGCTGTCCGGGCCGCGCTGGCGCTCGGCCACGACGGCCCGCAACCTCGCCGAGGCACTCCTGGCCGCCCACGCCTCGGCGCGGCCGTGATACCCGACCCGACCCGGACGGAGGCGCCCGCAGTGGCACCGCACGATGTTTCGTGCCCCGAAGAGCCGTGCCTCGAAAAGCCGGGCGACGAGGCCTGGGCGTTCACCGGGCACACCCGGCGGGACGTCGTCGTGGTCGCCGACCGCTTCGCGCAGTTCGCCCGCGGGGACCGGGTGCTCACGATGACGGGCCTGCTGGCCTTGCTCGACGCCGACGGCCTCCGTGCGGTGGACGGCCACTGGGTCGTCCACGTCGGCCAGGGCGTCGACGCGACCGACGGCGACCTGCTCGAAGCCGCCTGCGACAAGAGCGAAGGCGCCGTACGCCTCGCGGATCCGGACACGTTCCGGCTGCCGCCCGAACCGCCGGGGATCGTCCACAAGGACCGGCCGGAGAACGTCCTCCTCGCCGGCGTGCACAGCCCGGCGCTCACGCACTGCCGGGCCGAGCTGCGGATCCACCGCGACAACGAGCTGGTCCTCGACCACCACACCGGCGAGCACGTGCAGGGCATCGTGATCATCGAGGCGATGCGGCAGATCTGCATCGCACAGTTCGAGACCGCGATCCGCCCGGGACTGACCCCGGCCGCGTACGCCGGGGTGTGGAAGCGGATCGACCTGTCCTTCGAGGACTTCCTGTTCCCGCTGCCTGCCACGGTCGAGTCGCTGATCGTCGAATCCGATCTCCGCCGGGAAACCAACCTGAAGTTCCGCGCCACCACCGCGATGCGCCAGCAAGGGCGCACCGTGGCCACCGCCGGCATCGAATACTCGATGATCGCGCAGGGGCGGGTCGACACCCTCGAACGCCGCAAGGCCGATCAGGCCACCCGGGCCTACCTCGGCTGAGCCGAGGCAGCCCCGCACTCCGGAAGGGAAACCACTTCACGATGTCCGACCTGCAGCAGCAGGACCGCTCCACGTCCTTCGCCCAGGGCCTGAAACTGATCCAGCAGCTCGGCGGAGCGGACCGGCCGGCCGTGCTGGACCTCTTCGAGAGCATCGGGGAGGCCGAGTTCGGCGAGCAGTGCGTCGGGTTCATCTACGGCGACGTCTACCACCGGCCCGGCCTGCCGCTGCCGGAGCGGCAGCTGGTCACGGTCGCCGCGCTCACCGCCCTCGGCTACGCGGGTTCGCAGCTGCAGTTCCACGCCAAGGCCGCGCTCAACGTCGGCTGCACCCGCCGCCAGCTGATCGAGGCCGTGATCCACGTCAGCTCCTTCGCCGGGTTCCCGGCGACGCTCAACGCGCTGACGGCGCTCAAGGCGGCCTTCGACGGCCTGCCGGACGATGAGCCGCCGGCCGAGGAGGTCCCCGCCGTGCCGTGGGCGGGCATCGAGGACCGCTACGAGCGCGGCCTGGCCGCGATGCGGGCCGTCGACGGCGAGGCGGGCGAGAAGGTCGCCGCGGCGCTGCAGGACATCGCCCCGGACCTGGCCGGCTACATCGTGGAATTCACCTTCGGCGAGATCTACACCCGGCCGCACCTGAGCCTGCGCCACCGCGAGATCGTCACCATCGCCGCGTGCGTGGCGCTGGGCACCGCGCTGCCGCAGCTGAAGGTGCACATCCACGGCCTGCTCAACGTCGGCGGCACCGAACGCGAGGTCGTCGAGACCGTGCTGCACCTGGCGTTCTACTGCGGGTTCCCGGCCGCGCTCAACGCGATCGCGGCCGCACGGGAAGTGTTCGCGCAGCGGTGACCCGGCTCGAGAAGCTGCGCGTGGTCGCGCTCGACTGCGACGGCGTGCTCATCGACGACACCTACCTGGCCATGATCGCGCGGTTCGTCACCGACCACGGCGGGGTGTACGACACCGCGGCCGAGCGGGACGTCATCGGGCTGCGTGACATCGTCGTCGCCGAGAAGGTCACCGCACTCTGCGGCCTCGACCAGCCGGCCGAAGAGACGTTGAAGCAGCTGTGGGCCGCGCGGCAGGAGTACCTGGCCGAGCACCCGATCCGCGTCGCCGAGGGAGCGCGGGAGTGCCTGGAGGCGCTGGCGCAGCTGCCGGTGCGGCTGGTCTGCTACGGCGGGCGGACGCGCGAGCACACCTTCGATCGGTACCTCGGCGGCTTCGTGGACCTGCTCGACCCCGAGGTGCCCTACGTGAGCATCAACGAGCACCGGCCGGGCGTCGACCACATCGCCCGCCGCGTGCTCGGGGCCGGCTTCGACGAGATCGTGTTCGTCGACGACGTCAGCCGGGTGGCCGAGGACGCCCGCGCGCACGGCGCCGGGTTCGTCGGGTTCCCGTCGAGCCCCGCCCACGCGCGCCAGCGGGAGTTCATGGCCGCCGGCGGCGTCCGCCACTTCGCCGCCTCGCTCGCCGAACTGACCCCGGAACTCTTCGCGATCGTCGACGGGGAGCTCGCGACTTCGACACACTGGCCTCGTCGAGGAGTTTCCGCACCCTTGGAGCCGCTGTGAAGTACTTTTCCCTGCCCCGGCCCGGCGCCGAGCTCGTACTGGGCGAGCGAGACGTTCCCGAACCCGGCCCCGGACAGGTCCTGGTCCGGATGCGCGGGTGGGCGGTCAACGCCCGGGACCTGATGATCCTCAAGGGCTTCTACCCGAAGCCGGTGAAGCCGGACGTGATCCCGCTGTCGGACGGCGCGGGCGAGGTCGTCGCGGTCGGGGCCGGAGTGCGCGCCTGGGCCGCGGGGGACCGGGTCGCGGCGACGTACTTCCCGCGCTGGCTGTCCGGTCCCGGCACGCCGGAGAAGACCGAGGACGACCTGGCCGGCACGCTCGACGGCGTGCTCGCGGAGTACGCCGTCTTCGCCGAAGACGCCGTGGTCGCGGTGCCCGCGCACCTCGACTACGCCGAAGCGGCGACGTTGCCGAGCGCCGGCGTGACGGCGTGGCGGGCCGTCGTCGAGGAAGGCGGGCTGGTCCCGGGGCAGACCGTGCTCACCCTGGGCAGCGGTGGCCTCTCCACGTTCGCGCTGCAGTTCGCCGCACTCGGCGGCGCCCACGTCGTCGCGACGTCGAGCTCGGACGAGAAGCTGGAGCGGCTGCGCGCGCTCGGCGCGGCGGAGACGGTCAACCACGAGACCGTCCCGGAGTGGGGCGCCGCCGTGGCCGGGCTGACCGGCGGCGGGGTCGACCACGTCGTGGACGTGGGCGGGGGTGGCACGATCGGCCAGTCGATGATCGCCGCGCGGTACGGCGGGCACGTCAGCGTGGCCGGCGTCCTGACCCACGAAGGTGCCGCCGACCCGATCCTGGTGCTCGTCAAGCAGCTGACCCTGCGCGGCCTCACCAACGCCTCCCGCGAGACGTTCCAGGCGATGAACCGGGCCATCGAGCGGACCGGCCTGAAACCGGTGGTCGACCGCCGGTTCGCCTTCGACGAGGTCACCGACGCCTTCAAGCACCTGGAGTCCCGGACCCACGTCGGGAAGGTCGTGCTGGAAAGCGCCTGAGCGCCCGCACCCGGCCCGGGTAACTTTTGCGGTCCCGGATGGGTATTTTCGCCACCCCGAGACGGTGTTCGGGCAGCTCAGCGCGGGTTTTCCGAGGCGAAAAAGTCCCCTTTGGGCAGGAATGGCGGCTGTCGTCGCCAACGGGAAGAGTGGTGCTTACCGGAACATCGCCGGAGCACGCTGCGGCTGCTCCGGCGGAGCCTCCGGACTGGGGGCGCGGGGAGGGGGTTTCAACCGCCTGGGGGTGGGTTGAAACCCCCTTCCCGGCCGCGGCAGACCGGCTTATGACGTCGTGCAGGCCCGCCCGTTGAGCGAGATCGCCGCCGGCTTGCCGTTCGCCGTTCCCGCAGACCCGGTGAACCCGAACTCTGCGCTCCCGCCCGGGGGAATGCTCCGGTTCCAGCCCGCGTCCACCGCCGTCACCGCCGCGCCGCTCTGCGTGACCTGCGCGTTCCAGGCCTGGGTCACCCGCTGGCCGTCGGCGAACGTCCACGTCACCGTCCACCCCGTCACCGCGGCGGTCCCGGTGTTGCCCACCTTCACCGAGGCCTGGAACCCGCCCTGCCACTGGTTGGTGACCGCGTAGGCCGCGGTGCACGAACCCGACGGGGGCGGGGTCGTCGTGGTCGTCGGCGGACTGCTCGTGGTCGTCGGCGTCGTGGTCGTGGTCGTCGGGGTGGTGGGCGTGGTCGTCGTCGGCGGCTGGCTGCCGCCGGACTCACCCACGATCACACCGCGGCCGTTCGTGCCCACGTACACCCGGCCGTACACCCGCGGGTCCCCGGTCAGCGCCCCGCCGATGTTGCCGTACTGGTGCTGGTCGTCGTTGATCCGCGTCCACGAAACCCCCGCGTCGTCCGAGCGGAAGATGCCGCGCACCCCGCCGATCTTCGCGATCGTGTACAACGCCGCATACGTCCGGCCGGGAGCGGCCTTGCCGAACCCGATGTTGTCGGCTTCGGCGACGTTCGCCAGCTTCGTGAAGGAGGCTCCGGAGTCGGTGGAGTGCCAGAGGCCGTACGCGGTGCCGGACCCGCCGGCCAGCCAGATGTCCCCGGTCACGCCCGGGATCGCCTTGAAGTGCGCGGAGCCCGTGGGCAGCCCGACGGCCGCGGTCGCGGTGAAGGTCGCGCCGCCGTCGGTGCTGACGTAGAACTTGCCGGCGGCGAACCCGTAGAACCGCTTCGGGTCGACGCGGTCGGACTCGACCACCGCGCCGGCCGGGATGCCGGCGGACGCCGTCCACGACGAGCCGAAGCCGACGGAGTAGCTGACGTTCGCGCCGTCCGGGCTCCAGACGAACCGGCTGCCGTCGGCGGCCGCGGCCACCGTGCCGCCGCCGGCGTTGCCACCCGGCTCCGCGCCCTGGAACCAGTTCTTCCCGCCGTCGGTGGAGAAGGCGATCCGGTTGTCGTTCGGCCGGGCCGAACGGTCCAGCGTGCCGGCGCGCACGATCGTCGCCGGGTTCAGCTCGGCGTAGTCCAGGCTGGTGGTCGTGGTGAACACCGGCTGCGTGAACATGGTGGCCGGGACCGCGTCGAGGCTGTCGTGCCGGAATCCGCCGATGTCGCCGAGGCCGGACAGCAGGGGAGCGCCCGAGGGCGGGCTGATCAGGTCGAGCACCGCGGTCTCTTCGAGGCCGCCGACGACCGGCTTGATCGTGATCTTCCCGCCGCTGTCCCACTTCGTGAGGTCGGACGTGCCGTAGATGGTCGCGCCCGTGCCGTAGAGCAGGTGGTTCGAGTCGAAGGGGTCGATCTCCACCGACTCGGTCATCCAGCCGAGCTTGGGCGAGGGCACCGGGGGAGCGGCTTGGACGCCGAAGGTCAGCCACGGCACCGAGGAGACGTCCTGCGTGTAGCGCAGCGACCGGTCGGGGTAGCTCGAGAAGTCCCAGATCCGGGTCCAGGTGGCGCCGCCGTCGGTGCTGCGGAAGAAGATCACGTCCGGCCACCACGACACCTGGGTGGCGACCATCAGCGTGTTCGGGTGCTGCCGGTCGATGGTCAGGCCGCTGTAGCCGAAGTAGTCGTCGGTGCTGTCCGACGGGATCGGGCTGATCCGCGTCCAGACGCCGGTTTTCGTGGCGTACTTCCAGACGTCGCCCTTCGCCCCGTCGTAGGGGCCGCCGGTGTCGCTGGTCGCGAGGTAGAGGTAGCCGCCGACCGGGTCGAAGACGCCCTTGTGCGCCAGGTACCCGGTGGGCTGGCCGGCCAGCCGCGCCCAGGTCGCGCCGCCGTCGGTGCTGCGGTAGACCGTGTTGGCCTTGTCCGCGACACCGGCGTAGATCGTCTGCGTGGTGCTGCCACGGGTGCCGGTCGTCGGGTCGAACGTCACCCAGGTGACGCCTTCGATGTCGCTGGAGTAGCCCGTCGTGTCGGACGGGTCGGGTGCGTAGTTGCCGGGGTTGGGGAAGCTGGTGACCTTCGCCCAGGTGACGCCGGAGTCCGTGCTGCGCCAGAGCCCGTTGCCGCTCGGCGCGCCGAGGTAGAGGACGCTGTTGCGGTTGGGGTCGATCGAGAGCCGCTCGCCCATGCCGCGGCCGGGCATGTTGCCGCCGAGCTTGAACGGCAGGGGGGTCGCCTGCCAGGTGGCGCCGCGGTCGGCGGAGCGGAGGATCGCGCCGTTGTTCGGGTCCCAGCTGTTGGTGTACATCCCGGCCGCGACGTAGACCCGGTTCGGGTCGACGGGATCGGTGGCCAGGCTGACGACACCGTTGCGACCCCAGTCGGTCCAGCCGACCGAGTCCAGCAGCGGGATCCAGCGCCCGGTGGCGGTGTTCCACCGGTACGCGCCGCCGATGTCGGTGCGGGCGTAGACCAGCCCGGGTTCGGTCTGGTTGAAGACGATCCCGGGGACGAACCCGCCGCCGCCGATCTCCGCGTTGCGCCACGTGGTGGCCGCGGGTGCCGCCGGGGAGGCCGGCGCGCCGACGGTGACCGCGACGGCGGCGGGCAGGAGCACGGCGAGGGCGGTGGCGAGCAACCGTCTCGCTGAGCGGGACCTGGCCGGGGGAAGGGATGGGGAAGGGGGTGTTCGCACGGCGTTGTGCACGTCTGCCTCCACATTCTGGGAGCGCTTCCAGAGGGACGGTAAACCAGCGGTTCCGGCGTTGTAAAGGTCCGGTGACTTCCACGCGGACCAGGCGAAACGCCTTCGACGATTTCGCGGGCCCGCGACGACCGGCCCTCCGTCCACAGTGGATCAGCGGGAGCGGCGTACCGGCCGCGAGATGTCCATTGTGTACCGATTAGCGGACCCGGGCGGACGGAGTAACCGGATGCGCCATTCGGTATCACATATGTGAACGGCGATCAGGTTTCTGAATCGTTATCAAGGACCGTCTTGCCCGCGATTTTCCGGCGTGTGAGTGTGGTGCCGCTGGCTGGACTGGACCTACGAAAGAGGCGACCCGGCAATGACGCAGACCGCCCCGGCGCGGCACATCGGCCGAACCACCTTGTACTTCTTCGGTGCGCTCGGAGGCATCCTCTTCGGTTACGACCTCGGCGTGATCTCCGGGGTACTCCCGTTCATCGGGAAACTGTGGGCGCTGACCAGCTGGGACAAGGGCGTGATCACCGCCAGCCTCTCGGTCGGTGCCATCATCGGCGCGCTGTTGTCCAGCCGCACCAACGAAGCCCTCGGCCGGCGCCGCACGATCATGGTCGCCGCGGGCATCGTCATCGTGGGCACGCTGGCGGCGAGCTTCTCGCCGACGTTCCTGCTGCTGGTGCTTTCGCGGCTGGTCATCGGGCTGGGGATCGGGCTGTCGTCCTCGACCGTCCCGACCTACCTGTCCGAACTGGCCCCGGCGCGGTTGCGGGGCGCGATGGGCGCGCTCAACCAGATCTTCATCGTGCTGGGCATCCTGATCGCCTTCCTGGTGAGCTACCTGCTCGGGCCGCACTCGGCCTGGCGCTGGATGTTCGCCGGCGCCATCGTGCCCGCGGTGATCCTGCTCGCCGGGCTGGCGTTCCTGCCCGAGACGCCGCGGTGGCTGGTCAAGAACGGCCGGGAGGACGAGGCCCGGCAGGTCCTGGCGAGCGCGCACGGCAACACCGTGAACCTCGACGAGGAGATCGCGACCATCCACGAGGTCATCCAGCTGGACACCGAGGAGAAGCCGCGGATCCGCGACCTGTTCTCCGGCTTCGTGCGGCCGATGATCGTCGTGGCGCTGCTGCTCGCGATCGGCCAGCAGTTCAGTGGGGTCAACGCGATCAACGCGTACTTCCCGACGATGCTCATCGGCCTCGGCTTCGCCACGCAGGCGGCCCTGTTGTCGGGTGTGCTGCTGGGCGTCACGAAGTTCCTGTTCACCGCGTGGGTGGTGTTCGTGGTGGACCGCTGGGGCCGCAAGCCGTTGCTGCTCATCGGCAACGTCATCATGGTGATCACGCTGGTGGCCGCCGGGCTCGTGGTGCTGAACGTCCACGACACCGGCACGCGCGGCATCCTGATGCTGGTGATGATGGTGCTCTACCTGGTCGGTTACGAGCTCGGCTGGGGCGCGGTCGTCTGGGTGATGATGTCCGAGGTGTTCCCGCTGAAGTACCGGGCGACCGGCATGGGGGTCAGCAGCGTGGTCCTGTGGGCGGCGACGGGCATCGTGAGCGCGGTCTTCCCGATCATCTCCGACCCGAAGTCCCTCGGCATCGGCGGCTCGATGTTCCTGTTCGCCGGGGTGAACGTGGTGCTGTTCGTGCTCACCAAGTGGCTGGTGCCGGAGACCAAGGGCCGTTCCCTGGAGCAGATCGAGCTGGACCTGCGGGCGCGGCAGGGGGTCGCGGTCAAGAGCTGACCCGGGGGTCGGCCGGCGGCGGGGCACGGATTCGTCCGTGTCCCGCCGTTCAGCGTGCGGGGACGGCAGCGAGGCCCAGTTTCCCGGCGAGTCGCCCGATCCAGGCCTCCACCTCTTCGGGCGACCGGTCGGGCAGACCGAAGACCGTCTCGGTCACGCCCAGGGAATCGAGGTGCGCCAGGCGGTCCCGGTCCGGTCGTTCCCCGAGCGCGCACACCAGGGGAGCGCCTTCGCGGCCCTCGGCGAGCCAGCTTTCCTTCAGCAGGGCCACGTGCCCGTCCAGGTCGGTGTCGGCCGGCGTGGTGATCCAGCCGTCCGCGTGCCGCGCTATCCAGCGGAACGTCTTCTCCGTCGGGCCCGCGCCGAGCAGTACCGGGATGTGCGGCTGGACCGGCTTCGGCCACGCCCAGCTCGGTCCGAACGAGACGAACTCCCCGTCGTAGGCCGCTTCTTCTTCCGTCCACAGTGCACTCATCGCCTCGAGGTACTCGCGCAGCGCGGTGCGGCGCCGGTTCCCGGGCACGCCGTGGTCGGTCAGCTCGTCGACGTTCCAGCCGAAGCCGGTGCCGAGCGTGACGCGGCCGCCGGACAGGTGGTCGAGGCTGGCGATCGTCTTGGCGAGGGTGATCGGGTCGCTCTCGACCGGCAGGGCCACCGCCGTGGCCAACCGGATGCGCGTGGTGACCGCGGCCGCCGTCGCCAGCGCGACCCACGGGTCGAGGGTCCGGCTGTAGCGGTCGTCGGGGAGCGACGCGTCCCCCGTGCGCGGGTGCGGTGCCTCGCGCTTCACCGGGATGTGCGTGTGTTCGGGGACGTAGAAGGTCGAGAAGCCCGCGGCCTCCGCGGCGCGCGCCGCGGCTGCCGGGGTGATCCCCCGGTCGCTGGTGAACAGCACGATTCCGTAGTCCACCCGCGGAGCTTATTAGAACGTGTTTCAGTTTTCAACCGGCCGCTTTGTCACGGTGCGGGTTCGGGCGGGCACTGTTCGTAGCCTTGAGGGGGGCTCGATGCCCGGCTGCCACACTCGGAACCGCAGTCGCGGGCACGTCGGCCGACGGAGGTGCAGGGTGGACCCGGTAATCCATTGTGGACAGACGCTGTCCCATTCAGTGGACACGTCGGTGGGGCGGGATGGCGTGCGGGGGCCCGGATCCGATATCCTGGACCACGAGCCGAGAGGCGCTGCAACGGACCACCGGGTCCGCCACGCTCGGCCGGGAATGACCAACCAAGGGCGCCTCCCGACTGAGGGAGGCTGCCGGTGAACCCGATCACTCCGCGAGAGCTCGACCCCTCCGCGCGCCTGCGTGAGCTGCTCGACCAGCGCGTGGCGGTACTGGACGGTGCCTGGGGCACCATGCTGCAGGGCGCCGGGCTGACTCCGGCCGACTACCGTGGCGACCGCTTCGGCGAGCACACCCACGACGTCACCGGCGACCCCGACCTGCTCAACCTCACCCGCCCGGACGTCATCCTCGACGTGCACCGCCAGTACCTGGCCGCGGGCGCGGACGTCACCACGACCAACACCTTCACCGCCACCAGCATCGGCCAGGCCGACTACGGCCTGCAGGCGTACGTCCACGAGATGAACGTCCGCGGCGCGCAGCTCGCCCGCCAGGCGGCCGATGAAGCCGGCGGGCGGTTCGTGGCCGGGTCGATCGGCCCGCTCAACGTCACCCTCAGCCTGTCGCCCAAGGTCGACGACCCGGCGTACCGGGCGGTCACGTTCGACCAGGTCAAGGCGGCCTACGCCGAGCAGATCGCCGCGCTCGCCGAGGGCGGCGTCGACCTGCTGCTGATCGAGACGATCTTCGACACGCTGAACTGCAAGGCCGCCATCGCCGCTGCCCGCGAGGTCGCGCCGCACCTGCCGCTGTGGATCTCCGTCACCATCGTCGACCTGAGCGGGCGGACGCTGTCCGGCCAGACCGTCGAGGCGTTCTGGAGCTCGATCGAGCACGCGAAGCCGCTGGTCGTGGGGGTCAACTGCTCGCTGGGGGCCGCCGAGATGCGCCCGCACGTCGAGGAACTGTCGCGGATCGCCGACGCCTACGTCGCCTGTCACCCGAACGCCGGGCTGCCGAACGCCTTCGGCGGCTACGACGAGGCCCCCGAAGAGACCGCCGGCCTGGTCGGCGGGTTCGCCCGGGACGGCATGGTCAACCTCGTCGGCGGCTGCTGCGGCACCACGCCGGACCACATCGCGAAGATCGCCGCCGCGGCGAAGGGTGTCACTCCGCGCAAGGTGCCCGCGCCGCGGACCCACACCCGCTTCAGCGGGCTCGAGCCGTTCGGCATCGGCGCCGACACCGGGTTCGTGATGATCGGCGAACGCACGAACGTCACCGGCTCGAAGCGGTTCCGCCGGCTCATCGAATCGGGCGATCACCAGGGCGCCGTCGACGTCGCGCTGGAGCAGGTCCGCGGCGGGGCGAACCTGCTCGACGTCAACATGGACGCCGACCTGCTCGACAGCGAGGAGGCGATGACCACCTTCCTCAACCTGATCGCCACCGAGCCCGAGGTCGCCCGGATCCCGGTGATGGTCGACAGCTCCAAGTGGACCGTGCTCGAAGCCGGCCTGCGCTGCCTGCAGGGCAAGGGCGTGGTCAACTCGATCAGCCTCAAGGAGGGCGAGGAGCCGTTCCTGGCCCAGGCCCGCACCATCCGCAACTACGGCGCCGGCGTCGTCGTGATGGCCTTCGACGAGCAGGGCCAGGCCGACACCGCCGACCGCAAGGTCGAGATCTGCGGCCGCGCCTACGACCTGCTGACGCAGCAGGCGGGCTTCGCGGGCGAGGACATCATCTTCGACCCGAACGTCCTCGCCGTCGCCACCGGCATTTCCGAGCACAACGGCTACGCGAAGGCGTTCATCGACGCGCTGCCCCGGATCAAGGAGCGCTGCCCGGGCGCGCGGACCAGCGGTGGCATCTCGAACCTGTCCTTCTCCTTCCGCGGCAACGACGTCGTCCGCGAGGCGATGCACTCGGCGTTCCTGTTCTACGCCGTGCAGGCCGGTCTGGACATGGGCATCGTCAACGCCGGCCAGCTGGCCGTCTACGAAGACATCCCGAAGGACCTCCTCGAACTGGTCGAGGACGTGCTCTTCGACCGGCGCGAGGACGCCACCGACCGGCTGGTGAGCTTCGCGGAGAACGTCAAGGGCAGCGGCACCAAGCGCGTCGTCGACCTCTCGTGGCGCGAAGGCACGGTGCAGGAGCGGCTCTCGCACGCGCTCGTCCACGGGATCGTGGACTTCATCGAAGACGACACCGAAGAGGCGCGGCGGCAGCTTGCCCGGCCCCTCGAGGTGATCGAAGGCCCGCTGATGGACGGCATGAAGATCGTCGGCGACCTCTTCGGCGCCGGCAAGATGTTCCTGCCGCAGGTGGTCAAGAGCGCCCGCGTGATGAAGCGGTCCGTCGCCTACCTCGAGCCGTTCATGGAGGCCGAGAAGGAGGAAGCCCGGCTGGCGGGCCGCGCCGAGCTGTCCAACGGACAGGGCAAGGTCGTGCTGGCCACGGTGAAGGGCGACGTCCACGACATCGGCAAGAACATCGTCGGCGTCGTGCTCGGCTGCAACAACTACGAGGTGATCGACCTCGGTGTCATGGTGCCGGCGGCGAAGATCCTCGACACCGCCGTCACCGAAGGCGCCGACGCGGTCGGGCTGTCCGGCCTGATCACGCCGTCGCTGGACGAAATGGTCGCGGTCGCCACCGAGATGCAGCGCCGCGGTCTGAAGATCCCGCTGCTGATCGGCGGCGCGACGACGTCCCGCCAGCACACCGCCGTCCGCATCGCGCCCGCCTACGACAACGTCACGGTGCACGTGCTGGACGCGTCGCGGGTGGTCGGCGTGGTGTCCGACCTGCTCGACCCGGACCGCTCGATCGTGCTGGCGGAGAAGAACCGGGCCGACCAGGAGGTGCTGCGCGAGCAGCACGCGAGCAAGCAGCGCCGTCCGATGCTCACCCTCGAGCAGGCCCGCGCGAACCCGGAGAAGGTGGCGTTCGACGGCCTGCCGACCCCGGCGTTCACCGGCGTCCGCGTGGTCGAACCGGCCATCGCGGAACTGCGCGAGATGATCGACTGGCAGTTCCTGTTCCTGGCCTGGGAGCTCAAGGGCAAGTACCCGGCCATCCTGGAGCAGCCGGTCGCCCGCGAGCTGTTCGACGACGCGAACACGCTGCTCGACCAGATCATCGCCGACGGCAGCTTCACCGCGAAGGGCGCGTACGCGTACTGGCCGGCGCACAGCGAAGGAGACGACATCCTGCTCGAGGACGACTTCGCGCACGTCAAGTTCCCGATGCTGCGGCAGCAGACCGCGAAGCCCGCGGACCGCGCGAACCGCTGCCTCGCCGACTACATCGCGCCGGTCGGGGACCACCTCGGTGGCTTCGCGGTGGCCATCCACGGCGCCGAGGCGCTGGCCGAACGGTACGAAGCCGAGCAGGACGACTACCGCGCGATCATGGTCAAGGCGCTGGCCGACCGGCTCGCCGAGGCGTTCGCCGAGCACATCCACCTGCGGGCCCGTCGCGACTGGTTCGAACCGGACGCGCAGCCGAAGCTGGAAGACCTGCACGCGGAGCGGTTCCGCGGCATCCGCCCGGCGCTCGGCTACCCGGCCAGTCCCGACCACAGCCAGAAGCGCGAGCTGTTCGAACTGCTGGAAGCCGACGAGCTCGGCATGGCGCTGACCGAGTCGTTCGCGATGACGCCCGCCGCGAGCGTGTCCGGTCTGATCTTCGCCCACCCCGACTCGAAGTACTTCACCGTCGGACGGCTCGCCCGCGACCAGATCGAGGACTACGCGCGCCGCAAGGGCGTCGAGGTGGCCGAGGTCGAGCAGTGGCTGCGGCCGAACCTGGCCTACGACCCCGAGGCCTAACCCACCGGCGTGGCCGCAAACCCGTAACCCACGTGACCAGAGCCGTAACCGGCGTGATTGCAGCCGGAACTCGCGTGATCAGAGCCGTAACCGGCGAGTTCCGGCTTCAATCACGTGAGTTACGGGTTCAGTCACGTGAGTTACGGCCTTGATCACGTGGGATCCGGGGCGGGGCACGTGAGTTGGGAGGCGTAGTTGGCCAGCTCGATGTCCGTGGCGAACTTGTCGGTCGCCTTGAGCAGCAGGCCGAGCAGGAAGCGGGACTTGAACGTCCAGTCCCGCAGCCTGATCCGCAGCGGTGACGGCGGCGCGAGGAACGGGCCCGCGCTGCCGCGCTGCGAGATCTTCGCGTAGCCGCGGAACTGCTCCTCGTAGCGGGCGAAAGCGGCCTGGTGGTCGCCGTCCGCGGCGAGGAGCTCGCCCGCGAGCACGTACGCGCCGACGATCGCCAGGCCGGTCCCGAAGCCGCCGAGGGTGTTGCCGTAGGCCGCGTCGCCGAGCAGCACGACCCGGCCGCGGGAGTAGCGGTCGATCGTGACCCGGCTCAGGGAGTCCAGGAAGAACTCGCGGGCCTGCGGGATCTTGGCCATCAGCTCGGGCACCCGCCAGCCGGCGCCCTGGTAGGCGTCCACCAGCAGCTGCCGCTGCTGCACGGTGTCGGCGCGGTCGTAGCCGAGTTCGGGTGAGGCGAACACGAAGAACGCCGACGCCTTCGGCCCGCCGACGGCGGCCATCCGGCCCGGCTCGTTGTACATGACCGCTTCGCCGTCGGCGAGCTCCTCGCCGAGCTCGGCCAAGGCGTAGTGGTAGCCGAGGTACCGGACGTAGTCGCGTTCCGGGCCGAACGCCAGCCGCCGGACGTTCGAGTGGATGCCGTCGGCGCCCACGACGAGGTCGAAGCGGCGCGGTCCGGCGGTGGCGAAGGTGACGTCGACGCCGTCCGCCGTCTCGGTCAGCTTCGTGATGGTGTCGCCGAAGAGGTACTCGCAGTCCGTGTGCCGGTACAGGATTCCGGCCAGGTCGCCGCGGCGGATTTCGAGTTCGCCGCCGGTGAACTCGCCGGGGATCACCGCCCGGGGGCGTCCGGCGGCGTCGACGATCGTCTGGTCCTGCCCGCCGGTCCGGCCGCGCACGACCTCGCCGAGGATGCCCATGCGCTCGAGGACGGTCCGGTGGGTGGCGCCCTTGAAGTCGACGGCCTGCCCGCCGGGCCGGACCGCGGGAGCGCGTTCGACGACGGTGACGGTCCAGCCGTAGCGGGTCAGCCAGTGGGCGAGTGCGGGGCCGGCGATGCTCGCGCCGGAGATCAGGACGGTGCGGTTCTTCATGCGGCCGAGCTTCGCCGGGGACGCTTACCGGTCCCTGGCAAAACGCTGACGGCGGCCTACTCGACGGCGCCGTTCTGCGTCAGCAGCGTCTGGTACCAGGCGTCGTACGGGTGGTTGGTCGCCGGGTAGTTCGCCAGGGGAGTGGTGGCCCGGCTCGCCGAGTCGAAGTCCCAGCCGCGCACCAGCTTGCCCGACTGGCGCGCCGAGGTGATGAACGCCGACTCGGTGGCGGGCGCGCCGTAGAACAGCGCACCCTGCTGGAGTTCCGCGCTGTCGCCCTGCTGGAACTCGTCGAACGCGACCTGCCGGTAGCGGATCCGGGCACCGGCGACGCGGTCGGTGTCGGCGCGCAGCGTCTGCGCCGGGGTCGGGCCGTCCGCGCCGGTCCACACGCTCACGCGCCGGCTGCCGCTGGTGGCGCTCGCCTTGGCGAACCGGGCGTCGGAGGTCTTGGCGTTGCCGGTCCACGACACCGTGGTGCCCGCCAGGACGCCGTTCCAGGTCCAGTTCTGGCTGCTGCCCTGGCTCTGGTGGATCTCCCGCAGCCGCGTCCCGGCCGCGTCGGTGAAGGCGACCGTCGGCAGGACGCCGTTGTCGTACTGGTGGCTGGTCTGCCAGGTGATTTCGCCGTCCGCGCCGAGTTTGCCGACGTGGTACCAGAGCGTGGACGCGCCCTGCGACTGGTGCACCTCGACGAGGTCGCCGTTGTCGTTCAGCGCCACGGCGGGCGTCTGGCCGCTGTCGTACTTCCCGTGCCGCAGCCAGATGACCCGGCCGTCGGCGCCGTACGTCCCGGTCCAGTACCAGAGCGCGCCGGCCCCGGAGCCGTGCACCTCGACCACCTGGCCGCGCCCGTTCAGCGCGACCGCCGGGTGGTAGCCGACGTCCCGCTTGTACTCGGTGCGGGAGCCGCCGTCGCCGGACAGCAGCGGCAGCACGCGCCCGCGCACCGCGTCGACGTCCGGCTGCGCGGCCGGGTAATCCTGCGCCCGGAGCAGCCGCGCGCCGAACACCGACTCCAGTTCCTGGTTGAGCGCGGTGAGGTTTCCCGCCGCGTACGAGGGGTTGTCGGTCAGGTCGTCCTTGAGGTCGAGCATGACGACGATCGGCGCGGCGGCCGGGTGCTGCGCCGACCACGTGTTCACCACCGCCAGCCAGTCACGCAGGTTGTTCGACGCGGGGTTGCCGCCGCCGTGGTCCACGAGGTTGCCGGGGGAGTCGTGCCCGACGGCGTAGTCGTGCGACGTCGTGTAGCCGTTGTCGTGCACGTCGAGCTCCAGGAACCGCACGCCGTGGTCGAGCTGGTAGGCGAGGGAGTTCTTGGCGCCGTCGACGTTGCCGGAATAGCTGTTGTGGGTCGCCCGGAACACCGACGCGGTGAACGGTGGGCTCGCGGCGTGGGCGGTTCCGGTGGTCAGCAGTGCGGAGGCGGTGAGCGCGGCGGTGGCGAGTGCGGGCAGACGGCGCATCCTCGGGTCCTCACGTCGGGAACTTCGGCGCCGCTCATCCTGGCCGCCGGGTGGTTGCGCTGTCTCGAATTCGGGGTGAACGGTCGCCGGTACCCTCGAACCCATGGCGGCAGACCACGTGATCGTGACGTCCACGACGGATTCGGAAGCGGCAGCGCGGGAACTGGCCACGCAGGCGGTGGAAGCCCGGCTGGGGGCCTGTGCCCAGGTCGTCGGCCCGATCACCAGCGTCTACCGGTGGGACGGTGCCGTGCAGACCGACCAGGAATGGCGCGTCGAGATCAAGACGACCGCCGGCCGGGTGCCGGCGCTGACCGAACGCCTGCGGCAGCTGCACGGCTACGACCTGCCGGAAGTGATCGCCACCCCGATCGTCGGCGGCAGCGCGGACTACCTGGCGTGGCTGACCGGCGAGACCCGGGACGCTGACTAGATTCTGCCGGTATGGAGCACGAAGGACTCAGACAGCGCTTCGCGACGCTGACCACCGCCCACCTCGCCGACGCGTGCATCCGGGCCGGGCTCCCGGTGCGGTGCGCCCCCGCGTCGACGCGCGCGGTGGTGCCGGGCACCCGCCTGTGCGGCCCGGCGGTCCCGGCGCGGCACGTCGGCAGCGTCGACGTCTTCCTGGAGGCGTTCGAGGGTGCCCCCGAGGGCGGCGTGCTGGTGGTCGACAACGGCGGCCGGCTCGACGAGAGCTGTGTCGGCGACCTGGTCGTCCTCGAGGCGCGCGCCGCCGGGCTCTCCGGGGTGGTGATCTGGGGTCTGCACCGCGACACCGCGGACATCCGGGCCATCGGGCTGCCGGTGTTCAGCCTCGGCTCCCTGCCCACCGGTCCGCTCAGCCTGGGCCCGCGCGTCGACGGCGGGCTGGCCGAGGCGATCGTCGGCCCCTGGCGGATCGGGACGGCGGACCTCGTGCTGGGCGACGACGACGGCGTCCTCTTCGTCCCGCTCGCCCGCGCGGACGCCTTGTTCACCCTCGCGGAAGGCATCCGCGAAACCGAACGCCGTCAGGCCGACCGGATCCGCGGCGGCGAACCATTGCGGCAGCAGCTGCGTTTCGGTGAATTCCTGGCGGCTCGGGAAACGGATCCGGCCTTGACTTTCCGCGCGCACTTGCGGGCCGTGGGCGGGGCGATCGAAGAATGAACACGAAAGTGTGATCGCCGCCCCGATCGGGTATTCCGCTGTGCAGCGGGCGCGGGAGGCGAAAAACATGAACACGCTCATCGGCTTCGGCAGGGACATCGAGTACCACTTCGCCCGGGGGCTGCGTGCCTACCTCGCCCGGGTCGCCCGGGCGGTCGGCGTCGGCTTCGAGTCGTGTTCGCTCGACCTCGACGTGCCGGCCTCCGGGTACGTCGCCCTCGACCGCACGCTCCCGGACCTGCCCGGCCACGACCTGGCCCTGATCTGGGACGAGGTGCACGGCTGGTCGGCGGTCGTCGAGCCCGCGGGCGGGGGCGCGGCGAAGGTGCTCGCCTACCTGGGCGGCACCGAAGTCCTGCCCGCGCCGCGCGCCGTCGCCCGGTTCCTCGAGGTGCTGCGGGTCACCGGGCCGGCCGCCGGCTCGTTCCGCCCGCCGGTGTTCCGGTCGGCGGGCCACCACGAGGACCTCGTCGACTGGCTGCCGGTCACCGGTCCCGAAGGGCTGCTGCGGCCGAGTTCCCCGGCCTGGTGAGGGGGCAGCGGTCCCGCGCCCGGGCGCCTAGGATGGGCGGTCAGTCACCCCCCGAGTGAGGACCCCCGTGAGCACCGCCGATGAGCCCCGTCCCGTCCGTGTCCTGCTCGTGGAGGACCACGACATGGTCGCCGAGGCGTTGCAGCTGGCCCTGAACCACGCCGACGGGATCACCGTGGTGGGCCGGTCGCGGTCCCGGGCGGAGGCGCTCGCCGACACGCTCGAGCACGCCCCGGACGTCGTGGTGCTGGACCGGCGGCTCGCCGACGGTGACGCCCTCGGCGTCATCGCGCAGCTCGGTGCCGGCGGCGCGCGGGTGCTGGTGCTGACCGGCGACGCGACCCCGGCGATCGCCGTGCAGGTGGCCAAGGAGGGTGGCGCCGGGCTGCTGCTGAAGTCGTCCCAGCTCGGCGTGCTGGAATCCGCCGTGCGGGACGTGGCCGCGGGCGGCGTGGTCTTCGACCCGGAGCTGCTGCCCGGCGTCTTCGACCGGCTCACCGGGCGGGGGCCCGCCGGGGGCGCGGCGCTGACCGCGCGGGAACGCGAAACCCTCGACCTGCTCGCCGAGGGCGCGACCACCGACGAGATCGGCCGCCGGCTGGGCGTGTCCCGCAACACGACGCGCAACCACGTGCAGCGGGTGCTGGAGAAGCTCGGAGCGCGGTCGAAGCTCGAAGCCGTCGCCGTGGCCCGCCGGGAGGGCATCATCGGCTGATGCACCTGCACCAGCCGCGCGGGAGCGTCTTTGCATCTCGCGCCGCCCGGGCCCGTCGAGCAGGCTTGCGGGGTGGACACCCCTGCCCCGCTCATCGCGGAGTGCGTGCTGACCGACCTGGCCGACGGCCTCGCCGCCGCGCGCCGCTTCACCCGGCTCACCCTGCTGGCCTGGACCGCCGGGATCGCGATCGACGACGCGCTGCTGGTCGTCACCGAGCTCGCGTCGAACGCCCTGCGCCACGCCGGCGGTGACCCGGTCCTGCGGCTGAGCGTGGACGGCGCGGACGTCCGCGTCGAGGTCTTCGACGACAACCCGGCGCCCCCCGTGCGGCGCCCCGCGGGGGCCGACGGCGGCTGGGGCCTCGCCCTGGTCGACCGCCTGTCCTCGGTGCGGGGGACCGCGAGCCACGGCCGCGGGAAGGTGGTCTGGTGTGTCCTGCCCACCGTGTCCGCCGAGCTCGCGGGCTGAGCACCGCCGATCGCGGCCGCGCCGTGCGGGCGGCGATCCGGCAGAGTTGCCGCATGGACGACGATCGCTTCCGGCTGCTCGTGCAGAGCGTGCAGGATTACGGGATTTTCATGCTCGACACGCAGGGGCGTATTTCGAGCTGGAATGCGGGGGCGGAGCGGATCA
>NZ_JBEZYB010000043.1:28642-62991 GCF_040638285.1 Amycolatopsis sp. NPDC026612
GTGGCGGGTGCGCAAGGACGGCACCCGGTTCTGGGCGAACGTGGTGATCACGGCGTTGTTCGATGAGCAGGGGCGGTTGCAGGGGTTCGGCAAGGTGACCCGGGACATGACCGAACGCCGTAACGCCGAGCAGGCCCTGCGCGAACGCCGCCGGCTGGTCGGGCACCTCGTGGAGGCGCAGGAGGTGGAACGGCGCCGGATCGCCTGGGACGTCCACGACGAGTCGATCCAGTCCATGGTGGCTGTCGGCATGCGCCTGCAGCTGCTCGCCTCCCGGCTGCCGGAACCGCACGCGAGCGCCGTCGGCGGCCTCGACGAGTCGGTCGGCGCCGCGATCGCCCGGCTGCGCGGCCTGGTGTCCCGGCTGCGGCCGCCGGAGCTCGACCAGCACGGACTGGTGGAGGCGGTGTCGGCCTACACCGACGACGTCGCGGGCCGGTGGGGGCTGGCCCACGTGGTGCGGGACGAGCTGACCGCCGAGCCGTCGCCCGAAGCGGCGATCACCGTGTACCGGATCTGCCAGGAGGCGCTCAGCAACGTCCACAAGCACGCGCGCGCCACCCGGGTCGAGGTCACGATGTCCACTGTGGACAAAGGGACGCTCGTGCGGATCGCCGACGACGGCATCGGCACGGCCGGCGGCGACGCCGGCGCGGGCCACTTCGGGCTGGTCGAGATGCGCGAACGCGCCGAAGCGGCGCACGGCTGGCTTTCGGTGCGCAGCACGCCCGGCGAGGGCACGGTCGTCGAGTTCTGGCTGCCGATGCTGCCCGACGTGACGGGACTGGAACCATGACCGAGCTGCGCGTGCTGATCTCCGACGACGACGGCATGATCCGCGACGTCCTCAAGGAGGTCCTCGACTCCGAGTCGGACATCGCCGTGGTCGCTGTCGCGGGGGACGCCGACGAGGCGATCCTGCTCGCCGAGCGGCACCGCCCCACGGTCGCCGTCCTGGACGTCCGGATGCCGGGCGGCGGCGGGGCCAGGGCGGCCCGCGAGATCGCCCGGCGCAGCCCGGACACCGCCATCCTGGCCTTCTCCGCTTACGCCGACCGGGAATCGATTGCCGGGCTCGCCGCGGCCGGCGTCACCGAGTACGTGGTGAAGGGCGCGCCGAACGCGGCGATCGTCGAAGCCGTCCGGCGGCTGGGCCGTCAGGCGGCGGGGTGAGCGGTCACCGCAGCGGCCGGACGTTCGCGACGCTGTCGAAGTCCGTCGGGATCAGCGTGAACAGCCGCCGCACCGCGCGGGACCACCCGGCGTCCACCGCGAGGTGGGCCCCGGCCGTGTCGGCGAGCAGCTGAGCGCGCAGCAGCGAGTTCAGCCCGGCGACGGAGAAGAACGTGACACCGGCGAGGTCGATGAGAACTTCGTCGACGTCGCCGCGCATGTGGTCCTGCAGGACTTCGTCCAGGCGGCGGGCGGTGCTGAGGTCGATCTCGCCGGTCACCTCGACGAGGAGGGTCCGGGATCCGGGGTGGCGCACGCGCAGCGCCATGTGGCCGCCGACGGCCAGCCAGTCGGTGGTGGTGAGCTCGAAGTCGGCCGGGCGTGGCTGAGGAACCATCGCGGCACCCTTTCGTCGGGCAGCGGGGGGGGACCGGACGTGTCGGACGGAACGCCGGACACGCCAGCCTGCCGCCCGGGCGCGGAACGTCCGGCAGTGGCTGACGGCTCAACCTTGCGCCTTCAGCATAGTGCATCTGCACTAGGTGAACCAGCGGGTGTGGGGGGTCGGCGGGCCGGATGACGGGTTTCCGGGTCCCGGCGTTACGTTCCGGGCCGGACCGCCGGCCCGTGAAGGAGGGCAGCATGCCGACCACGGTCGTCAACCTGAAAGGGCACCGCGACGATCCCGGCTACGCCGACGTCGTCTACGTCGGGCGGGCCATGCACCGCGGGGGCTGGCACCTCGAGGGGTCGAAGCTCGCCAGCCCCTTCCGGCCCGGTCCGGACGGTACGCGCGAAGAGGTCGTCGCCCGGTACCGCGAGTACTTGCTGTCCCGGCCGGATCTGCTCGCCCTCCTGCCCGCGCTCCGCGGCCGCCGGCTCGGGTGCTGGTGCGTCCCCGAACCGTGTCACGCTCAGGTGATCGCCGCGCTCGCAGATCACGGGCCGTAACGAAACGCGCTCCTCTGCGAGTAATCTGGCACGAGGGGGTGATCGATGATGTCCGCGCGGCGACTCGGCGGCTTCGATCAGGCCGACCTGCCCGCAGCTCACCGGATCCGGTGGTGGCTGGCGGCGGTGGTGGCCGGGCTGGTCGCGGCGGGCTTCGCCGTCGTGCCCTACCTGCCGTTCTTCCAGGACTGGACCTTCGTGCGGGACCCGAAGGTCGCCACGGTCATCACCTGGACCGTCCTCCAGACGTCCGTCGTGCTCGTCTCCGCCGTCCTGACGCTGTACTTCATCGGCAAGGCGCGGCTGGAAGCCGCCGCCTACCGGGCCAACCAGATCGACATCCGGCTGTTCGCCGACGAACGGCCCGAAGGCAGCCACGACCGCGAGATCGACTCCGCCGTGGAGCTGACCGCCACGTTCAAGCGGTTGCTCAACGACTCCCGCCTCTACACCCCGACGCCGGTTCCGGGCGCCGGCAGCTCCTACGACTTCCTCCAGATCGTCGAGCACGCCGGCGATGCCGCGGAGGGCTGGTGGAAGGCCGTCAGCAAGCTGATCCGGCTCGCCCAGCCACCGGCCGCGTTCACCGTCACCGGCACCGTCCGGCCCGGCAACACCCCCGGCCGCCACCAGCTCATCCTGGAACTCGTCCGCGTCCCGCGCTTCGCCGCGAGCCCGCTGGTGATCGAGGACGCGAACTGGCCGCGCGTGCTGCACCGCGCCGCGAACGCGATCGCCGCACTGGTCATCCCGCGCAGCGCGTACGTCCGCTCGAACATCCACTGGGCCGCCTGGCGCGGCGCGAAGATCCCGTACGAGCTCTTCGACGCCTACCAGCGCGCCAACCACTTCGTCGCCTACCGCCGCTACGACGAAGCCCTCGCCGAGTACTACCGCGCGGTCAGCCTCGACCCGGCCAACGTCTACATCAGACTCGAGATCGCCGCCCTGCAGGAACAGCTCGACCTGCACCTCGACGCGCTCGCCACCTACGACGACGTGATCACCGTCTGCAGCCGAGGCCACCCGGGGCTGGCCCGCTGGTGGATCGGCCCCGACTTCGCCCGCCAGCCCCGCCACGCCGGCCGCGGCCGCGACGTCGCCCTGCTCATCGCCCGCTACCGGCACGCCCTCGTCCTCGGTCACGGCGACTCCGTGGCCGGTGCCTGGTGGGTGCGGCGCACCACCGCGGGCGCCCCCGGCGACGCGCGGGCCCAGCGCCGCGCCGAACTGCGGGCGGCCATCGAGCTGCGCTTCCGCCGCTACGTCGATCTCGACGTCCGGACGCGCCCGTACGCGCTCCCGCGGGAGAAGCGGCTCGAGCTGCACCGGCGGGTGCTGCGCGTGCCGGTCGAGGAGCTCCTCGTCCACGAGGCGACCCCGGCGCAGCTGGCCGAGTACAACCAGCGCGCAGCGGAGATGCGCTCGTACTTCGGTGCGCTGTCGCAGTACGAAATCGAACGGCTCATCGAGGACTACCGCAGCTTCCGCCGTCGCTGGCGCCGCAGCTGGCAGCAGCTGACGAACCGCGCCCTCGACCTGTCCCTGGTCTGGTCGGTGCTGCGGCGCGCGATGGCGGACGTCGAGCCGGCCACCGGCGCCGTCCCGGAGCCCCGGCCCGCCTACCCCGGCAGTCGCGTGCGGCTGGCCGACGTCTGCCCGGACCGGCGCTGGCCGCCGGACCCGCAGGCGCTCGACGACACCGTCGAAGCCGCCGGGCGCCGCCGGTCCTGGGAAGAGTGTTACAACGCGGCGAGCGTGTACGCCGTCGCCATGCTCGAGGTCGGCCCGCGCGGCGAACGCGACCTGCGCGACCGCGCGCGCAACCCGCGTCTCGTCGGCGAAGCGCGGGACGAAGTGGCCCGCCGCGCAGTCCGCGAGCTCTACCACGCGGCGACGATCAGCCACAGCGGACGGCTGCCGGAGCGCCGCTCCTGGGTGATGGGGGAGGACCCCGACCTCGCGGCCCTGCGCGGCCACGAACTGTTCCGCGTCTTCGAGATGGTGACGTTCTCCCCGGACCGCGCCGCGCCGCTGCGGCCGCAGCGTGCCCACGTCTGGGAACAGGTCAGCTACGTCCGGCAGCTCGTCGCCGAGATCGCCGGCTGTCGCGCGCACTTCTGGCGCGTCCACGCCCTCGACCCCGGTCCGGCCCCGGACGGCCGCACCCTCGACCGCTGGCGCTCGGCCGACCGCGACGCCTGGCGGAAACTGGCGCGGCTGGCCGCCGGGAAGCAGGACTGGTACACGCGCTACCAGGCGATCTGCGCGTTCCGCGAGTGGTCGGCCGAGTCCGGTTACCCCGGTTCGATCTCCGGGTTCCCGCGCTACTGCGAAGACCGCCTGCACGTCCAGCTGCGCGGCGCGGCGGGCCCGCGCGCGAAGACGGGCCTCGACGCGAACATCGTCGTCCGCGAGTACGTGCGGCTCTGTGATCGCCGGCTGGACCACCTGGTCGCCGACGTGGCGGAACTCGAGCAGACCCCGGTGGCCGCGGACGACTTCGCCGGCCGCGCCGAACTGTGGGCCGCGCTGTGCTCGTGGTTCGACGACGACATCGCCGACGGCTCGTCCGCCGACGAACGCCGTGAACGGTTCCGGAAACTGGCCCGGCCGTAGGCTGGCTCGGTGCGAACGAGGCTGCGGACGCTCCGCATCGGGGAACGGGATTTCACCTGGCGGGCGACCATCGGTCACGTCGCGGGTGACGGCGTCGATCTCCACCGGTGCGTCCGCGTGCGCGTCTGGGGCGACGGCAAGAACGGCCGCGCGCTGGAGGCAGACCTGCTCTCGAAGGCGATGAGCGTGGGCTGGACCCCGGCCGCGACCGACGGCTCCTACCCGGTGCCCGCCGATGTCCGGCGCCTCGTGGAGCACGCGCTGACCCTCGGGTGGGACCCCGGTGCCCGCGGCGGGACCTGCTGGCTCACCGAGGAGCACGGGCTGGAGCTCCCGGGTTTCCTGATCACCGACCGGGTGCGCGACCCGGAGGCGCCGGATCCGACCGAGCGGGTCATCCGGGCGTCCGGACGCTAGGACGGCCGCGTGTAGCGGTGCTTCACCCCGGTGGGGAAGTACTCGGGATCACCCGCCGGGCGCAGGACGACGTCGGGCAGCTGCCGCTCCGGCGGGACGTAGTGCGCGAACTCGCTGTTGAGCCGCACCAGCTGCGCGCGCACGGCCGCCGCGATCCCGGCCGCGTCGGCGGTCGCGCCCGGTGCCGTTTCGACCGTGATCCGCAGCCGCCGGTCGCGGTCGGCGTCCTCGACCGACTCGATGACGAACTTGCCCGTCACGGTGTCGCTGATGCCGGGCTGCTCCAGGCCCACGGTGACGTTCTCCGGGTACACGTTCGCGCCGAAGAACGACACCGTGAACAGCGAGCGGCCGAACACGTACACGAACGGCAGCTCCGGGCCGGGCGGTGGCGTGAAGCCGTGCCGGGCGCAGTAGGCGAGCAGCTCGGCGTGCGGCAGGAGCCCGCCGTCGTCGGCGATGTGGTAGCGGATCAGCGGGATGCCGCCGTCCGCGGTGAAGAGGAGCGTGCCGTCGAGGACCTCGAAGAAGCGGCTCGCCGGGTCGTACTGCACCAGCGTCGGCAGCCGCGCGTCGCCGAAGACCTCGCGCGCCAGCTCCGGGCGGCCGGCGAAGAACCGGCGGATGCTCGCCGACACCGGGGTTTCGGTGCCGAGCACGCCCGCGTCGGCCGTGCCGTACAGCGACGCGATGTCGCGGACCGGGTCGGCGATCCCGGCGCGCCGGGCCACCAGGTCGCGCCACTGCTCGCTGAACACCTCGCCCGCCAGCACCAGCTTGATCGCGTACGCGGGCCAGTCGACGCCCTCGGCGAGCCCGGTGTCGACGACGTCCTTGACGAACGGCGGGTAGCCCAGCAGCACCACCTGGTCGAAGTGCGGCGCGAGTTCGGGCAGCACGCGCAGGATCTCTGCCTTGTTGTTGCCGGGCGCCACGACGGTGATCGGGCAGCCCTTGGCGGCGAGGTGCCGCACGCACGCCGTGGTGAACAGGCCACCCACCCAGGTGCCGAGCGGGAAGCAGACGACGGCGAGGGTGCTGCGCCGGTCGGCGCCGAAGGCGGCCACCAGCACCTGTTCGAACCGGCGGGCCACGTGCAGCTCGTCTTCGAGGGCGCGCGGCCAGACGGTCGGGTGGCCGCTGGAGCCGGAAGAGACGGCGATCATGTCGGTGCCGGCGAGCGTGCCGCCGCGGCACAGCTCGGACAGCGGGTACTTGCGGTGGTAGCCGGCCTTGTCGACCGGCGGCAGCTTCCCGAAGTCGGCCATCGTCGCGACGCTCTCCGGCTCGATCCCGTGCTCCCGCAGGAACTTCCGGTACGCGGGAACGGTCTCGGCGGTGCGGTGGAAGAGCTCGAGGACGTGGTTTCCGGACGGCGGTTCCGTGTCCCCGAAGAAGGTGTCGAACGCCTGCCGCACGCGGGTCTGCCGACCGAGGTCCATGGCCGGAGCATAGCGGCGGGACCGTGCCATGATGGGCGCCGTGAGCACCTCCGCCCAGGAGCACCCCGCCGGCGCGCCGTTGACCCTCTACCTGGTCAAACGGCTCGAGCTGGTGATCAGGGCACTGCTTGACGACGCCCTGCGGCCGCTCGGGCTCACCACGCTGCAGTACACGGCGCTGACGGTGCTCGAAGCCAGCGGCGCACTGTCCTCGGCGCAGCTGGCCCGCCGCTCGTTCCTGCGACCCCAGACCATGCACGAAATGGTGCTGACCCTGGAAAAGCGCGGCCTGATCGCGCGGACCCCGAAAGCGGGCAACAAACGGGTCCTGCTGGCCGGCCTCACCGACGCCGGACGCGCGCTGCTCGCCGGATGCGCGCCCGCGGTGGCCGAGGTGGAAAACGCGCTCCTGGCCGACCTGAGCCCGGGCCAGCGCGCGACGTTCCGCGAGGGCCTGCAGCACGGCGTCGCAGCGCTCGGCGCGCTCTCCGGACAGCGGCGCGCGCAGGAAGCCTGATTTCGGCGGACGCACCCCGAACGGTTCGACCGGTCCATCGGTTTCACCCGGCTGGAGTCTTCAGTCAGGGTTGCTGACCCCGAACGACTAGGCCGGAAGAGTGGAAGCGCCGGACGGTCCGTAGCAGGCGTGTGGCCTGCGGCGTTGAGGGGTAAGTCCCAGGCCTGCTCTTACTGTGGAGGTTCGCCGACGTGACCCGGGCTCGTGACGTGGGCGGCGCGCCCGTCGCCGCCCGGCGGCTGCTGGTACTTGCGGGGGCCGTGGCGGGCCTCTGGCTGGTGTCATGGCTGACGTCCGGCGACGCCCACGCGGCGACCCCGGTGGTGCCCCCGGGTTTGATCGGCGTGGTCACCACACCTGCGCACCCCGTGGCCCGGGCGGCTGACGGCGTGCCTGCCTCGAAGGCCGCGCGGTCGGGTGCCGCTGCGGTCCCGGCGCCGAGCGTGACCGGGCGGGTTTCGCGTATGGCACGTGCCGGGGCGCCGATCGCCGAGCCGGTGGTGGGTGCCGCGACGGCGCCGGTGTCCCGGGTGGGTAAGCGCGCTGCCGCGGTCGTGCCGGTGGCGGGTGAGCAGGTGGTGCTTGCTCCGGTGACCAAGGCTGCCGCGGTTGGGAAGCCGGTGGGGGGTGGCGCGCCGGTGACCAAGGCTGCCGCCGCGGTTGTGAAGCCGGTGTCGCAGGTGGTCGTGCCGGTGGCGGGTGCCGCCGGGTCTGTTGTCGCGCCGGTGTTGGCGAGTGCCGCCGAGGTTGTGCGGCCGGTGGTGGGCGCCGCGCAGGTGGTGCTCGCCCCGGTGACTGAGGCTGCTGCCGCGGTTGTGAAGCCGGTGGCGGGTGCCGCCGGGGCTGTTGTTGCGCCCGTGTCCGCGAGTGCCGCCGAGGTTGTGCAGCCGGTGGTGGGCACGGTGCTCGCCCCGGTGACCAAGACCGTCGCCGGTGTCGTCAAGCCCGTGTCGCCGCTTCTGCGTTCCGCCGAGCCGATCGTCGCGGCCGTCGTGCGGCCGGTGACCGGTCTCGTCGCGCCCGTGGCCGGTGTCGTCCGGCCGGTGACCGCGGACCTCCTCGAACCCGTGCTCGGCGCCGCTTCTCCCGTCTTGACCGGCGTTGTTTCCCCCGTCACCCCTGTCGTCGTGCGGCCGGTGGCCGATGTCGTCGGGCCGCCCGTGGCCGGCTCCCTCCCGCCGTTGGGGCCCACCGCGTCCGCGGATCCGGCGGCGGCCGCGTCCGCGGGGCCGGTCCGGCCGGTCGCGGCCGGGCCGACTGGTGCCGGGATCGCCGCAGCCGGCCCGCACCGAGGCGTGGTCCTGGCTCACTCCGCCGAGCCGCGGCTCGGCCGGCACGGTCCCGGCGACGTCCCGGCTCCGGCTCCGGCGCGCCCAGCGGCACCCGGGTCCTCCGATGCCGCCCCCGGAACCGGCAACCCGATCCCGCCCGCCTTCTTGACCGCAGGCCACGCGCCGGACAGCTGCCGTGCGTCCGCGCGGACGCACGGCGATTTCGTGCCGCTGTGGCGGCCGTGCGAACCGGGCACCGGTCCCGGCTAGTCCGTCCCGGTCTTCCGCACCCGTCGTGTGCTCCGCGGCGCGTTCCGCGCTGCCCGCGACGCAGAACTCGAATCGAAATCAAGCGTGGAAGAGGCATGAAATGGAAGCGAGCGTGTTCGACCTCGGGAAGGTGCGAAGAGACGCGGTGGTCACCGTCCGCCTGGACGCGATGGCCAACGTCAGGCTGCTGACCGCGGTCAACTTCCAGGCCTACCGACGCCGGCAGTACTACCGGATGCACGGCGGGGTGGCCACCGCACCGATGTTCAAGATCCACATCCCGGCCAACGCCCACTGGTTCCTGGTGATCGACGTCGAGGGCCTCGAAGCCCGGCCTCTGCGTCCGCGGGTGAGCGTCGAACCGGAAGCGGCCGTCACGGCCCGGGGACGCACCGGCCCGCGGTGACCGCCGTCGCGGCCCCGATCTCGCGATCGGGGCCGCCGATCTCCCCGCATCGGTGGGCGGGTGCGGGGGTACCCGGCGCGGATGCAGACGTTCCTGCCGTGCGCGGGCTTCACCGCCAGCGCCCGCACGCTCGACCGCCGCCGCCTGGGCAAGCAGCGCGTGGAGGCGCTCCAGGTGCTGCGCGCGCTCGTGATCCCCGGCTACGGCTGGCGCCACCACCCGGCGGCGAAGATGTGGACGGGCTACGAAGAGGCGCTGACGCGCTACGGCCTCGAGGTCTGCGCGGTGTGGCGCGAGCTGGGCGCGGCGGACACGTGCGCGGAGAAACTGGCCGACGAGTTCACGCGATCGGTGGGCGGAGAGGCGATCCGGAGCCAGGCCGACCTCGCGGCGACCGGCGATCTGCCGCCGTGGCTGGGGGATGAGGCGCTCCACCTCAGCCACCGGTCGGCGCTGGTGCGGAAGGATCCGGACCACTACGCCGCGCAGTTCCCGGGCGTGCCGCCGGACCTGCCGTACGTGTGGCCGCCCTCGGACCGGCCGCGCCGGATCGCCTGAGCGCCCGGGGCCGGCGCCGCCGCGCCGGAGCCGCCCGTGGCCGGAGCCGCCGTGGCCGAGCCGACCCAGGGCGGTTGCCTCGGCCCACGGCGCCCAGCGGAATCACCCCGACCCGGGGCAACCTGAGCTGGGCCGCCGCGATCCGGGCAGCGCCGGGTTGGGCTGCCGCGACCCGAGCGCCGCGAGTGAGCCGTCTCCAGGTCCGCGCCGTCCGGCCAGTCGCCCGACCTGGGCCGCCGCGGCCGAGCCGCCGCCACCCCGTGAGTCCCGGGCTGAGTCATCGGGGCCCGAGCCGCCGCCACCCCGTGAGTCCCGGGGCTGAGCCGACGCGCCGGAGTCGCCCCAGCCCCGCGACCCGGCCCGAGCCGTCCCGCCTTGGCCGCCGCGCGATCCGCAGCATCCACACCGACCGCCGCAGCGCGCGAACCGGCGCGAACCCGAACCGGTCCCGAAACCCGACCAGACCTGCGGCCCCACTGGTCCACCCCCCACCCGCGCCCGACCAACGGCGGATTTACAACGTTGTACCAACGATGCAAAAGTGTCCTTGCGTTGTTCGCCGCCCGGCTCGTACGCCGTTGGAAGGGGCCACCGATGTCCTCCCGAGAACGCGATCACCTCACTCGCCGCGATCTGCTCCGGCTCGCCGGGGGTACCGCCGCTGCCGTTGCCGCGGCCCTGTGGCTGCCCGGGACCGCCGCCGCGGGGACCTTCAGCCCGATCCGGCCGCCCGCCACCCCGCTGATCGTCCGCTCGCCGTACCTGTCCACCTGGCAGGCCGCCGACAACCTCGCCGGTACCTGGTCGAGCTTCTGGACCGGTCACATCACCGCGCTGTGCGGACTCGCGCGGATCGACGGCGCCGCCTACGTCTTCGCCGGGGCACCCGCCCTGCCGTCCGGCCCGGCGCTGACTCCCATGACGCAGGTGAGCCTGCAGGTCACCGGCACCCGGTCGACCTACGTCCTGACCGGGGGCGGGGTGAACCTCACCGTCACGTTCTTCTCGCCCGTCGATCCGGCGAACCTCCAGCGCCAGTGCGTGCCGTTCGGGTACGTGACGATGCAGGCGGCGAGCGCCGACGGCCGCGCGCACACTGTCGACCTGCACTTCGACACCTCCGCCGAGTGGGTGCACGGCAACACCGCCACCCCGGTCACCTGGACGCAGCAGCAGACCGGCGGCTACACGCTGCTGAGTTGCACCCCGGCGAGCCCGGGTGTGCTGCAGGAGAACGGCGACCAGGCGAGCTGGGGCTCGCTGGTCCTGGCGGCGCCGGCGGCCGGGGTCGGCTGGCAGATCGGGGCGGACACCGTCGTGCGGGCCGCGTCGGCGGGTCAGGGCGCCCTGAACAACACCAGCGACACCGCGCAGCCGCGCGCGATCAACGACCGCTGGCCGGTGCTGGCTTTCAACAAGAACCTGGGCACGATCGCCGCCGGTGGCACGTCGGCGCCGTTCACGCTCGCGATCGGGCACGTCCGCACGCCCGCGGTCCGCTACCTCGGCGCCGAGCTGCGGCCCTGGTGGACGCACTACTGGAGCAGCTGGCAAGACATGGCGGTGTGGTTCGCGAACGACTACGCCGCCGCGCTGTCGGCCGCCACCGCGATCGACCAGCGGCTGCACGACGACGCCGTCGCCGCCGCGGGCGGTGGCAGCACCGGCGAGCACTACGCCGGGATCTGCGCGCTCGCCCTGCGCCAGGCGTTCGGCGGCACCGAGCTGGTCGACCGGGGCGGCGCGCCCTGGGCGTTCCTCAAGGAGATCTCCTCCAACGGCAACATGTCCACAGTGGACGTCACCTATCCGGCGTTCCCCGCCTACCTCTACCTGTCGCCCGCCTACCTGCGGCTGGTCCTGGAACCGCTGCTCGACTACGCCGAGCGCGGCGGCTGGCCGATGGCGTTCGCCGAGCACGACCTCGGCACCCACTACCCGGACGCGACCGGGCACAACGACGGCAACGAGGAGAGCATGCCGGTCGAGGAGTCGGCCAACCTGCTGATCATGGCCGCCGCGCTGGTGCAGCGGCTGCCGTCGGCGGAGGCGAGCGCGTTCGCCACCACCCACTACCGGATCCTGCGGCAGTGGGCCGAATACCTGATCGCCAACACCCTCGACCCCGGCTTCCAGAACCAGACCGACGACTTCACCGGGTTCATCGCCCACAGCGCGAACCTCGCGCTCAAGGGCATCATCGGCGTCGGCGCGATGGGGGTCGTCGCCGCCGCGACCGGCAACGCGGCCGACGTCCAGCTGTACCGGTCGACCTCCCGCAGCTACGTGAGCCAGTGGGTGACGCTCGCGCAGGACCCGTCGAACCAGCACCTCAAGCTCGCCTACGACCAGAACGGCACGTGGAGCCTGAAGTACAACGGCTTCGCCGACCGCGTGCTCGGCCTCGACCTGGTCCCGCTCGGCGTCGCGGCGCAGGAAGGGGCCTGGTACCAGGCCCGGGCAGGCGCCCACGGCGTCCTGCTCGACCCGCGCAACAACTACACGAAGGCCGACTGGGAGCTGTGGACCGCGGCGTGGCTCACCGACCAGCCGACCATCCGGAACACGCTGGTCGAAGGCGTCTACAGCTACGCGAACACCACGCCCCAGCGCGTGCCGTTCAGTGACTGGTACGTCGTCGCCGACGCCACCCAGCGCGGCTTCCAGGCCCGCCCGGTCGCCGGCGGCTACCTGGCCCTGCTGACCCGCCCGGCCGCGTCGACGACCGTGTGGCGGAAGCTGCAGAACCAGCGGTCGGGCAAGGTCCTGGCCGTCTCGGAGATGTCCCTTGGCGACATCGTCGAGGTGACGCAGTGGGCCGACAACGGTACCGCCGACCACCTCTGGACGGTCGTCGACAACGGTGACGGCACCGTCCGGATCGTCAACCGCAACAGCGGCAAGGTCCTCGCCGTGCACGACCAGAGCCTCGACAACGGCGCCCACGTCCAGCAGTACCGCGACAACGGCACCCCCGACCACAACTGGCGGATCGTCGACGCCGGCGGCGGCTGGTCGAAGGTCGTCAACGTCCGCAGCGGCAAGGTGCTGGCGGTCGACCAGCAGTCCACGGCGGACGGCGCCCAGGTCACCCAGTGGGACGACAACAGTACGCCGGACCACCTGTGGCGGTTCGTCTGACGCCGTTTGCGACACTGGCGCCGTGTGCGCCGACTTCACCCGGATCCGCCGCTTCCTCGAGGAGCGTGACCCGCCGACGCCGTGCCTGGTCGTCGACACCGACGTCGTCGCCGCCCGGGCGCGGGAGTTCGGCGCGGCCTTCCCCGGCGCGCTGATCCGGTACGCGGTCAAGGCCAACCCGGCGCCGCCGGTGCTCGACGCGCTGGTGGCGGCCGGGATCGGCTTCGACGTCGCCGGGCCGGCCGAGGTCGCGCTGTGCCTCGGGCGCGGCGCCGATCCGGCGGACCTCGCCTACGGCAACCCGATCAAGAAACCGCGGGACATCGCCTTCGCGTTCGAGCGCGGTGTCCGGGAGTTCACCTCCGACGCGCCCGCCGATGTCGACCACCTGGGCCGGTACGCGCCGGGTTCGGCCGTGTCGATCCGCGTCGTGCTCGACGCGCCGGACTCGGCGACCCCCTTCGGCCGGAAGTTCGGCTGCGCCCCGGCCGAAGCCCTCGACCTGGTGCTGCGGGCGGCCGCACTGGGCCTGCGGCCCGGCATCGCCTTCCACGTCGGCTCGCAGCAGCCGGCGCTCGCCGCCTGGGAGATCGGCATCGCCACGGCGGCGAAGCTGTTCGGCGAAGCCGAAGCGCACGGCGTCACGATGACGCGGCTCAACCTCGGCGGTGGCTTCGCGACCGCCCACCGCACGGCCGTCCCGCCGTTGGCCGCCTACGCGGCGACGATCACGGCGGCCCTGGACGCGTCCTTCCCGGCCGGGCGGCCGGACGTGCTGCTGGAGCCCGGCCGGGTGCTCGTCGCCGACGCCGGCCTGCTGCGGACCGAGGTGGTCCTGGTGGCGCACCGCGACGAGCGGCGCTGGGTGTACCTCGACATCGGCCGCTACAACGGGCTCGCCGAGGCCGAAAACGAAGCGATCGCCTACCGCTTCGAACCGGTCGGCGAGCACGACGGCCCGGCCGGTCCGGTGGTGCTCGCCGGGCCCACCTGTGACGGCGACGACGTGCTCTACCAGCGGACGCCGTACGAGCTGCCGACGGCGCTGCGGACCGGTGACCGGCTCGACCTGCCGGGCACCGGGGCCTACACCGCCAGCTACGCGTCGGTGGGGTTCAACGGGATCGAGCCGCTGCGCACCCACTGCGTCGGGCGGTGGGGCGATGTCTGAGGTCGGCCGGTTCACCGGCCGGCACGTGCTCGCCGAGCTGCACGGCGTCGACCCTGGCCTGCTCGACGACCCGGTGCGGCTCGGGGAGCTGCTCCGGGCGGCGGTGACGCAGGCGGGCGCGACGGTCCTCGACGTCGTGGCGCAGCGGTTCGCCCCGCAGGGTGCGACGGTGATCGCGCTGCTGGCCGAGTCGCACGCCTCCGTGCACACGTACCCGGAGCACGGGTCGCTCTTCGCCGACGTGTTCACCTGCGGGGAACGCGCCGATCCCGAGCACGCCCTGCGGTTGCTGGCCACGTCGCTGAACGCCGCTTCGGTCCACCTGTCGGTCCTTCACCGGGGAGAACCCTGATGCCCTTGATCCACGAACCGGTCGGCGACGGCCTCACCCGCGTCTGGGAGGTCGATGACGTGCGGTTCCAGGCGCGCACGCCCTACCAGGATGTGCTGATCGGCAAGACCGCACAAGGAGTTTCGCTGTTTTGCGACGGCGAGCGCCAGAGCACGGAAGCGAGCCAGCTGGTCTACCACGAAGCGCTGATGGTGCCCGCCCTGCTGCTGGCGGAGCAGGTGCGGCGGGTGCTCGTCATCGGGTCGAGCGAGGGCGTCGCGAGCGAGCTGGCGGTCGCCGCGGGTGCCGCGCTCGTCGACCACGTCGACATCGACGCCCAGGCCGTGCGCGCCTGCGCCGAGCACCTGCCCTACGGGTACACCGCCGCCGATCTGGCGCGCGCCGAGCGCGGCGACGGGCCGATCCGGGTGTCCTATGAGGATGGTTGGGCGTTCCTGGCCGCGGCCGAAAGCCGGGGCGAGACCTACGACGTGGTCGTGATCGACCTCCCGGACGAGAACACCGACGCGGCTGCGCAGCACAATCGCTTGTACGGCACGGATTTTCTTTCACGTTGTGCGCGCCTGCTGGCGCCCGGCGGGGTGGTGACCTGCCAGGCGGGCTGTCCGACGCTCTGGCGCAACGAGACACTGCGCGCGTCGTGGCGGCGGTTTCGCGAGGTGTTCGGGACGGTGCTGTACTTCGGTTCCGACGAGCACGAGTGGGCCTTCCTGTCCGGACGCGCGGACCGGGTGGCGGACCCGGGCGCGCTGGTGGCCCGGCGGTTCGCGGAGCGGGGGAGCGGGGCCGCGACGCTGGACGCCGAAGCGCTGCTCGGCGGCTGCACCCCGCCGTATTCGCTCCGCCACGGCACCGGCCGGTCTTGACCTTCGATTCTCCGAATATTTCGCCCGGGGAAAGGTGAAATAGCGGGAAATGGATTTCCCGTGGTCCGGGATCTCGTGTTACTCCGTTCAGTGGCCGTCGAAAAGGTTGCGATCGCGCTACGATCCTCTCCGCGCGCGATCATCATCACCACCAGGCACCGTGGCCCATTTGGAGGAGCGTCATGCTCGGTATGTCGGTCGTAGCCGCAATGCTTCTGTCCGCCCTCGTCGCCCCCGCCGATTCCCCGGCGGCGTCGGCTCCGACCGAAAAGATCACGCTCGACATCAAGACCATCAACGGCTCCGGCTGCCCGGCGGGCACGGCCACCGCGTCCGCCGACGTCGCGTCCGACAACACGTCGTTCGTGGTGCACTACACGAACTTCACCGCGAAGGCCGGTGGAGGCGTGTCGGCGCTCGAAGGCCGGAAGAACTGCCAGATCAACGTGCTCGTCCACGTTCCGCAAGGGTTCACGTACGCGATCGCGGAGGCGGAGTACCGCGGCTTCGCGCACATCGAGAGCGGAGCGAGCGCGCTCGAGCAGGCCAACTACTACTTCACCGGGACGGCACCGACCGCTCGTGTGCGGCACACCTTCCCCGGCCCGTTCCACGGTGTGTGGCGGGCCACCGACACTGCCGACGTGGCCGAGCTGGTGTTCGCCCCGTGCGGCGAGAGCCGCAACCTGAACATCAATGCGGAACTGCGGACCGACGCGGGTACTTCCTCGGGTTCGAGTTACATCGAAATGGATTCCGAACACGCGAGCGTGGACACGATTTACCACTTCGCGTGGAAGACCTGCTGAATTTCGCGGCCATTGCCGCGGCGCCCGCTCACCGGCACCCAGCCGGTGAGCGGGTTTGCCGTACCCCTCAGACGTGGGTGACCAGCAAGGTCACGCCCGCCTCGCCACCGCAGTCGACGAACACGGGCCCGACGCCGTTGCCGATGTCCGGCCACGTTCGCTTCGGCCACGAACCGGTCCGGACCGGACTCGAGGATCCGGATGTTCTCCAGGGCCGGCCGGTCGGGAAACCCGCCGAGCACGGATTTCAGCCCGGCGCCCCCACCGCAGTGCCCGGTGATGGTCACTTCCTGGCCCTGGTGGGTGGTGGGGTTCGGACTCACCTGCACGGTGGCCCGCGCGCCCTTCGGGATGACCGTGCGGGTGGGTTTCGTGGTGCCACGCATGGTGTTCTCCTCCCTTGAACCCGGTGCTCGCCGCGCCGGATCTGCCCAGTCAGTCGTGGACGAGGGCGGCGAGGTTCTCCAGGGAAGAGAGTGAGACGTGGCTCACAGGAGAGGGGAGGTGGTGGCGGGCGTCAGCCGCCGACCGGAGGATGTTCCGGCTCCGCGGCGGGCACCAGGCTGCATCGGCGCTCGAACCGCTCCATCAACATGGTAGCGATCAGGATGGCCACTGGGGTGCTCACCGCGATCCACATGGGAGAAAGTTACCCAGCCCCACGGGCTCCTAATCGCCCGTGGACAGCCGGGTGATCAGCGCCAGCAGCCCGGCGCGGAACGAGTCGTCTTCGCCGAGGCCGCCGAGCAGGGCGGGTTCGGCCCGGACGGCTTCCTCGTGGACGGCCCGGCCCTGCGCGGTCAGCCGGGTCAGCTGACGGCGACCGTCGGCCGGGTCCGCGGCCCGGGTGACGAAACCGGCCTTGGTCAGGCGGTCGAGCGTGCGGCTCATCGTCTGGTCGGTCACCTGGCAGCGCTGGGCCAGCGCCCGCTGGGGGAGCGGGCCGTCGCGCAGGGTGTGCAGCGCGATGAGCCCCGCGTGGGTGAGCCCCAGGCCGGCGAGCTCGGCCACCCAGCGCTGTTCCACCAGCCGTGCGGCCACGGCCAGCAACCGGCCGGTGGGCCAGCTGCCCAGATCGGGTTCGGGGATCGTGTTCACCGTCACTCCGGGTCGTCGTGCAGAATGTTCAGCTTGCTGAACAAATGGGGTGTTCGCGCTGGAAAGGACCTTAGCGACCATGAACGAGAACCCGCGCCGCCTCCGCTGGCTGATCCCTGCCCTCCTGGTGATCGCCTGGCTCGGGCTGGGCGGGTTCGGCGGGCCGTTCGCCGGGAAGCTCAGCGAGGTCGCGAAGAACGACAACGCCGCCTTCCTGCCGCGGTCGGCCGAGGCCACCGAGGTCTCCGACGAGCAGAAGGCGTTCACCCCGCGGCAGGTGCTGCCCGCGACGGTCGTCGCCGAGCGCCCGAGCGGCCTGACCGCCGACGACCGGCGGTTCCTCGCGGCCAAAGCGCGGGAACTGGGCGGCGTGCCCGGGGTGGCCGGCCCGCTCGGCGAGCCGCAGCGGGCCCCGCGGGACGACCAGGCCGTGCAGCTCGCCGTGCCGGTCTTCGCCGACGGCAACCCCGCCGACGTCGTCAAGGAGGTTCGCGCCCGGCTCGGCGGCGCTCCCGCCGGGCTGACCGTGCTCGTCACCGGGCCGGCGGGCCAGATCGCCGACCTGGTCAAGGCGTTCGGCGGCATCGACGGCATCCTGCTGCTCGTCGCCGGTGGCGTGGTCGCACTGATCCTCTTCGCGGTGTACCGCAGCCCGCTGCTGCCGTTCCTGGTCCTGCTCTCGGCGGTGTTCGCGCTCGGGCTCGCCAGCCTCGTCGTCTACCTGCTGGCGAAACACGACGTGCTCGCGCTCAACGGCCAGAGCCAGGGCATCCTCTCGATCCTCGTCTTCGGCGCGGCCACCGACTACGCGCTGCTGCTCGTCGCGCGGTTCCGGGAACAGCTGCGCGACACCCCGAGCCGGTTCGACGCCCTGAAACTCGCTTGGCGCGCGACGCTGGAACCGATCACCGCTTCGGCGGGCACCGTCGTGCTCGGCGTCCTGTGCCTGCTGTTCAGCGACCTCAACTCGAACAAGGGACTCGGCCCGGTCGCGGCGATCGGCATCGGCGCCGCGCTGCTGGCGTCCACCACGTTCCTGCCCGCCGCGCTGGCCTTGTGCGGGCGCGGCGCGTTCTGGCCGTTCCGGCCGGCGCTGGGCTCGCCGCACCCCGAGACCGCCGGGATCTGGGGCCGGGTCGCGCGGCTGGTGGGCCGCCGTCCGCGCACGGTCTGGGTGGTGACGGCGCTGGTGCTCGGCATCGGCGTGGCGTTCCTGCCGCAGCTCAAGGCGTCCGGGACCGCGCAGTCCGACGTCTTCCTCACCCAGGTCGAATCCGGGACGGGCCAGGACGTCCTCGGCAGGCACTTCCCGGGCGGCCTCAGCGCGCCCGCGGTCACGGTCGCCGACGCCGGCGCGCTGCCCGCGGTGCTGCGGGCGTCCACAATGGACGGAGTGGCGCAGTCCGTCCCGCTGCCCGGCCCCGACGGCCGTCCCAAGGTGGTGAACGGCCGGGTGCAGATCCTGTCCGTGCTGACCGACCCGGCCGACTCGGAGGCGGCGGTCGCCACCGTGGGCAGGCTGCGTGCCGCCGTGCACGCGGTACCGGAGGCGAACGCGAAGGTGGGCGGCCCGACGGCGATCCAGCTGGACACCCAGCAGACGTCGAAGCGCGACCGCGCGCTGATCATCCCGATCGTGCTGCTGGTGATCTTCCTGGTGCTGGCGTTGCTGTTGCGGTCGTTGCTGGCGCCGCTGCTGCTGATCGCGACGGTGGTGCTGTCGTTCGCGGCGACGATGGGCGTCTCCGCACTCGTGTTCAACCACGTCTTCGGGTTCCCGGGCGCGGACCCGGTGGTGCCGCTGTTCGGGTTCGTCTTCCTGGTGGCGCTGGGGATCGACTACAACATCTTCCTGATGACCCGCGTCCGCGAGGAAGCACTGACCCGCGGCACCCGGGACGGGACGCTGCGCGGGCTGGCGCTGACCGGCGGGGTGATCACCTCGGCCGGGGTGGTGCTCGCCGCGACGTTCTCGGCGCTCGCGGTGATCCCGATCCTGTTCCTCGCGCAGATCGCGTTCATCGTCGCCTTCGGGGTCCTGCTCGACACCCTGCTGGTGCGATCGTTGCTGGTCCCCGCGCTGACCGTCGACGTCGGGCGCCGCATCTGGTGGCCGTCGGCACTGGCCAGGAAGGGTGCTTAGGAGATCGCCCGCTTGAAGTCCGGGCACTCGACCAGCGGCACGTGGTCGCAGGTGGCCGCGTGCCGCAGGCTGTCCCGCATGCGGGTGAGCCGGTCGATGCTCTCGTCGAGGTCGGCCGCCTTCTCCGCCATCCGCTCGCGCAGGGCCGCGTCGCTCGGGGTCGCCACGAGGAACCGGGCGATCTCGGCGATCGTGAACCCGGCCCCCCGCGCGCACGCCACGAGGTCGAGGCGGCGCAGGACATCGGGGTGGTACGTGCGCCGCAGGCCGTTGCGGCCGGCCGGTTCGACGAGCCCGCGCTTCTCGTAGAACCGCGGGGCCGACGGCGCCAGTCCGGTCTTTTCGGCGACCTCGGCGATGTCGAGCAGGGTCATGGTGGCTCCTCCTGCGGGGCGTTCGCGTTCATCCCCACCGACACCGGCGGGGACAAGACCGCGCGCGTGCCGAGGCTCGTCGGGCTGAACCAGGCCCGGTTGCGCGAGCTCGTCCGGCGCCACGGCGACGAGGTGACGGTGTTCAGCGCGCACGACCCGTGGGAACTGGCCCGGCTCCGGGGCTAGTGCCACGGCGGGCGCGAGAGTGCCGGTGCCCGCTGCGCTGCGGGTGATCGGGGGTGGGGGTGGTCGCGCTGGGGCGGTTGCGTTGCGCTGTCGGTGGTCGAGGGCTGCCGGGGGTCAGCCGCGGACGCCCACCGGTTCCGGGTCGGTGATCAGCTCGGCCCACAGCGTCTTGCCGCGGGGACGGCGCAGCTGGCCCCAGGCCGCGGCGCAGCGCTCCACCAGCAGGAGCCCGCGGCCGCCGCGGTCGCCGCCCGCCCGGCGCCGGGCGGGTTCGTCCGCGCTGTCGTCGACCTCGATCCGCAGCTTGGCGGCGCCCGGCAGCAGGCGGACGTAGTAGGGGGCGCGGCCGTGGCGCAGCGCGTTCGACGTCAGCTCGTCGACCACCATGACCGCCGTGCTGACGACGTTCGCCGGGAAGCCGCGCAGGACTGTGCGGACCCAGCTGCGGACCCGGGCCAGTTCGGAGAGCTCGGGGGAGATGCCGAGTTCGTGCCGGGTCATTCGGAGTTTCACGTCCGCCTCCTTCGCCGTGCCGGACCCCGCGGGGAGGCCTTCCCCTTCTTCATGCCCGGAATCGGGCCCGCCGACACGGATTTCGGAGGTCGTCATGTCACACCTCGGCAAATTCGACCGATTCGAGCGGGCATCCGCTGCCCGGACGGCGCCTCACCCCGTTCCGCGCGAATCTACCAGCGCCGCCGGCGCCGGGCAGCGTGGTGCCCGTTCACCGTCCTTTAAGGACTTCCGCGGGCCGGGTGGGCGCCGGTACCGGTTCCGCGGGGGCCGGGGGCACGACCGCGACGTTGACGGTGCGGGTCAGCCGTTCGTAGGGCGCCCGGTGCTCGACGTCGAGCAGCACCGCCAGCGGCGTCCAGATGCCGACGACGAACACCGACGCGGCCAGCGCGACGGGCAGGAGCAGCTGTTCGGGGTGGCTTCCCAGGTCCCAGCGGTCCAGGTCGAGCAGCAGCCAGGCGAGCCACAGCGGCGAGAGCAGGACGCCGTTGCGGACCAGCAGCGCGATCGGTCCGGCCCGGCGGCCGCCCCGGCGCGCCACCCGCAGGAGCATCGCCCGCTTGCCGGGCGTCGACCCGGTCACGGCGGGCAGCACCACGAACCACACGAGGGCGAGGATGACGACCGGCGTGTCGCGGTGGCGCAGGTCCTCGCCGAACAGGGTCAGCAGGCCGAAGAGGAACCCGAGCAGCGCGGCGAACCCGAGCAGGTCGGTGGCCAGCGCGAACAGCCGCCGGGTGAAGGTCACCTTGGCGGCGTAGCGGCGCCGGTCGTGCTCCGGTTCCGGCGAGGGGAGCAGCCGCCCGAGCGGACCGGCCAGCAGCCAGCCCGCGACGACGCCCGCGGTGTTGAGCAGCAGGTCGTCGACGCTGAAGAGCCGGTACGGGCACGGGTAGACGAACCACAGGCCGGTCAGCTGCGTCAGTTCGAAGAACAGCGACACCCCGAAGCCGATCAGGGTCGCGGGCACCAGCCGCATCCGCTGGGCGTACCGGACGTAGAAGCCGAGCGGCGCCAGCATCACGACGTTGAGCGCCGTCGTCCAGACCGCGGGGTTGTGCAGCAGCGCGCCGGGGCTCCAGTGGCCGCGGGCCCGCTGGGAGACCACCTCGACGAAGTAGAACGGCCGCAGCTGCGGGGAGCTGGCGTAGGTGTGGCCCGTGCAGTACGCCGGGTCGGCGGGCAGCGGCAGGACCGTCTGCGTGGCGATCGCCAGCAGGTAGAACAGGAAGGCGTAGAAGACGACCGTCGGCCAGCCGCCGGCGCGCCCGCGGCGGCGGTAGCTGACGAAGGCGGCCGGGAGCATGACGGCCAGCACGACGAGCGGGAAGAGCAGGAGGGCGGTCCGGACGGGGACGAGGTAGGTGGCGACCACGGAGCCGGTGGTACCCAGCCGCGGGAGACGTGAAGCATGGGTCCCCCGGACGGCTGGGCGATCACCGGCCGCGGCTCACTGCGGCGGCGCGTCCGGGCGGCCGCCGCCCTGCTTGCGCAGGAACTCCTTCGCCTTCTCCGAGCCCTGGTCGATCTTGTCGGCGTGGTCGCCGAAGCGCTGCTTCGCGGCTTCGGCCGCCTTGTCGACGCCCTGCTCCGCCTGGTCCGGGTGCTGCCCGAGCGCTTCCTTCGCCTTGTCGAACAGATTCATCGATGGGCCTCCGTTCGGAATCCGATCTTCGGACCCCCCGAGGAGAACACCGACGGCCCCGGCCCGCAACGCCCCGTCCCCTGAGCCGGTGAATCCCGGTGTTACCGCGGGTGAAACGCGGTGCGCGGGGTTTGAGGACGGCGAGTCCGGGTAACGGCGATTCCTTCCGGTGCGGGGGCCGGTCGATCACCGCGGACCCCCGCGGCGGGTTCGCCGGACGAGCGCCGGGAGCGATGGTCGTGGCGGCGGAGCTCGCCGGCCCGCGGCCCGTCGAGCCGCGCCGGAACCGGACGCCGAGCGGCTGATCGTCCGGATCGTCCCGGAAGCGCAGTCCCTCCGGCCGTTCGCGGGCCGAGGGACCCCGCGGGGTGAACCGTGCGCCGCCGTCGCCCGTATATCCGGTGACGACCGCCGCCCCGCCGCAGGGGCCGGCGGTCCCCACCGTGCACCACGACGTGAGGCTCGCCATGGTTGAGAACATCGGTCTGCCGCTGGTGCGGCGCACCCGCCGCCGTACCCCGGTCCCGGGGGCGGCCCTGGCCGACTTCGGGCTGCCGCGGCCCGGTCGTCGGCGGCACGTCGTCGCGAGCCGGATCCTCACCGTGCTGGCCGCGCTGCTCGTGCTGTTCGGGTTCCTCGCTCCGGACGACCTCAACTCGTTCTCCGCCACGGCGCTCGTGCGCGTGCCGGTGGAAGGCCTGCTCGTCGTCGCGTTCATGCTGGTCCTGCCCCCGCGGGCGCGGCGCGTCGCCGCCGTGGTCGTCGGGCTGGGCCTCGGGCTGCTCACCCTGATGAAGGCCCTCGACACCGGCTTCTACGCGACCCTCGAGAAGCCGTTCGACCCGATCTACGACTGGAGCTTCTTCCACGCCGGCGTCGAGTTCCTCGCCGGGCAGATCGGGGACGCGGCCACCGTCGCCGTGCTCGCCGGCGCCGGGCTGCTCGCGGTGGCCGTGGTGGTGTTCATGGTCCTCGCGATGCTGCGGCTGAGCCGGATCGCCGCCGGTCGGCGGACCGGGGCGACCCGCGTCGTGGCCGTGCTCGGGGTGATCTGGATCGTCTGCTCGGTGCTCGGCGTGGAGATCGCGCCGGGGCAGCCCGTCGCCGCGCAGAGCGCTGCGGCGCTGGCCTACGGCGACCTGCGCCAGGTGGGTGCCGACCTGCGCGACCAGCGGCCGTTCGGGGAGGTGGCCGCCGACGACGCGTTCCGGGCCACCCCGGGTGCGGGGCTGCTGAACGGGCTGCGCGGGAAGAACGTCGTGCTGACGTTCGTGGAGAGCTACGGGCGGATCGCGCTCGACGACCCGGACTTCGCGCCGAAGATCGGCGCGACGCTCGACACGGGCACCGCCCAGCTGCGCGCGGCGGGCATCGGCGCGAAGAGCGCGTTCCTGTCGTCCTCGACGTTCGGCGGCGGCAGCTGGCTGGCGCACTCGACGGTGGAGTCGGGGATGTGGATCGACAACCAGCAGCGGTACAACGACCTCCTCGGCAGCGACCGGCTGACCCTCGGCGGGGCGTTCCAGCGGGCAGGCTGGCGGACCGTGTGGGACGTGCCCGCCCACACGAAGGACTGGCCGGAAGGGCAGAAGTTCTACCACCCGGACGCCTACTACGACGCGCGGAACATCGGTTACCACGGACCCGGGTTCGCCTACGCGACCATGCCGGACCAGTTCACCTTTTCGATGCTGCAGCGCAACGAGCTCGCGAAGGCGGGGCAGCAGCCGGTGATGGCCGAGGTCGACCTCGTCTCCAGCCACGCGCCCTGGTCGCCCCGGCCCTGGCTGGTCGACTGGAACCAGGTCGGTGACGGCTCGGTCTTCGCGCCGATGCCCGCGGCGGGCGAAGCGCCCGAGTCGGTCTGGAAGGACCCCGCGAAGATCCGGGACGCCTACCGCGACGCGACCGACTACTCCCTGAAGACGCTGATCTCGTTCGTCCAGCACTACGGCGGCGACGACCTCGTGCTGGTGTTCCTCGGCGACCACCAGCCGCCGGTGGTCACCCCGCAGGGCGCCGTCCACGACGTGCCGATCACCATCGTGGCGAAGGACCCGAAGGTGCTGGACCGGATCGCCGGCTGGGGCTGGCAGGACGGCCTCCACCCGGGCGCGCAGGCGCCGGTCTGGAAGATGGACTCCTTCCGCGACCGCTTCCTCACCGCCTTCGCCCGCTGACCGTCCAATTCGGACACTCCCGTGCCGTGGGCTTCCGCCGCCCGCCCGGTGCGCCTATCGTGGTGGTGCCGGGCGGGGAGCCCGGCCGATCCACGGACACGGGAGGGTAAGTGGATCCGCAGGGGAACTTCACGGCCGCACACCCGTCACGGGGCACCCGGCTGCGCACCGCGCCGCCCGGGGTCCTGCCGTACTACCTGGTGGTGGAGGCCGGCGCCGTCGTGCTGGCGTTCGCCGTCCCGTCGGCGCCACCGACGGGACGGGAGTGGCTCTTCTTCGCGATCCTGCTGGGCTCGGCGGTGCTGCAGGCCGAGCTGTCGGCCAAGGCCGAACGGATGCAGCGGTTCTTCGCGCGGAACCCGCACATCAGCGTGAACTCGGTGTGGATCTTCGCCGCGGCGCTGGCCACCCCGCCCGTCTTCGCGGCCGTGCTGACGGTGCTGATCTACGGCCACCTGTGGCTGCGGATGGCGGACGTTCCCGGGGCGCGACCGTACCGGTTGACGTGCTCGGTGGCCACGTTCGTCGTCACGGCCTTCGCCGCCCGGGCCTTCGCCGACCTGTTCGGCGCGAGTCGGGGCGTGGCCGCGACGCTCGCCGCCGGCCTGACGTTCTTCCTGGTCAACACCGTGCTGGTGATGATCGGGTTCAAGCTCCACGAGCCGGCTCGCCCGTGGCTGTCGCTCGCGGGATCCGCCTCGGAGAACGTGCTCGACGCGGCCACGCTGTGCCTCGGGGCCGTGGCCGCGGTCCTGCTGACCGCGCAGCCGTGGCTGGTGCCGCTGCTCGTGCTGCCGCTCGTGCTGCTGCGCCGGGGCGAGCTCGGGCGAAGGCTCGAAGTGCAGTCGCGTGACCACAAGACCGGGCTGCTCACCATCTCGGAGTGGCGGGCACGGGCGGAGGCGGAGCTGGACCGGGCGCGGCACCACCGCGGCCTGTGCGGGATCCTGATGATCGACGTGGACCACTTCAAACGCGTCAACGACACCCACGGCCACCTGGCGGGCGACGACGTGCTGCGCGCGGTCGCCCTGGCCGTCCGGAGCGAAGTGCGGATCTACGACGCGGTCGGCCGGTTCGGCGGCGAGGAGTTCGTCGTGCTGCTGCCGGGGATGGGGCCGGCCCATGCGGTAGGGGTCGCCGAGCGGATCCGCGACGCGGTGGCGCGCCTGGTCGTCGAGGTGGCCGAAGGCGCGAAGCGGATCGAAGGCTTGTCGGTGTCGGTCGGGGTGGCTGTGCACCCGGCGGCGGGCAGCGGGGTGGACCAGGTGCTCGGGGCCGCGGACAAAGCGGTGTACGAGGCGAAGAACACCGGGCGGAACCGGGTTTGCGTGAGCCGGTGAGGAATTACGTCGCCCGCCATCCGTCCAGGGTCGCGGGCTAGCCCGGATGGAGCAGCGCCGTGACTTTCTGCTGTGCGCAATTCACTGGCCCGATGAATTGCCGGTAATTCTCGCAAACTCCTACGCTCGTGATGTCGGGTTCTCGGCGCTGAGGAGTGGTCATGCGTAGGAAATGGGCGGTTTTCGCGATCGCTGTGCTTTCCCTGTTCGGCCTGTCGGCCGGGCCGGCGGTCGCGGCAGGCGGCGATTTCGCGCCACCCGGCTGCTTCGGCGAGCGCTACGGGATCCTGTTCGGACAGGGCGTGTCGATCAGCTGTTTTCCCGGTGAAGGCTACGGGTATCGCGTGATCGCGCACTGTGCGAACGGCAGTGCGTTCTGGCTGGTGGTCGGTCTTCCGGTGCCCTACGGATTCGGCCCGGCGATCGCGGAGTGCTCCGGGGCGCTGTTCGTTCCCGCCCAGGTGGTCGGGTACCACATCGACGAAATCTGATTCGGGCACGAAACCGCCCGGCCGCCGGTTTTCCCGGTGGCCGGGCGGTTTCATGTCCGGATTCCGTGACCGGCGTTCCCGGCCGGCGGACCTCCGTCGCCGTGACGGGCGGCTACCGGGGTCGGCGCCGGGGCTCGAGGGGCGGCCGGGCACGTCCGTTGCCCGGCCGACTCCTGTTCGGGCCGCCGCTCGCGGGGGTCGTGCTGTACTTGGTTCAGACCTTTAAGCAACGCGGCGAAGAAGGGTGGCGATGCGGGCGGGCCGGTGGCCGGTCCGCCCTGTTGTCGTGCGCGAGGAAACCCTTGTGCGCCAGTAATCTCCGCTAGTTCCTCCACAGTGGACGGTGTGTTCACCCTCGCGAATTCCGGACAGAAGACCGGACAAATCTGGACCTGCGGGCGGCGTCGCCCGCACACTCGCGAACGTGTGTTTCTTTCCCCCGGCCTTGGAGGAGTACCCATGCGTCGAAGAATCGCCCTCGCTCTCGGCGGCGTCGCCGTCCTCACCGCGTCACTCGCCTCCGCCTCCCTCACCCCCGCCCAGGCGTCACCCGGCCTGCTCGCCGCCATGCAGCGGGATCTCGGGCTCACCGCCGCCCAGGCCTCGACCCGGCTCGCCCAGGAAATGTCCGCCGCCCGGGTGCTGCCCGCCGCGCAGCAAGCCGCCGGTGCCGCGTTCGGCGGCGCGTGGTTCGACCCGGCGCGGGGCAAGCTCGTCGTCGGCGTGACCGACCCGGCCGCGGCCGCGGCCGTCCGGCAGGCCGGGGCCGAACCCACCACCGCCCGGGTCAGCGCGGCGAAGCTGGACGCCGCGAAGGCCGCGATAGACGCGTCGGCCAAGGCGGAGTCCGCCCCGGCCGGCGTCAGCGGCTGGCGCACCGACCCGCGGGCCGGCAGCGTCGTGGTCACCCTGCGGCCGGGCGCGCACGGCGCCGAGGTCGACTCCTTCCTGGCCCGGGCGGCCAAGGCCGGCCCGGTCACCGTGGCGACCGCGCCGGCCGCCCAGCCGTTCTCGGCCGGCACCGTCGGCGGCGACCCGTACTACATCAACGGCAACACCCGCTGCTCGATCGGCTTCTCCGTGCAGGGCGGGTTCGTCAGCGCCGGGCACTGCGGCGGCGCGGGCAGTTCGGTCGTCGGCTGGGACGGCTCGTGGATGGGCACCTTCGCCGGATCTTCCTTCCCCGGCAACGACTATTCGTTCATCCGCATCGGCGGCGGCTGGTGGACCGCACCGGTCGTGCTCGGCTGGGGCACCGTGAGCGACGCGCTCGTCCGCGGGTCCTGGGTCGCGCCGGTCGGCACGTCGGTGTGCCGCTCGGGTTCGACGACGCACTGGCACTGCGGTGTCGTGGAGGGGCTCAACGAGACGGTCAACTACTCCCAGGGCGCCGTCTACCAGGTGACGCGCACGAACGTCTGCGCGGAGCCCGGTGACTCCGGCGGCTCGTTCATCACCGGCGACCAGGCGCAGGGTGTCACGTCCGGCGGCTGGGGCAACTGCAGCTCCGGTGGCGAGACGTGGTTCCAGCCCGTGAACGAGATCCTGCAGACCTACGGCCTGTCCCTCGTGACGGCGTAGCGGCGCCGGACGCCGGCGGCGGCCGATGAATCCGGCGGCCGCCGCCGGTAGGTACCGGTGCGGCCGCGCCACCGGGGCGCGGCGAGAAGTCACCGGGAGCAGTCATGAGCGTGATCGTCGTCGAATTCACCACCCTGGACGGTGTCGTGGAGGACCCGGACGGTTCCGGCGGCACGGCCACCGGCGGCTGGGCCTTCCGGCACGGTCCGGAGGCCGTGGCCGGGGACAAGTTCCGGCTCGGATCCCTGCTGGAGACCGGCGTGCTGCTGTTCGGCCGGACCACGTGGGAGCTGTTCGCGAAGCTCTGGCCCGGCCGCTCGGGCGAGTTCCCCGACCGGCTCAACGCCGCGGCGAAACTGGTCGCCTCGCGGACCCTGCACGACGTCTCCGCGTGGCAGAACTCCACCCTGCTGCAGGGAGATCTCCTCGACGCGGTCGAGCACGAGGGACGGGACGTGATCGTCATCGGCTCGGTCGGGATCGCGCAGACCCTCGCCCGCCACGGCCTCGTCGACGAGTACCGCCTGCTCGTCTTCCCGAGTTCGGCCGGCGCGGGCCGGCGGCTCTTCGACGGCGTCGCGGCGGATCTCGCCTTGGTGTCCACGACGCGGGTCGGGGCCGCGATCCTCAGCACGTACCGGACGCGCTAGGTCGCAGGAGGCTCGCGAGCCAACCGCCGAGGACCTGCTGGACCTCGGCCCGGGTGCGCGCCGGGTCGTCCGCCGCGGCGATCATCCTGGCCGCCTCCATCACGGCGCTGAGTACCAGCTGCGCCAGGGTGCGGACGGGCGTCTCCACGATCAGCCCGTCCGCCCTGGCCTGCTCCAGCACGGTGATGATCAGGCCGAGGCCGTACTCCGCTTCTATCTTGCGCCAGACGTCCCAACCGAGCACCGTGGGTGCGTCGGTGAGCGAGATGCGGCGGACCTCCTCGCGCAGGCAGGCGTCGAGGAAGACGCCGAGACCCTGCACCATGCCGGTCAGCGGGTCCGCGCTGCCCGCGAACGCGGCCGCGACCTCTTCGGTCAGTTCGCGTTCGAGTTCCTCGACGACGGCGCGGAACAAGCCCTGCTTGTCGGCGTAGTGGTGGTACAGCGCGCCGCGGGTGACGCCCGCGGCGCGGGTGATTTCGTCCGCCGGCACGGCCTGGTAGCCGCGGACGGCGAACAGTTCGCGCGCGGCGGCGACCAAGGCGGCCTTCGTGCCGGCGGAACGATCCTGCTGGGTACGTCGCACCCGCCTAATCTGCCATGACGCCCGTGAACTCGACGATGTGGCGGGCCAGCACCGCGGGCTGGTCCTCCGGCAGGAAGGTGTAGGAGTCCGGTACTTCCACGAGTTTCGCGTTCGGCAGCAGAGCGGCGAGCCGGTGGGCCAGCCGGATCGGGAACAGCTTGTCCTCCGGCGCCCACGCGAGCAGGACCGGCCGGTCGAACGTCCGCAGGGCCTCGGCGGCGGCCAGCGTGTGCCGCGGGTGCACCTCCCGCAGCAGCTTCCGCAGGTCCCGGCGGACGCCGGCGGACTTGCGCAGCGGCGCCAGGTACGCCTGCGCGACGGCGTCCGGCAGCGGCCGCTTGACCACCCAGCCGAAGAGGATCGGCAGCCCGTACAGGGCGCGGATCCGCAGGAGCTGGCCGAGCACCGCCATCGACCCGGGGATCCGGGCGAGCGGCGGCAGGGCCTTGAAGATCGGCGGGAAGAAGTATTCGAAGCAGTCGGACGGCGTGAGCACGACCCGGCCGACCCGCTCCGGACGCTGGCTGAGCAGGATCTGCGTCAGCGCACCGCCGGTGTCGTTGGCGACGAGCGTGACGTCATGGAGGTCCAGCGCGTCGAGGAAGTCGGCGATGACGTCGGCCTGGCCGACGGGGGAGAGATCGGCGTCCGCGCGCATCGGGATGTCGTGCGAGCCCAGCGGCAGATCCGGGGCCAGGCACTGGAATCCGGCCGCGGCGACGTCGGGGACGACCTTCCGCCACAGCTCGGCGTTCGTCAGCACCCCGTGGACGAACACCACCGGGGCTCCGGTGCCCCGCTCGCAATACCGTAGTTCGCCCGCCGGTACCCGGACCCGATGCTCTCGCCCCAATGTTTCGCTGCGGTTCGGCATGCGTCGAGAATACATACATGGTGTATGTATGTATAGCGGTCAGGAGGTGACCGTGAAGGGTGGTCCGGTGGTGGTGCGGCCGTTCCGCCTCGTCCAGCAAGGCCATCGCGAAGTCCTCCATCGCGACCCGGTGTCGGGCGGATCGCGGTGATCACGAGGTCTTGGCCGCGGGCGAGGGAGAACGTCCCGTGGCCGATGGGCAAGCCCGAGGCGGGCGACCGGGATGTCATTGTTGTGCTGGGGGACGCGGTGATGCCCCGGGACTTGGCTTCGGGGAAAGGTCGGATCCGGGGGCATCACCGCCCGCGGGACAGCTGACACGGTGTCCTGCGGTGGACTCACCCTACGAACCGCCGGGGGTCCTGACCAGGGCCTCGATGCGGTGTCGATGGTTTGTCGCCCGGTTGGTCACCGGGGGTACCGAGAGTGGGTCTCCGCGAACCTCTCCGTCGGCTCGGGTTCGTCCGGCGGCCGGTCGGCGTGGCGGTGGACGATCTTCCACGCGCCGTTCTCGCGCCGGTACACGTGCGTGGCGCGCAGGGTGTACGTCGTGGGTGTGCCGTTGATCGACACCGTGTTGTGCTCGAAGCCGATGGTGTAGGCGAGGTCGCCGCTCGCGCCGGCCGCGATGACCTCGAAACGGTACTCGCTCGGGTCGGAGAACTGGGCTGCCACTCGCTTGAACGCTTCGCTCACCTCGGCCCAGCCGGTGCGGATGGGCAGCCAGGCCCCGAAAAGGCTCACCGGATCGGCCTGTGACCACAGAGCGGCGCGCGGTTCCGGGTCGCCCTCGTGCATGGCTCGTTCGGCCGCGGTCTGCCGCGGCAGCATGTCGGCCAGGAACGCGTCGGCAGGTGCTGGCATGATGACTCCAATGCAGTAGTACTGTGTTCAATGCAGTGAGGATGTATCGGATGAGCGATCCCGTCAAGCGGCCTTATGACTCGAGCCGGCGCCGGGAGCAGGCGAAGGAGAACCGGCGGCGGATCCTGGGCGCGGCGCACGACCTGTTCGTCACCCGCGGTTACGGCCGGACGACCATCGCCGACGTCGCCGCCGAGGCCGGGGTCGCTCCCGAGACGGTCTACGCGGCGTTCAAGAACAAGCCCGCGCTGCTGCACCGCGTCTGGGACGTGGCCGTGGGCGGCGACGACCAGGACGTGCCGCTGCTGGCACGTCCGGAGATGCGGGCCGTGCTCGCCGAGTCCGACCTGCGGGCCCGGCTCACCGCGTTCGCCGTCTTCAACACCGCGACCATGCGGCGGACCGCGCGGCTGCACCTCGCCGTGCGCGGCGCGGCGGCGAGCGAGCCCGCGGCGGCCGCGATGCTCGGCGAGATCGACCGCCAGCGGCTGGAGAGCATGGCCGGGCACGCGCGGGCAGCCGCGGCCACCGGGCAGCTGGCGGTCGCCGAAGAGGAGTGCCGGGACGTGCTGTGGTCCACGACGGACGGGACGCTGTGGCACCAGCTCGTCGAACGACGCGAGTGGCCGGACGAGCGGTATGCGGCCTGGCTCGGCCGGCTCTGGGTGTCGGCGCTGCTGGCTTGACCGGCCCGGGGCTCGCGCCTAGCCTCAAGTTGAAACTTCAATCATTTGGCGCGCGGAGCCGACCGCGCGCAGCGCAGACCGCGGGAGCACCGATGTCGATCTTCCGGCTGAACCACGCCGTGCTCTACGTCCGGGACCTGGCCGAAAGCGTGGCGTTCTACCGGGACGTGCTCGGCTTCGCGTACATCGACGGCGGTGACGCGCACCGCGGCGCGGCGTTCCTGCGGGCACCCGGGTCGGCCAACGACCACGACCTCGGCCTCTTCGAGATCGGCGCCGACGCCGCCGACTCGGGCGCCGGGCGGACGTCGGTGGGGCTCTACCACCTCGCGTGGGAAGTCGACACCCTCGGGGACCTCGAGCGGCTCGCGGCCCGGCTCACCGAAGCGGGCGCACTGGTCGGCTCGTCCGACCACGGAACCACGAAGTCCTTGTACGCCAAGGATCCCAGCGGGCTGGAGTTCGAGGTCGTCTGGATCATCCCCCGTGAACTGCTCACCGAGGAGGACCGGGCGAAGAGCGCGTCCACCGGACGGCTCGACCTCGCGGAGGAGCTGGCGAAGTACGGTCCCGACGCACGCAGCGGCGTCGGGATCTCGCGCTCCTCCTAAACCGTGGCGCCCGCGCGGGTCGGCTCCGAAGCGCGCTGCCGGACGGGAAGGTTGCCGAGCGCGAAGCGGCCCGGGCCGACGAACGCGACGAGGAGCAGGGACCAGCAGAACAGCGCGGCCGCCTCGCCGCCGTTCTGGATCGGGAGCAGCCCGTTCGGCAGGTGGACGACGAAGAACGCGTAGGCCATCGAGCCGGAGCCGAGGATCGCGGCGACCCGGGTGCCGAGGCCGACGCAGACGAGTACGCCGCACACGAGCTGGATGACCGCGGCCCACCAGCCCGGCCAGGTCCCGACGGGGGTGGCGGACTTCGCGCCGAACAGGCCGAACAGCGTCTTGAGGCCGTGGCAGGCGAAGAGGAAGCCGATGACGATGCGATAGAGCCCGATGATGTGTTCGCGGGCCCGGTCCAGACGGTGCATGGTGCCTCCGGTGAGCGGGGGAGAGGGCGGCATCGAACCGGCCGGCGGTGGGGCCGGCCGCTGCGAATTCGGTGGTTCAGATATACCGCTCGTGGGGAGTTGCCACAAGGTTCCGGAGTCGTGTAAGTCGATTTCGAAAATTACGAGCTTGCGGCGGCGGTCGTCCGGCATCCGTGCGGGGCAGGGAAAATAGGCCGTACGGGTGATCTTCGACCGGTGGTTCGGGCCGGCGTGGAACCGGTGTGTTCTGGCGGGATTTTTTCGATTCTTTCGATGTGTCGACTTAACGGGCCACTTAACAAAATCGTGGATCCGAATGCCGCATTCGACGCGCCCGAATGAGCTATGGCTCGTCGGCGCCGCACGCTCCGAAGGAGACAGTCGACTTGATCGACGAGTTCCTCGACCGGCTTGAGGCAGCACCCCCTAAGGTGGCTCCATGGTGGACGAAGAAGTCGTCTCGGAGCGCATCCGGCAGATCGCCGCCACCCTCGAGGGCCGCGCGGGCGAACTCACCGGTGACCTGGTCCAGCTGTACGCCACCGATCTGCCGCAGCTGGTCAACGACGACGAGCGCATGGTCAGCCTGCTGTCGGCGAGCGTGTACCAGAACATCGAGACCGCACTGCAGATCTTCCGGCACGGCATCGACCCCGCGACCGTCGAGCCGCCGGCCGCGGCGATGGAGTACGCGCGCCGGCTGGCGCAGCGCGGCACCCCGGTGTTCGACCTGATCCGGGCGTACGACCTCGGGCAGGCCGCGATGCTCGACTTCGGGTTCGAGGAGTGCACCCGGCTGGTCGACGACGCGGCCCTGCTCGGGGCTATTCTGCGCCGGCTGCTGCGGGTCGCCTACGAGTTCATCACGCGGGTCGTCCGCCAGCTCGTCGGCGTCTACCAGGACGAACGCGACCGCTGGCTGCTCAACCGCAGCGCGGCGCGGGCGGCGAAGGTGGCGGACCTGCTGGGGGAGAACGGCGCCCCGCCCGACGTCGACGCGGCCGAGGCGGTGATCGGTTACCGCCTGCGCGGCACCCACGTGGGGATGATCATCTGGCACGCGTCGGCGGCCTTCACCGACGACCCGCTGTCGTTGCTGGAGTCGGTCGCGGGCGCGGTGTTCGAGCGCGTCCGCGGGCAGGGGCGGCCGCTGTTCGTGCCCCGGGACGAGGCCAGCGCCTGGGTGTGGCTCCCGCTCGCGCCGGGCGCGTCGGTCGGCCGTGAGCACCTCGACGCGGCGCTCGCGGAAGCCGAAAGCGGGGTGCGGGTGACCGTCGGCGACCCCGGCACCGGGGTCGGCGGCTTCCGGGACACCCACCAGCAGGCGCGGCGGGTGCACGCGCTGGCGCTGGCCGCCGGGGACCACTGCGACCACGTGCTGACCTTCCGGGAGGTCGGCACCGTGGCGCTGATGACGAGCGACCTGAACGCGGCTCGGCTGTGGGTGGCGAGCACGCTCGGGCCGCTGGCCGCCGACGACGAGAACTGCGGACGGCTGCGCGAAACGCTGCGGGTGTTCCTCACCTCCGGTGGCAGCTACACCGCGGCGGCCGGCGAGCTGACCATGCACAAGAACTCCGTGCAGTACCGCGTCCGCAAGGCGCAGGAGCTGCTGCCGCGCGGGCTCGCCGAGGGACGGCTGGACGTGGAGCTGGCGCTCGCCCTGTGCCGGCGGCTGGGCGCGGCGGTGCTCTCCCCTGCGTGACTTTGGTGTCCCGGACCACCCGCGTCCAAGATCGTTGGGCCGTCGGCACGAAGTCCGCGCGGTGATCTGCCTCTACCGTTTTCCCATGGGTGAGAACGGTGGAATGCTGGCGCTGGTGCGGCTACGCCGAGGGGTCGTCGGCGAAAGCAGACGCGTCTGCCACCTGATCCCCGTGCCGACCGGCCCGGCGCCGGAGCACCTGACGGCGCTGTGCGGCGAGTCGATCTTCCCCGCCGAAGCCGAAGTGCTGGACGGGCTGCGCGGCATGCCGTGCCACGCGTGCCTCGTGCGCAGTGCCCCGGCGGGACAGGGCTTCCTGGCGAACGCGGGCTGAGCCGTGCGCGGCGGGGGGGGGGGGCGCCCCCCCCCCCGCCCCCCGCCCCCCCCCCCCCCCCCCCCCGCCGGCCCCCCCCACAAGGGGTGCTTAAATT
>NZ_JBEZYB010000044.1:0-61905 GCF_040638285.1 Amycolatopsis sp. NPDC026612
TGCAGCTGGCGAGCACGGGCTCGTTCGACGTCGTCCTGCTCGACATCATGCTGCCGGGCCTGTCCGGCTACCCGGGTGAGCCACCGACCCAGCGGCAGCTCGCCGACCAGGCCGGCACCGACACGATGATGACCAGCCAGGTCGTCCGCAAGCTCGCGGACCGCGGTCTGCTGGCTCGCGCCGACGACCCGGCCGACGCCCGTGCGAAGCGCCTGCAAGTCACACCGGCCGGCCTCGAACTGGTCGCGAAGGCACTGAAGGACGTCGAGGCCGCGGACGCCGAGTTCTTCTCGGCCACCGACGACAGCTTCCTCGACGCGCTGGCCCGGCTCGGCCCCTGACGAAACTCGGGTCTCCCCTGGGGGCCATCCCGGATGTCCCGGCGTCGCGGCGCGAGCAGGCTCACCGCCATGAAACTTCTCGCACTGGGGGCGGCCGCGGTCGCCGCTTTGGCACTGACAGCCGGGACCGCATCGGCCGACGAACTTCCCGCGTTCGACTTCACCGACTGCCCGGCCCCGCCGCCGAACGCCGACCCGGGCACCTGGCGCTGCGAAGCCTTTGTGTCCCAGGGAAAGCTGACGATCGACGACCGGGAGATCCCGCTGGGGGAAATGCGGCTGACGTTCAGCGAAGGCCGGGTGAACGGCCGGTACGCGCAGGAGTTCGGGGCGCTGCGGCACGCACCGGTGGTCGTCCCGGGCCTCGCGGGCACGACACTGGAGCTGCACTACGGCGGCTACTCGGACTTCCAGAGCAACGACGCGCGACGCGGTGAACTGGACGTCTACGCGTCGCTGCGGCACCCGTTGCTGCGCAAGGACTGCGCACTCGGCGTGCTGCACACGGTCGTCCACGATGACCCGGCTGTGCCGCCGACCGTGATCTCGAAAACCCCGCCGACCATGCACTTCGGCGTCGTGGACCCGGACCTCGCGGTGCCCGCCACCCACGGCTGCGGGCCGCTCGGCAAGCTCGTCGACCGGAAGCTGGGCCTGCCGTCACCGGCCGGGGAGAACAGGTTCCAGCAGACGACGTACGTGCAGTACAAGCCGCTCTAACGCTTCTTCGGCGTCACCCAGATCGTGATCGTCCCGGTGACCACGGACCGGCCGTTCGTGTCCGAAATGGTCACCGGGACTTCGAGGTCGAAGCCTTCGGCGCCGAACTCCGGCAGCTCGGGCAGCGCCGCCACCGCGCGCAGGCCCGTCTCGGCCTTCGCGATGTACCGGACGGTCATGCCCTTCGGCAGCCACCGGTGCGTCGCCGGGACCGTCGCCTCGGCGAGCATGCCCATCGCGATTTCGGCGAGGTTGCAGGCGGCGATCGCGTGGAAGGTGCGGATGTGGTTGTAAACACCCCACCACTTCGGCGCGGTCACTGCACAGTGCCCCGGACGCAGCTCGCGCACCGAGGGCAGCACCGTGCGGAAGTACGGCACCCGGACGCACAGCGCGGCGCTGAACAGCTGTTTCCCACCCGGCTTCGCGGCCAGCTTCCGCCACAGCGCGAGCATCTGCGTCTCGGACATCGGGGTCTCCTCAGGCTTAGCTACTGGTCAGTAGCTAAGCAGACGGGCAGCCGCCCCGCAAACCGCCGGATATATTCGGGCGCGTGACCAACCGTCTTTTCCTCCTCCGGCACGGGCAGACCGAGTGGTCGGTGAACGGGCGGCACACCGGCCGCACGGACATCCCGCTGACGCCGGCGGGCGAAGGCCAGGCGCGCGCCGCGGGCGGCACCCTCCGGAGCCTGGTGGGCGGCCCTTCGCTGGTGGTGTCGAGCCCGCGTGCCCGTGCGCTGCGCACGGCCGCGCTGGCCGGGTTGCGCGTCGACGAAGTCACCGAGGACCTCGCCGAGTGGGACTACGGCGACTACGAAGGCGTCACCACCCCGCAGATCCGGGAAACCGTGCCGGGCTGGACGGTCTGGAGCCACCCGAGTCCCGGCGGCGAAAGCGCTTCGGACGTTTCCGCCCGCGCGGATCGCGTACTGGCGCGCGCCAGGCGGGACATCGAAGCCGGCGACGTGATCCTGGTGGGCCACGGGCACTTCAGCCGGGTGCTCGTGGCCCGATGGCTCGGCCTGCCCGCCACGGCCGGCGTCCACTTCGGACTGGACGCGGCCGGCATCGCGGTGCTCGGCGACGAGCGCGGCGAACCCCAGATCGAACACCTCAACCTGCTGCCCACGGAGGACTGACGTGCCCGACGACCGCATCCGCCGGATCCGCCCCGACGACGTCGAGGCGGCCGTCCGCCTGGTGTACGACCTGGCGGAGTACGAGCGCGCGCCGGACGAGTGCCACCTGAAGCCGGAGCAGCTGCACACCGCGCTGTTCGGCGAAGCGCCGAAGGTGTTCGGGCACGTGGCCGAAGTGGACGGCGAGATCGTCGGCTTCGCGATCTGGTTCCTCAACTTCTCGACCTGGCGCGGCGTGCACGGGATCTACCTGGAGGACCTGTACGTGCGGTCGTCCCACCGCGGTTCCGGGCTGGGCAAGGCCCTGCTGGCGACGCTGGCGGCCGAGTGCGTCGCGAACGGCTACGGACGGCTCGAGTGGTCGGTGCTGGACTGGAACCCGGCCACGGAGTTCTACAAGGCCCTCGGCGCGGTCGCAATGGACGAGTGGACAGTCAACCGCCTCACCGACGCACCGCTACACGCCTTGGCCGCCCAGGCCTAACCACCCGATCTCGCGTGACCAACCCCGGATCTGGCGTGACCAAACCCGTAACTGGCGTGATCAGACCCGGATCTCGCGTGATTGAAGCCGGATCTCGCGAGTCACGGGCCCAATCACGCGAGTCACGGGTCTGATCACGCGAGTCACGGGTCTGATCACGCGAGTCACGGGTCTGATCACGCGAGTTACGGGGCTGATCACGTGAGTTACGGGTTCAATCACGTGAGTTGCGGGGCTGGGCACGTTGGATTCGGGCTCAGTCCTCTTCGGGGCCTTCGCGCTCGGCGCGGCGGCCGGCGAGCCCGCCGCGTTCGGCGGCCTCCGTCTCGGTCTCACCTTCGCGCAGGTCCAGCGCCCAGGCCCGCGACGGCCGCCGGAACAGCAGGACCAGCGCCGCGACGCCCAGCAGCGCGATCGGCACGCCCCACAGCGGCTCGCCGGAGGGGCCCAGCAGGTACCAGCCGAGCCCGATCACGATCAGGGCGATCACCACACCGGGCGAGCGCGCCCACGTCTGACCGAGGACCAGCCCGGCCGACGCGGCCAGGAACGCCAGCGCCACCACGATGAACGTGCCCGACTCGACGAAGACGTTGTTCCCCGGCCGGGCGGGCGAGCCCAGGCCGTTCACCAGCACGATCACCCCGAACACCAGCAGGGCGAGCGACGGCACCGCGGTGACGGCGCCGGCCAGCCGGACCTCGCGGGGAGCGGGCGAGAGCTTCACGGCGACGGCCTTCCGGACGAGCTTTCCGACGGACTTGGCGAGGTGCTTTGCGCGAGCACAGTGGACTCGACCAGGGTGAGTCACCGTGCGTGAGCTCTTTTGATCGTATGCCACCCGGTCGGCCGTTTTCGCGGGACCGCCCGGGCGTCGAAAATTCAGATGTCGTCGATGAGCGGGCGGTCGGCCCGGGTGCACTTGTCACGACGAGCGGACACCCGCGCGTGAAGGAGGACCGCCCGGCACAGGGTCTCGAAGGTGCTGTTCCCCGGCGTTGCGCCCGTCACCATGCGGCGCCGGAAGGTTCTCGGGCCGACGGAAGTCACTTACCCTGCGGTAATGCGTGCCATCCTCGTCGTGAATCCCCAGGCCACCTCGACCACCGCCGGTGGCCGGGACGTGCTGGCGCACGCGCTCGCCAGCCAGGTGAAGCTCGACGTGGTCGAGACGGACTACCGCGGCCACGCGATGGCCGTCGCGCGCTCGGCCGCGCGCGACGGGATCGACCTGGTCGTGGCGCACGGCGGTGACGGCACGGTCAACGAGGTCGTCAACGGCCTGCTGGCCGACGCTGTGCCACCCGGGGCTGCGCCCCGGGCCGGGGGCTTCGCCACCCGGACCCCCGAAAGAAGCGGTGGCGATCCGGCCGAAATCGGCCGGATACCCGCGCTCGGCGTCGTACCCGGCGGGTCGGCCAACGTGTTCGCGCGCGCCCTCGGCATCTCCGCGGACCCCGTCGAGGCCACCCACCAGCTGCTCAACGCGCTGGAGAACGACCGCTCGCGCCGGGTCGGGCTCGGACTGGCCGACGGGCACTGGTTCACCTTCAACTCCGGCCTCGGCTGGGACGCCGACGTCGTCGGCCGGGTCGCCAAGCGCCGGGGCAAGCAGACGACGGCCGCGCTGTACCTGAGGGCGGCCGTCCGGTCCTACTTCCGGCCGCCGCTGGGCCGGCCGGCCCTGACGATCCGCGTCCCCGGCCAGGAACCCACCGAAGTGTTGACCGCTTTCGTGTCCAACACCGATCCGTGGAGTTACCTGGGCCAGCGCGCCATCCACCTCAACCCGGGTTGCTCGTTCGAGACGGGATTGGGTTTGTTCGCGTTGAACGGTCTGGGGTTGCCCACCGTGTTCAAGCATGTACGCCACGCTTTGACCACGAAGAGCAACCAACGCGGCCGACGTCTCGTGCGTCACGACGACGTGCCGATGATCCGCATTGACGCAGCTGAACCGGTAAACTTCCAGGTGGACGGCGACCTCGTCGGCCAGCGGACCAGAGTGGAATTCTTCAGCGTCCCGGACGCACTCACAGTAATCGTGTGACGACCGGACCGCTGATCGCCTGCGGCAAAGTGCCAGGTGCCGTTCGTCGACGGAGAAGCTCCACTCAGCGCATCAACCTTCCCTTCGGCCGGTTGTTTCGGAGAGAAACCGCAGGTCAGAGGGGTCGCTCGGCCGGGTGACCTGACTCACCGATCTTCAAGAAACCCTTGTCGAACGCGGTGCTTCGTGAAAGCATTCACAAGCACCCAAAAACACGACCGCCATTTGACGACTGTGGCGCGGCCCTCCCGCGTCATATGAAGGAGCTCACGAACATGGACTGGCGCCACGACGCGGCCTGCCGAGACGAGGACCCCGAGCTGTTCTTCCCGGTGGGAACCAGCGGTCCGGCTCTGTCGCAGGTTACGCAGGCGAAGGCCGTGTGCCACCGCTGCACCGTCGCTTCCGACTGCTTGGCCTGGGCTCTGGCCAGCGGCCAGGACGCGGGCGTTTGGGGCGGCATGAGCGAAGACGAGCGACGCGCGCTCAAGCGCCGCCGTACGCACATCGGCACGCGGACCAACGCTTAAGTTTCACGAAGCACCACAGTTTCACGAGCACCACACCGCGCAGGAGATTCTCCCGGCGGGCACTGCTGTGTCTCCGCCATCTGGGGCGATACCTACCCGGTCTGAGTTTAACAAGTGAGGCGGAACCACCCGGCGACGGGTGCGGCGAAACCTCACCGGGACTTCAAGTCCTCCCGCGAGCGCTGAACGGCCCGGCACCACGCACCTGGTGCCGGGCCTTCAACGTCTCACGGCCAACCCACGCGTCATCCGTTCAGGTACGCACGTCATCCACCTGAGTACGCGCGTCATCCGTCCAGGTACGGCGCAGCCGGTCAGAGCCGGCGAGACAGCGGGATGCGCAGCGCGGCTTCCGTCCCGGTCACCCGGGTAGCCGACTCCTCCGCCCGCACCTTCCGCAGCGACAGGGAGCCCCGCAGCTCGGACTCCACCAGCGTCCGCACGATCTGCAGCCCCAGCCCGTCCGAACGTTCCAGGGAGAACCCCGCGGGCAGGCCACGCCCGTTGTCACGGATGACGATGTCCAGCCGGCGGGCCGACCGCTCCACGATCAGCTCGACCTTGCCCGAGCGGCCCGCCGGGAAGGCGTGCTCGATGGCGTTCTGCACCAGTTCGGCGAGCACCATCACCAGCGGCGTCGCGATTTCCGCGACCACAACGCCGAACGAGCCCTTCCGCGACAGCCCGACCTGCGACTCCGCCGTGGCGACCTCGCCGACCATCGGCAGCACGTTGTCGAGCAGCTTGTCGAGGTCGACGCGCTCGTCCACCGAGATCGACAGCGCCTCGTGCACCAGCGCGATCGACGTCACCCGGCGCACCGACTCCGCCAGCGCGAGCCGCGCCTCCTCCGACGTCGTCCGCCGGGACTGCAGCCGCAGCAGGGCCGCTACCGTCTGCAAGTTGTTCTTCACCCGGTGGTGGATCTCACGGATCGTCGCATCCTTGGACAGCAGTGCGCGATCGCGCCGCTTCACCTCGGTGACGTCGCGGACCAGCACCAGCGCGCCCGCCGCTTGGCCGGCCGGCCGCAGCGGCAGCGCGCGGAACAGCACCACGGCGCCGCGTCGCGAATCGGCCTCCGTCCGGCTCGACGGCTTCCCGTCGAGAGCTTCGATGATCCGGTGGGAGACCTCGGTCGCGTCGAACGGGTCGCGGATCAGCGACCGCGTCAGCGGGGCCAGCCGCGTGCCGACCAGGTCGGATTCGTGCCCCATCCGGTGGTAGGCGGACAGGCCGTTCGGGCTGGCGAACACGACCGTGCCGCTCGAGTCGAGGCGGATCAGCCCGTCGCCGACCCGCGGCGACGTGTGGGTGTCGGTGGCGTTGGTGCCGTTCGGCGGGAACGTGCCGTCGACGATCATCTGGCACAGGTCGCCGGCACTGCCCAGGTACGCGATCTCCAACGGCGAAGGCACCCGCGGCGCCGCCAGGTTCGTCTCGCGGCTCATCACGGCGATGACGTCGTCGTGGAACCGCACCGGGATCGCCTCACGCCGCATCGGCAGGTCGCGGTACCAGTGCGGGTCCTCCTCGCGGCAGATCCGCACCTCTCGCATGGCCTTCGCCAGCTGCGGGTGCTCGTCCACCGTGAACCGCGTGCCGACGACGTCCTCGGGGTGCGCGGTGGGCGCCGTCGTCGGCCGCGCGTGCGCGACGCAGACGAAGTCGCCGCCGTCCGGCTGCAGCTCCTCGGTCACCGGGACCCAGAGCAGGAAGTCCGCGAAGGACAGGTCGGCCAGCAGCTGCCACTCGGCGACGACGGTCTGGAGGTGGTCCGCCGCCTCCCCGGGGAGGCCGGTGTTGTCGGCGAGCAGTTCGGCGAGGGTGGACACGGTTAGCCGGTCACCTGCGTCTCGTTCTCGGCCATCGACCTCTCCCTCACGCTCGCCCTGACCACCCCATCCAACCAGAACGGGGCGTCATGCCACACTTGAGAGGTTGACCCGAGCCCGGCAGGCGCCATCGTCGCGGCCGTGGCCACTTTTGACGACGAGGAGTGAACATGTCGAAGCGCGCCCGCAAGCGTCGCAGCCGGAAGAAGAACAGCGCGAACCACGGCGGTAAGCCCAACTCCTGAACCCGGCGTCGGCACGCAAAAGGCCCCCACACCGTGGTGCGGGGGCCTTCGTCGTGCTCAGGCGCTATTCGGAACGCTGCTCGAGGGTGATCTCGGTGCGTTCGACCGTGACGCCACCGCGGGTGGCGACGGTCTGGCGGATCGACGCGCGCAGCCGGCTCTTCAGCTCGGCCGGGGCGTGGTCGCCGCCGCACTTGCGGGCCAGCAGCTGCTTGAGGTGCTCGTCGATGCCGTACTCCTCGAGGCACGGCGGGCAGTCCTCGATGTGCGAGCGCAGCGCGGCGTCGCGCTCCGGGCTGCACTCCCGGTCGAGCAGCAGGTAGATGTCGGCGAGCGCCTCTTCGCAGCGCACCTTGTCGGACGCGCCTTCGCACATGTCGCTCATCGCCCGGCCACCTCCTCCTGGGCACCCCGGATGAAGCCGCGCTCCCGCGCCACGTCGGCGAGCAGGTCGCGCAGCTGGGCGCGGCCGCGGTGCAGGCGGGACATCACGGTGCCGATGGGCGTGTCCATGATCTCGGCGATCTCCTTGTACGCGAAGCCCTCGACGTCGGCCAGGTAGACGGCCAGCCGGAACTCTTCGGGCAGCTTCTGCAGGGCGGCCTTGACGTCGGTGTCGGGCAGGTTGTCCATCGCCTCGACCTCGGCCGACCGCAGCCCGCTGGAGGTGTGGTTCTCCGCCTTGGCGATCTGCCAGTCGGTGATCTCCTCGGTGGGCGCCTGCACCGGCTGCCGCTGGCGTTTGCGGTAGCCGTTGATGTAGGTGTTGGTCAGGATGCGGTACATCCACGCCTTGAGGTTCGTGCCCGCCTTGAAGGAGGCGAAGGCGGCGTACGCCTTCAGGTAGGTCTCCTGGACCAGGTCCTCGGCATCGGCGGGGTTGCGGGTCATCCGCATCGCGGCCGAGTACAGCTGGTCGAGCAGCGGCATCGCGTCGCGCTCGAAGCGCTCGGCGCGCTCGGCCTCGGTCGCTTCTTCCGGCGCTGAGTTCTGCGTGCTCGGCAAACCGTTCCCTTCCCGCTCGGCGTCGATGCGCGTGCGCGCATACGGCGGACCCGAGTTTACGCGGGGACCGGGCACGCCGCGGTTCGCCGGTGCCTGGGAACTGCGGCGGCTGCGAGAGCGTGTGGTGGCGAGCGTTGTTGTCACGTCCCGTACAACCGATCGGGTCAGCGGAGCATTCCCTAGACTTCCGCTCCATGGCTGGCAAGGGCACTCCGGCGACGGCGTTGTTGGTGAAGCAGAAGGTGGCGCACACGCTGCACGCCTACGACCACGATCCGCGGGCCGACTCGTACGGGCTGGAGGCGGTGGAGGCGCTGGGCCTGGACCGGGCGCGGGTGTTCAAGACGCTGGTGGCGGAGGTGGACGGCCGGCTCACGGTGGGTGTGGTCCCGGTCACGGGCCAGCTCGACCTCAAGGCTTTGGCGGCCGCGGCGGGCGGCAAGAAGGCGAAGATGGCGGACCCGGCGGCGGCCCAGCGGGCGACGGGGTACGTGCTGGGCGGGATCTCGCCACTGGGCCACCGAAGCCGCCTGCCGGTGGTGATCGACGCGTCGGCGGAGAAGTTCGAGACGGTGTTCTGTTCCGCCGGACGGCGGGGGCTGGAAGTGGAACTGGCGCCGGGCGAGCTGATCCGGCTGACCAGCGCCGTGGTGGCGCCGATCGGGGCCTGACCCGCGGTTTCACGCCAGCAGCGCACGCACCCAGACGTCGTGGTGCCCGGCGAGGTAGTCCGCGCGCGCTCGCCAGTGGCGGCCGTGGCCGTCATTCCACAACCGCAGCCACGGTTCGGTCCCCGCCGCGGCCTGCGCGGCCAGGAAGTCGTGCATCGACCGGGCGCGCGGGCCGAGCAGCCGCGCCAGCTCACGGCGTTGTCCCTCGTCGAGGTCGTAGGCGTCGGCCAGCAGCCGCACCCGGCGGGCCGCCTGGGTCGTCGTCACGCGCTCGGGCAGCACGGCGAAGCCGTTCGCCGCGTACGCGAGGTCCCAGAGCCGGGTGCCGGGCGCCGCGGTGTCCCAGTCGATGAACGCCCAGCGCCGCTCGCCCACCACGAGGTTCCACGGCGCGAGGTCGTGGTGGGCGATGATCTCGGCGCCGTCGGCGGGGATGAGCACCTGCCAGGACGCGTCGCCCGGCGGGTCGAAGCCGGCGACGGCGTCGTGGAAGCCGCGGATCAGCTCGCCGACGGCCACCACCGCGGTGTCCGGCCGCAGCAGGTCCACGTGGCCGGGCCAGGGCACGTCCCCGGCGACGAACTCGAGCACCTCGCGGCCGCGCTCGTCCAGGCCCAGCGGCCGGGGCGCGCCGCGGAAACCCACCGAGCGCAAGTGCTCGAGCAGGGCGTGCACCGACGGCGTCCACGGCCCGGCCGGCCGGCGCACGGTGTTCCCCACCCGGACGACGCCGGCGCTGACGTTGCCGCCGGTGAGCGGGATCTCCGTCACGGACCGGCTCAGGCCAGCGGCCGCAGCACCCGGGACAGCCACTCCGTCGCCGCCCGGGACACCGCCTCCAGGTCCGTCGACAGGTTGTGGTTCCCGTCGATCACCACGATCTCGTGGTGCGGCCCCGCCGCCGGTAACCCGAACGGGTCGCGCGAGCCCTGGACCACGAGTACCGGGACCTCGACCGCGTCCAGTTCCGGCTGACGCGTCTTCTCCGGCTTGCCCGGCGGGTGCTCCGGGAACGCCAGGCACAGGACTGCCACCGCCTGGCCGGCCGCCGCCGTCCGGCAGGCCACGCGGGCGCCCGAAGAGCGCCCGCCGAACACGAACGGGAGGTCGTCGAAGCGGGCCGACAGGTCGTCCGCCACCGTCAGCCACGCCGTGTCCAGCTGGTTCGCCGGGGCCGGTGCGCGGCGGCCCGCGACCCGGTACGGCTGCTCGACCAGCGCCACGTGCACGCCCGCCGCCTGCGCCGCCCGCGTCACCGCCACCAGGTCCTTCGCCGCGAGCCCGCCACCCGCACCGTGGCCGAGCATGAGCACCGCCACGCCCTCCTCGGCGCAGTGCAGGTACACCCGCGCCGGGCCGTAGGCGGTGTCGATCGGGATGGCCGTCATGACTTCGGCACGTCGAACAGGGCGCCCTCGTGCGCCGGCTCGACCCGCTCCAGCAGTTCGGGCCCGTTGTTGCGGACGTTGTTGACCCGGCTCGAGATCGGCCGCAGCTCCAGCGACGCCACGATGTCCTCGGGCGTCGGCACCAGCAGGCCGGTGACGTCTTCGCGGTCCGGGTCCAGCCAGCCGTCCCAGTGCGAGCGGGGCACGATCAGGGGCATCCGGTGGTGGATGTCGGTGAGCTGGCCGGCGGCGTCGGTCGTGATGATCGAAAACGTGATCAGCGGCGCCGCGTTGTCGTCGTCCTTCGGCCGCCAGCTCTCCCAGATCCCGCCGAACGCGATCGAGGAGCCGTCCGGCTCCGTCATGTAGAACGGCTCCTTCTCCTTGCCGGTGCGGCGCCACTCGAACCAGCCGTCGGCCGGGACCAGGCAGCGGCGCGACACCAGCGCACGGCGGAAGGCCGGTTTCTCGGCGGCCGTCTCGGCCCTTGTGTTGATCATCCGCGAGCCGACCGACGGGTCCTTGGCCCAGAACGGCACCAGGCCCCACTTCATCATCCGCAGCGAGCGCTCGGCGGGTTCGTCCTCGAGGACCTCGCCGTCTTCGTCACGCGGGTGCCGCTGAACCACGGTGACCACGTTCTTCGTCGGCGCCACGTTGTGGTCGGCGCGCGCGTGCCCCTCGGTGAGGTCGATGGCCTCGAACTCTTCGATCAGCTTCGCCGGGTCCTTCGTGGCGGCGTAGCGGCCGCACATGGCCAACCTCCTCCTGCCTCGCAGAACGGTCCGGGACGCCATCGTTACACGCACGCCAGGGCCGTGGCGAGCGGCGTGGGATCATTCGGGTGGGCACCGGCACACGAGAGGACGACGGGTTTGGCGCGCAACGACTGGAGCAAGCTGGACGAGTCCGACGTCCGCGTGCGTCCGGGCAAGGGCACCCGCCCCCGCAGCAAGCGCCGTCCCGAGCACGCCGACGCCGTCACGGCCATGGTCATCGGCAAGGACCGCGGCCGTTGGACCTGCGCGATCGACGCCGATCCGGCCCAGGTGATCACCGCGATGCGGGCCCGCGAAATGGGCCGGACGCCGGTGGTCGTCGGCGACCGGGTGGGCATCGTCGGTGACGTCTCCGGCAAGCCGGACACCCTCGCGCGGATCATCCGGGTCGACGAGCGCAGCAGCTCCCTGCTGCGCACGGCCGACGACACCGACCCGTTCGAGCGGCTGGTGGTCGCCAACGCCGAGCGCCTGCTGATCGTCACCGCGCTGGCCGACCCGCCGCCGCGCACCGGCTTCATCGACCGCTGCATCGTCGCCTGCTACGCGGGCGGAGTCGAGCCGGTCCTGTGCCTGACGAAGGCCGACCTGGCCAGCCCGGACGAGCTCCTGGCGGGGTACGCCGGCCTCGACATCCCGGCGATCGTGAGCCGCTTCGACGAGAAGCCCGAAGGCCTCGACGAGCTGCTGAAGGACCGCGTGACGGCGCTGGTCGGCCACTCCGGTGTCGGCAAGTCGACATTGGTCAACCGCTTGGTCCCGGACGCCGACCTGGCCGTCGGCGTGGTGAGCGGAGTCGGCAAGGGCAGGCACACGTCCGTCGCGGCCGTGGCGCTGCCGCTGCCGGACGGCGGCTGGGTGATCGACACCCCGGGCGTGCGGTCGTTCGGGCTCGCCCACGTCACCGCGGACCACATCGTGGACGCCTTCGAGGAGTTCGCCGAAGCCGCGGAGGAGTGCCCGTCCGGCTGCGGGCACCTGGGCGCGCCCGAAGACCCGGGCTGCGCGCTCGACGACGTCGTCACCGAAGGCAAGGCGAGCCCCGAGCGGCTCGGATCCCTGCGGCGCCTGCTGGCGTCCCGCGGCGGCCATGAGGTGATCCGCGCCACCGAATCCTGAGGCACCGGGAACCGGCGCCCGCTCGGCATCGTCACATCGGTCACCAACCACCCGATCAGGCGATATGCCGAGCGGAAGATCCGACTCCGAGGGGAACTCGATGCGCAAGACCACCCTGCTCGCCGCGGGCGCCGCACTGGTGCTCACGCTGACCGCGTGCAGCGGCAACTCCGCCACCGGCACCGCCGAACCGGCCGCCGGCGGGCAGACCCAGGCTGTCGGCAGCAGTGGCCTGGCCTCGCCGTTCACCGACGCGATCCAGCTGGCCTCGGCGTCCAAGCAGGGCACCGCGAAGTCGAAGTCGGCGAAGTTCAGCATGACGGGTTCGGCCGCCGGGCAGACCCTCAGCGCGACCGGCGCGATGGCCTTCGACGGCGCGAACACCAAGTTCTCGATGACGAGCACCACCGGCGGCGAGACCACCGAGATGCGCATGGTCGACCAGGTCATGTACATCAAGCTGTCCGCCCAGGACCAGCAGCAGATGGGCGCCGACAAGGCGTGGGCGAAGATTTCGGCGAACGGTACCGACCCGCTTTCGCAGGCGATGGGAAGCGCGCTGTCGCAGTCCGCGGACCAGAGCGACCCGAGCAAGATCCTGGACAAGATCTCCGCGGCCGGCCGGATCATCTCGTCCGACCGGACCGAGCTGAACGGCGAGCAGGTCAACCACTACAAGGTCGAGATCGACGTCGCCAAGGCCGTCGACCAGTTCACCGGCCAGGTTCCGGCCGCGACACGCGACAAGTTCACCGAGATGATCAAGGGCAAGGACATCAAGATCCCGGCCGAGCTGTGGCTGGACAAGGACAACCTGCCGGTGCAGGTGACCATGGACCAGGGCCCGATGATGCAGGCGATGGGCCTGCCGGGCACCGGCGACGCGAAGTTCACGATGAAGTACAGCGACTGGGGCACCCAGGTCGACGTGGCGGCCCCGCCGGCCGACCAGGTCGTCGACCTCGGCGAGCTGATGAAGAAGGCCGGTCGCTGACCGGACGACGCTGAGTCACCGCGGCTCCCCCGAACGAGCTCGGGGGAGCCGCTGTGTTTTTGTTGGCGCCATGCGCAAAGCCGCCGCGGTGCTGCTGCTCGCCCTGTTCGCCGGCGCGTGCTCCGATCCGCCACCACCCCCGGCGTTCGAGGACGCCCGGGCGCTGGCCGACGCCGCCACGGCGGCCACCACGAGCGGCGGCTCGGCGAAGTTCGGCACGGACGTCGCCGTCGGCTCGGTCCGTTCGAAGGGCCAGGGCCAGGCACGGTTCGGCGCCGGCGGGACGGCCCAGGTGATGACGACCGACTTCCTCGGCGAGCCGCTGGAGCTGCGGCTGGTGGCGGGGAAGCTGTACGCGAAGGTGCCCGAAGGCTCGCGCGACGAGGTCGGCGCGGGAAAGCCGTGGGTCGTGGTCGCGGCGGACGGCACGGACCCGTTTTCCCAGGTGCTCGGCGGCAGCCTGACGCAATTGGCCGCGCAGAACGACCCGGCGCACACGCTGGGCGAGATCCGGACGGCGGGCACGATCGTCGCGGCCGAGCGCACGGACCTGGGCGGAGTGGCGGCGGAGCACTACCGCGTCGACCTCGACCTGGCTCGCCTGGGCACCGATCTGCCCGCGGGCCTGCCTTCGGACGCGGCTGGGCGGGTGGGCGGCAGGTTCCCGGTGGAACTCTGGCTCGACGACGCACACCGGCCGCTGCAGATCGTGCTCGACCTTTCGCCGATCCTCCAGGGCGCGCAGGCGCGGATCACGACCCGGTACACGGAGTGGGGCGCCCCGGTCGACGTCCGGCCGCCGCCGGCGGGAGAGGTGGGGTAGTCAGGTCGTCCGCGGCAGGCAACTCATCGGACAGCCCCCGCCCTTCCCCGGCAGGGCCCCGGCAAAGTCGATCGCGGGGGCGGGCCTCCACGGCCGGCCGCCGCCGAAACGTCACGAAACCCCCAGCCGGACCCGCCCGAGGACCCAAGCCGCCGAATCCGCGCGACTTCCCGCTCGCCGATGGCACCACCTGCCCGCCCGCAACAGCCAACTCGCCGCCCGGACCGGCCAACTCACCGCCCGGACCGGCCAACTCACCGCCCGCAACAGCCAACTCACCGCCCGCAACAGCCAACTCACCGGGAACGTCGGTGAGTTGGCCGGTCCGGGCGGTGAGTTGGCCGGACGCGACGGCGTGAAGCCGCCAGCCACACCAAGCCCCCGCCCTTCCCGGGGGGCGTCCCCAAGTCCAGTCTACCGGCCACCCCCGGCCGCACCCCCGGTTCAGCCGCGGTTGTCCACAGGCGACCCCGCCTGTGGACAACGGCAACTCAGAGCAGTTCCAGCAGGAACGGCAGCTCCTGCGGCGCGTACCAAGCCAGCTCGTGGTCCTCGGCGTCGCCCAAGGTGAACTCCGCGTCCGGATCGCCCAGATCCGCCGCGTCGATCACCGCCGCCGCGGCCGCCACCGCGTCCGCCGCCTCGGGGGTGTCCACGTGGATCGCCGCCACCGCCTTGAGCGGGATCGGGCCGCCGATGCGGACCACCGGGGCATCCAGGTCCGGCCGCAACGTCACGCCCTCGACGTCCGCCGAAACCACCACCCGGCGCGGCTCGCCCTTCTCCTCCGCTGCGATCAGGCGCAGCGAAGCCCGGGCCGCGTCCAGCAGCGCCGCGTACTCCAGCTCCTCGTCCGAACCGCTCGAGTACGCCTCGCGCAAAGCGGGCGTCAGCGCGAACGCCGTCCCGCTGCGGGCGCGGAACTCCCCCGAGGACTCGAGGTCGCGAAGCATCGCGATGGTCGCAGGCAGATAGACCCTCACCAGTGCGCACCCTTCAGCTCTTCCAGGGACTCTTCGATCATCCCGGCAACGAGGTCGACGTCGAAAGCGGCCTTGCGGTCGCCGTTCAGTCCGAAGTAGACGCCGCCGTGGTACGACGTCACCCCGATCGCCAGCGCCTGGGTGCGCATCAGCGGCATCACGGGGAACATCTCGACCAGTCTGGCCTCTCCCGCGTACATCGGCATCTGCGGGCCCGGCGAATTGGTCACCATGACGTTGAAGATGCGCCCGGACAGCGACCCCGCCGCTCGTGCGCCGAGGGAGTGCAGGGTAGCCGGGGCGAAGCCGCCGACCTTGAGCAGCCCGCGCGCGGCGACCGAGCGGCCCGAGTCGAGGTGCTCGGCCATCGCGTGCCCGATGTGCTGCAGCCGCAGCACCGGGTTCGGCTCGCCCACCGGCAGGTCCACCAGGTACGCGGCGACCTGGTTGCCGATCAGGGCCGGTGTCGAGAACTCCGCTGTCTCGGCGTCGCGCACCGCCAGCGGTACCAGCGCGCGGATCGTGGTGTTCGGCGTCAGCTGTTCCTCGCGCGAAAGCAGCCATTCGCGCAATGCGCCGGTGATGGCGGCGAGGACGACGTCGTTGACCGTGCCGCCGTGGGCCGCGCGGATCTTCCGGAAGTCCTCCAGCCGCGTGCGCACCACGGCGAACACGCGGCCTCCCGACACCCGGACGTTCAGCGGCCCGGGCGGCGCCGGGCTCACCAGCGTGCGCAGCGTCGACGCCACCCCGCCGACGGTCTCGGCGAACTTGCCCGCCGCCGCGAACGCGTCGTTCGCCGCGGACCGGACGTTTTCGACGACCTCGCCCGGCCGCTGGACGCCCTCGCTGATGGCGTCCAGGACCAGCTGGGTGCGGTTGGGCTCGCGGCGCGGTGTCCAGATGTCCTCGAACGGCTCCGGCTCGGCCGGCGTCGAGTCGAGGATGAGCTGGCCGAGGTCGATCGTGCCGACACCGTCCACAACGGACTGGTGGGTCTTCGTCACCAGCGCCACCCGGTCGCCGGCCAGCCCCTCGACGAAATAGGCCTCCCACAGCGGCCGCTCCGGCGCCAGCCGCCGCGACATCAGCCGCGCGACCAGGTCGAACAGCTGCTCGTCGCTGCCCGGCTGAGGCAGTGCGGAGCGCCGGATGTGGTAGTTCAGGTCGAAGTCGACGTCGTCCACCCACACCGGCCGCGCCAGGTGGCCGGGCACCTCCAGCACGCGCTGCCGGTACCGCGGCAGGTACGCCAGCCGCCCGCCGATGAGGTCGACCAGCTGCGCGTGGCTGAACCCGGAGCGCGGCCGCTCGAAGATCGCCACGCCGCCGACGTGCATCGGGGTCGCGTGGTCCTCGACGTAGAGGAACGAGGCGTCCAGTGCGGAAAGGCGGTCGGGCATGGGCCGATCCTTTCATGATGCGAGACTGCTGGGTGTGGGTGATGAGTCGACGATCTCGCCGAAGGACCGCTTCCTGACCGTGTACGGCCGGAAGCCGGTGCTCGAAGCGCTGGCGGACGACGGCCTGCGGGTGGACAAGGTGATCCTCGCCGACACCGCCCGCGGCCCCGGCGCGGCGGAGATCCAGCGCGCGGCGAAGGACGCCGGTGTGCCGGTCCAGCGCGCCAGTGCCCACCGGGTCAAGGTGCTCGCCGGCAACGGCAAGCAGGACCAGGGCGTGCTCGCCGACGTCGTCGCGCCGCGGATGCGAGCTCTTTCCGCGGCACTGGCCGACCGGCAGCCGCCGTCGCGGGTGCTGCTGCTGGACGGCATCACCACGCCCGCGAACGTCGGCATGATCCTGCGGACGGCGACCGCGGCCGGGCTGGACGGCGTGATCGTGCCCCGCCGCGGGGTCGCGGCGCTGGACCCGCTGGTGGTCAAGGCGTCGGCCGGGGTGGCGTTCCGCGCGCCGGTGCTGCGCTGCGGGTCGGCGCGCGAGGCCGCGGAGCTGCTCACCGAAGCCGGCTACGGGCTCTACGCGCTGGGCGCTTCGGCGAAGGCGACGATCTTCGACGTCGACCTGCCACAGCGCGCGGCGTTCGTCCTCGGTGGCGAGACGGCCGGAGTCGGCTCGGAGGTCGGCGAACTCGTCACGGAGTGGGTGTCGATCCCGATGCCGGGCGACGTGGAGTCGCTGAACGTCTCCGCCGCCGCCGCGGTGCTGTCGTTCGAGCTGGTCCGCCGCGCGCGCTGACCTTCACCCCGCCGGAAACAGCACAGCGAGTTCGTCCAGCGTCTCGCTGACCGACCAGTGCTGCACGCCGACCATGCCCGCCTGGACGGCGCCGCGGATGTTCGTCGCGGAGTCGTCGACGAACGCGCAGCGCGCGGCCGGCAGCCCGAGCCGGTCGGCCGCGATCAGGTAGACCGCGGGGTCCGGCTTGGCCACACCGACCTCGCCGGAAAACACGAGTGCGTCGAAATAGTCCGACATCGTGTTCTTGACCTCGTCCGATGCTCCCGGAGCGTTGGACAGCAGCGCGGTGCGGACGCCGCGCTCGCGTGCGGCCGCCAGATAGTCGTAGAACCGGCCTGCGTCGGGATCGGTGAGAACTCCGGCGAAATCGACCAATAGCCCTTTCAGCACCCGGCATACCATAGCCGGGGCGGCAACGCGTTGTCTCGCAGAGCGCAACAAACGCGGACGTGGATCGTCGTAGCGCATCGGCAGCCGGGAATCCACGGCTTCCCCGGTTCTCGCCCGGATCGTGCGATTCCCGTGTCCTTTTCGGCCCGTTCCCCCTCTAAGGCCAGGAGACGGCTGAATGCCGAGCCAGGGAGGGGAGGAAATGATCGAGGAACACCGGTTGCGGACGTTGATCCACTTCGAGGCACCTCGCCGGGCGGACGGTCCGGAAGAGATGACACCCCGGGAGCACCGCCGCGGCGGTTCGCGGTGCCCGGCGCCGAGGCAGCTCGAAGCGGGCGAGGTGGGCCACCTGCTGAACATGCTGCTGGAGGCGTACGACGGCCGCCGCCCGGCGGCGCAGGTCCGCGCTTTGGTGGCCCCGGAGGTCTACGCCGGCCTCAGCGGGCCACGCCTGCCGCGGCCACGGCACCGGACGCAGACGATCCACACGTGCACCCCGGTGCCGGACGTGGTCGAGGCGTGCGCCCGCGTGGAGGCGGACGGCCGGTCGTTCGCACTGGCGGCCCGCTTCAACCGCACGCCGACGGGCTGGCGGTGTGTGCGTTTCGCGCTGTTGAAACCGCAGCAGCCGAGTAGCCCGAGCCGGCGGGCAGCGGCGTGACGCGGGGAGGTGAGGCCCGCGCACCGCCGACCGCCGGGCGTCTCTGAAAGGTCACCTTCAGCGCATTCGCGGCCCTGGAGGTGACCTTTCAGCGCCCCACCGGCAAGGTCGACAAGCCACGCAGCGTCGTGGTCGGGTTCCACTCCGGAGTTCCGGCCAACGCCAGTCCCGGCCGGCGCCGGGCCAGTTCGCGGAACGCGATCCGGGCCTCCAGCCTCGCCAGGGGTGCGCCCAGGCAGAAGTGGATGCCCTGGCCGAACGCCAGGTGGCGGCCCGGCTCCCTGGCCGGGTCGAACGATTCCGGTGCGGGGCCAGTTGCCGGGTCGCGGTTGGCCGCTCCGATCAAGATGATCACCTGGCTGCCCGCGGGCACCTCCAACGCACCCAGGGCCGTGTCACCCAGGGCCGTGCGGGCCGTCAGCTGGGCCGGCGAGTCGTAGCGCAGCACCTCTTCCACCACCCGCGCCGCGTTCTCGCCGTCCGAGCCCAGCGGTTTCAAGCCGTGCGGGTGGCGCACCAGCGCCAGGACGCCGTTGCCGATCAGGTTCGTCGTCGTCTCGTGGCCGGCGATGAGCAGGAGCGTGAGCGTCACCAGGAGCTCACCCTCGCTCAGCACGTCACCCGCGTCGGACACCGCGACCAGCGCCGACAACAGGTCCTCCCCCGGCTCGCGGCGCCGCTGCTCGGCCAGCTCGCGGAAGTAGCCCACGAACGACTGCCGCGCGCGGACCGCCGGTTCCACCGTCTCCGGGCTCTGCAGGAACTGCGGGTCCAGCGCCCGCGCCATCGCGTGCGACCACGCCGCGAACTGCTCGCGGTCGTCCAGCGGCACGCCGAGGAGCTCCGCGATCACCTCGACCGGCAACGGCTTCGCGAGCGCCGTCATCACGTCGAACTCGTCCCCCGCGCGCTCGATCAGCTCCGCGGCGAGTTCTTCGATCCGCGGCGCGAGCTGCTCGACCATCCGCGGCGTGAACGCCTTCGCCACGAGCCGCCGCAGCCGCGTGTGGTCGGGCGGGTTCAGCGAGAGGAACGCCCGGACCACGCGTCCTGACTCGTCGACCGGCTGGTCCGGGAGCCGGTCCGCCGGATCCAGGTACTCGGGTTCGGGGTGCCCGAAGGCCGGGTCGCGCAGCACCTGCGTGGCCTCGGCGAGGCCGCTGATCACGAACATCCGCTCCCCGAGGACCGCCACCGGCCTGCTCTCCCGCCACCGCCGGTAGTGCGGGTACGGGTCCGGTCGCCGCTCGGCGGCGAACAGCGCGAAGAACTCCTGTGGATCCACCGACGACGACACGACCATCCCCCGTTCACGAGAACGGGGCGCGCGGAAGAACCGCGCGCCCCGGTCGGACCCGTGTCAGCGACGCGGGCCCTTCTTGCCCTTCTTCTGGGCGTCGCGCTGCGCGGCGCGACGATCCCGGCGGGACGACGCCCCGCCACCGCCGGCGGCCTGCGCCCCGCCGTCGGCGTGGGATTCGACCTCGCCGTCCTCGCCCGGTCCGGACAGCGTGACGCCCGACGGCTGGCCACCGCCGCCGAGGCCCTTGCCGCGCAGCGCGGCCGGGACGGACTCGGTGTCGGTCGTCGGCGGCTGCGGCGGCGCCGGACGCGCGTGCCGGCCTTCCGTCGCTTGGCCGTTGCCGGACGGGACGCCCGCGGGCACCGCGGCGGCGTCCTCGGCCGGCGGCGCTTCGGCGCGCTCGACCTGCAGGTTGAACAGGAAGCCGACGGCCTCCTCCTTCAGCGAGTCGAGCATCGCGCGGAACATGTCGAAGCCCTCGCGCTGGTACTCGATCAGCGGGTCGCGCTGCGCCAGCGCCCGCATCCCGATGCCCTGCTTGAGGTAGTCCATCTCGTAGAGGTGCTCGCGCCACTTGCGGTCGAGGACCGTCAGCATCACCTGGTGCTCCAGGGTCCGCATGCCCTCCGGGCCGACGAGCGCGTTGATCTCCGCTTCGCGCTTGTCGTAGGCGTTGCGGGCGTCCTGGACCAGCGCTTCGCGCAGCGCGCTCGCGTCGAGGTCGCCGTCCTCCATGAGGTCGTCCCACTCGATGCTCACCGGGTACAGCGTCTTCAGCGCCGTCCACAGCTTCTCGTGGTCCCAGTCCTCGGCGTAGCCGTTGGCCGTCGCGCCGTCCACATAGGCGTTGACGACGTCGACGAGCATGCCCTCGATCTGTTCGCGCAGGTTCTCGCCGGCCAGCACGCGGTGGCGCTCGGCGTAGATCACCTTGCGCTGCTCGTTCATCACCTCGTCGTACTTGAGGACGTCCTTGCGCTGCTCCATGTTGATCTGCTCGACCTGGGTCTGCGCGCTCTTGATGGCCTTGGAGACCATCTTGTGCTCGATCGGCACGTCGTCGGGCAGGCGCATGGTCGTCATGACGCGCTCGACCATCGTCGCGTTGAAGCGGCGCATGAGCTCGTCACCGAGCGACAGGTAGAAGCGGGACTCGCCCGGGTCGCCCTGACGGCCGGACCGGCCGCGGAGCTGGTTGTCGATCCGGCGCGACTCGTGCCGCTCCGTGCCCAGGACGTACAGACCGCCGGCCTCGCGGACCTCGTCGGCCTCGGCCTTGGACTCCGCCTTGACCTGCTCCAGGACCTCGGGCCACGCGGCCTCGTACTCCTCGGAGTGCTCGACCGGGTCCAGGCCGCGCTCGCGCAGCACGTGGTCGGCGATGAGGTCGGGGTTGCCGCCCAGCACGATGTCCGTACCGCGGCCCGCCATGTTCGTGGCGACCGTGACGGCGCCCTTCTGGCCGGCGCGCGCGACGATCAGCGCCTCGCGATCGTGGTGCTTCGCGTTCAGGACCTCGTGCGGCACGCTCAGCTTGACCAGCAGCTTCGACAGCCGCTCGGACTTCTCGACGCTCGTGGTGCCGACCAGCACCGGCTGGCCCTTCTCGAACCGCTCGGCGATGTCCTCGGCGACGGCCTCGTACTTCGCTTCCTCGGTCTTGTAGATCAGGTCCGGCTGGTCCTGGCGGACCATCGGGCGGTTCGTCGGGATCGGCACCACACCCAGCTTGTAGGTCTGGTGGAACTCGGCGGCCTCGGTCTCGGCCGTACCGGTCATCCCGGCCAGCTTGCCGTAGAGGCGGAAGTAGTTCTGCAGCGTGATCGTGGCGAGGGTCTGGTTCTCGGCCTTGATCTCGACCTTTTCCTTGGCCTCGATCGCCTGGTGCATGCCCTCGTTGTAGCGGCGGCCGTGCAGCACGCGCCCGGTGAACTCGTCGACGATCATGACTTCGCCGTTGCGGACGATGTAGTCCTTGTCGCGGTGGAAGAGTTCCTGCACCTTCAGCGCGTTGTTCAGGTACCCGACCAGCGGGGTGTTGGCGGCCTCGTACAGGTTGTCGATGCCGAGCTGGTCCTCGACGAACCGGACGCCCTTCTCGGTGACCGCGACGGTCCGCTTCCGCTGGTCGACCTCGTAGTGGTACTTCGAGTTGATCAGGTTCGTCTTCTCGACGCGCTCGCGCGACCCCATCGTGGTGGTGTCGATGCCCTGCATCAGCGGGGCGAGGCGCGCGAACTCGACGTACCAGCGCGACGACTGGTCGGCCGGGCCGGAGATGATCAGCGGCGTGCGGGCCTCGTCGATGAGGATCGAGTCCACCTCGTCGACGATGGCGTAGTAGTGGCCGCGCTGGACGCAGTCGTCCAGGCTCCACGCCATGTTGTCGCGCAGGTAGTCGAAGCCGAACTCGTTGTTCGTGCCGTAGGTGATGTCGGCGTTGTACTGGGAGCGCCGCACGTCCGGCTGCTGCTCCGAGAGGATGACGCCGACCTCGAGGCCGAGGAAGCGGTGGATGCGGCCCATCCACTCCGAGTCGCGCTTGGCCAGGTAGTCGTTCGTCGTGACGACGTGGACACCCTTGCCGGGAATGGCGTTGAGGTAGGCGGGGAGGACGCACGTGAGCGTCTTGCCCTCACCGGTCTTCATTTCGGCGACCTGGCCGAGGTGCAGCGCCGCGCCGCCCATCAACTGGACGTCGAAGTGGCGTTGGCCGAGCACTCGCTTGGCCGCTTCGCGGACGACCGCGAAGGCCTCCGGCAGCAGCTCGTCGAGGGATTCGCCGTCGCCGTTCCGCTTGCGGAACTCTTCGGTCTTGGCCCGCAGCTCGGCGTCGGTCAGGTCCTTGACGTCGTCTTCGAGGGTGTTGATGTGATCGGCGATGTTGCGCAGCCGCTTCACCATCTTGCCCTCACCCGCGCGGAGCAGGCGGTTCAGCACCATCCGGTCGACCTCACTAGCTGATCATGAGCGCGCCCAGGCCGGTCCCGGGCAGGTTCTCCCGCGGCGGCAGCCGTGCTCGGCGCCACCGTCCCACCCCATCGTAGGGAACAGGGGCCGCCGTGTGCACACGCCGTGGGTCCTGACATGCGGAGGGGTCCGCACGCGAGCGCGTGCGGACCCTCCGCGAAAGCCTCCTTCGAGCCGGCTCAGCCGAGCCGGATCACGCCGTAATCGAAGCCTTTCCGCCGGTAGACCACGCTGGGCCGGCCCGCGTCGGAGTCGTTGAAGAGGTAGAAGTCGTGGCCGACCAGCTCCATCTCGTAGAGAGCCTGGTCCACCGTCATGGGCTCCGCGGTGTGCTGCTTCTCGCGGACGATGCGGCCGGGCTGGTGACCCAGGTCGTCGTCGGCCCAGCTCTGCTGCTGGGGCAGGTGGAATTCTTCGGCACTCGCGAAGCCGTTCGACTGCGGTTCGGCTTCGGGTGCGTCCAACACCGCGGTACGCGCGGCGGGACTGGCTGCGGCCGGGGAACCACCACCCGGCAGTGCCGAGGTCGCTTCCGCGACCGATTCCGGGCGGCTGCGACCGTAGTGCACGCGCCGCCGGTCGTGTGTCCTCCGCAGCCGGTTTTCCAGCTTGGTGACTGCGGAATCGAGCGCCGCGTAGAAGTCGGCGGCACACGCTTCAGCGCGTACGGCCGGGCCCCGCCCCTTTCCGGTGATTTCGACGCGCTGGCAACTCTTGGCCTGGCGTCGGTTGGGTTCGTGGAACAGTTCCACGTCGTACCGGATGACTTTCCTGTCGTAGCGCTCGAGGCGGGCCAGCTTTTCGCTGACAAGCGCCCGATAGTGGTCGGGCACCTCCACGTTGCGGCCCTTAACGACGATGTCCATACACGACCTCCCTCGCTGAGATGACTGCGAGCTGTTGTGTTCACACACGGCGCCGGTATTGCGGGGACGGAGCCCGGATCGCGGGCTGAGAAGGAACTCGGGAACGGTCCACGACGTCTCGTGCCGATGCCCGAACGCGCACTCAGCGCACCTCCGGCGCCAGGGACATGGGCTCGTCACCTCCCTGCCTGCGGGGATTGCTGATTGCGGAGCACGTTAGCTTCCTCACGCCCGTTACAACAGCCCCCGAGCCGGGGGATGTCAGGGGATGAGACTCCGTCACCCCGCGCAGTGATCGCGGAGTGGGCATCAGAAAACACCCGCTGGTCGGACGCGGCGCGGTGGCCGTGCTTTCACACGGACGGCGCATCGCTGCCTGACGGTGGACGCCGAGGGTGACAGCCCGGTTCGGCACAGCCGCCACTCCGGTGGAGTGGTGTGGCGGCCGAGTGATCGTGATCGGCACCCTCATGCCCGGACAACGGGCGCCGGTCCGTTCGCGTTCCCGGCGGACGTCACTCGTGTAGGTGACGCGGCGTTCACCCGGGCGCGGCGAGGTGGTGGGGCTGGGGGCTTTTTTTGCGCTGGGGCTGGGAGGTCTTTGGTTCTGCCTCTGGTTTCTTGGGCTGGTGATGGGTGGGGTGCGGAACCGGTACCACGGTTGTGTTTTGGGGCGGGTTGCAGCCAGGCCCGGCCTGGCTGGGCTCGGGCTGGCTGGGCCCGGGCTGGCTGGGCCCGGGCTGGCTGGGCTGGGGGCCGGACAGTCCGCCAGAGCCGAGCCGCGCACGGCAGGTCGGGCAGATCGGGGCGACGGCAGGGCAGGTCGAACCAAAACGGCCCCGGCCGGCCTGGGCTTAGCCGATCGGGCGGCCGGGACACGCGGCCCCGACCGGCCGAAGCGGCCAGTCCAGTGGCCCCGGCAAGAGCGGCAGTGCGGACCGAGCCAAGCCCCGGCAAGCCGAGCCAAGGCAAAGCGGCCCGCCCCGACCGGTCAGCCTGCGCGCTTCCGGCGCAAGCGTCACAGTGGTCTCATGAACCGTCCTTTCGCGTCCCGCGAAGAGCGGGGCCGGTTCAGCCGGCGGCCAGCAGGGTCAGGACGGCGGAGACCGTAAACCCCGCCGCCGCCAGTGCGGTGGTGCACGCCGCCGCGGTGGCTCCTGTTGTGACCACGTCGTCCAGCACCACGATGTGGCAGCCCGGTGAGGGGCGTCCTGCCTCGCGGAACCGCAGGCGGCCGGCGAGGTTGGCCATGCGTTGCTCGCGGCCCAGGCCGACCGCGTCGCGGGCGGCTCCGGCCAGCTCCAGTGCCGGGGCGACCACGACCTCGATGCCCCGCGCCGCCAGGACGCCGGCCGCGGTGTTGGCCAAACGCTCGATGTGCGGGCCGCCGCGTACTCGCGCTGCCGACGGGCGGCTGGGGGCCGGGACCAGGCAGATCGGCCGGGCCGGAGCACCGCCCCGCACCGCGGGATCCGCCTCCGTCAGCGGCAGCACGACCAGCGCCTCCGCCAGCACCCGCCCCAACGACGGCGCCAGGTCGCGGCGGCCGCGCTCCTTGTACGCGATCAGCAACCGCCTGCCTGCACCGCGATAACGGGACAGCGCGAACACCCGCACCAGCCCCGCCGTGGGCGCGCGCTCCACTTCCCTCGCCGCGCCCCAAACACCCTCGCACCGCGCACAGCACGGCTCACCCCGGGCTCCGCAGGCAGCGCAGCGGGCGGGGATCAGCAGATCGAGCAGTCTCTTCAGCACACGGACAGTGTCCCGACCGCCACCGACAGTTTCGCACGCCCGGACGTCACCCACCCGAGTGAAAGATCAGCCCGGGTAGAAGGGGTCCGCGTCCTTCATCGTATGGCTCTGCGGGCGCCACACCTCGCCCAGCTCCGACGCGATCCACAGCCCGCTGGCGTCCGCGACCACGATGGGGCGGTCGGGGGCCGCCGTCACGCCGTGGACCGTCGGCGTCAGGTTGCTGCTGTTGAACGCGTCCATGCGCTGGCCGTCCACCGTCACCCGGACCACCGGCTGGGACGGCGACTTCGTGACGACCACCAGGGTGTCCTGGTTGATCCAGTCGACGTCGACGACGTCCTGGAGGTCGTGCGGCTGGAGGTTGCGCGGCTCGCGCAGGGACACCGAATCGCCGTTGACGACCACCGAGGCCACCCACAGCTGGCCCCTGATCACCGCGGCGACGCGGGCGCCGTCGCGGGAAAACCGGAGCTCGGCGATTTCACCCTGCTGGGTCAGGTCCGCGGCGTTGACGGACAGCGCCGTCCAGTGGCCGTTCGGGTCGAGCACCATCCGGCCCACCGACAGCCCGTCGACCACCGTCCACACCTCGCCGGTGCCGGGGCGCCACGTCGGGCGGGTCAGCGTGCCGCCGCCGAGGGGGGTCAGCTGCAGGTCGTGGCCGAGGTCGCCGATCCGCAGGCGCAACGCGCCGCCGCTGCGCTCCACCACCGCCAGGCGCTTGCCGTCGATCGACTGGGCGGCGCTCACGACGTCGTACCCGCCGTTGCCCGCCGGACCCGGGACCGGGGCGCCGTCACTGAGGGAACGGATCCGCCCGTCCACCGTCATCAGGCCCAGGAGCTGCAGGCTGATGGACAGCGAAGCGCCGTACGCCGGCAGGTCGTTCAGCCGCCAGTCCGAGTGGTTCGGCACCAGCGGCGCGCCGTCGGCGAGGATGCGGATCCGGGAAGAGGTGACGTACTGCAGGGACAGGACGATCTGCGCGGCGATCAGGTTCCGGATGTCGTCGGGCACCCCCGACAGCCCGGTCAACGGCACCACCAGCGTCCCGTCGTCGAGGCTCTTGACGTTCGTGTCGATCTCGATGGGCTCGCCGAGCAGGTTCTTCACCGCACCGGCCAGGCTCGCCGACGGCCCGCTGACCAGCAGGTCCATCACCCGGCCCGGCAGCCCGGACTGCGGCTTCGCGACGACGTAGCGCCGATCGGGGACGAAGGTGGCCGACGACTCCGAGTAGAAGCTCACCGGCACCGGCGTGTAGTTCTCGCTGAAGTCGGACTCGGTCGCGTAGAGGTCGGGCGGCGGGTCGACGATCCGCCACTGGCCGTTCGCCTGCTTGCGCACCTTCATCTGCAGCAGCGCCGAGCTGTGGTCCGGCACGAACGCGCTGTTCTGGTCGAGCGTGCCGATGTCGATCCCGCGCACGTTGACGACCTGCGTGTTCGGGTCCGGCGGCGGGCTGGTGTCGTAGACCGTGCCGAAGGTGTCCTGGATGATCGTCAGGCTGCGGCTCGGCCGCCAGCTCGCACGGCCCTGTTCGTCCAGGTAGGCGCGGGCGGCGGCGTTGTTCTGCCCCGGCTTGAGCGTGGCCCCGACGAAAGCGCGGACCAGCGACAGCGGGTCGATGCCCGGCGGCGGTTCCGGCACCACGTCACCCGAGCTCTGCCCCTGGCGTTCGCCGGGGACCACCACGGGCTGCGATTCCAGCGGCACGTTCGCGCAGCCGGCGAGCAGCACCAGGCACAGGAACGCGCACAGCAGCCGCGACCACCGCCGGGCCACCCCGGCCCCCCGGAAAGCCTGTCGTTTCACTGACCGATTCCCTCACGTTCGGCGAAGATGGCCTCCGGCGCCGGCGTGACGTCGATGATCCCGAGCGGTACCTCGCCGGCGAAGCGGTCAGGCGGCGGCAGGACCAGCGGCGGGGCGCCGGCGGGCACGTCCTGCTGCCGCGGCAGCAGGAGCCGGAAGCAGGCGCCGTGGCCGGGCTCGCCCCACGCGTCGAGTTCGCCGCCGTGCAGGCGCGCGTCCTCCTGGCTGATCGCCAGGCCGAGGCCGGTGCCGCCGGTGCGCCGGTTGCGCGACGGGTCGGCGCGCCAGAACCGGTTGAACACCAGGTCCGCCTCGCCGAGCCGCAGGCCGACGCCGTGGTCCCGGACCGTGATGGCGACCGCGGTCTCGTTGGCCGCGACGGTGAGCACCACCGGCTTGCCCTCGCTGTGGTCGACGGCGTTGGCGAGCAGGTTGCGCAGGATCCGCTCGACGCGCCGGGCGTCGACCTCGGCGACGACCTCCTCGTCCGGCAGCACCAGCTCGACCGAGCTGCCCGCGTTGCCGGCGATCACCCGCACCTGCTCCACCGCGCGGGTGGCGATCGGGCGGACGTCGATGAAGTCCGCGGCCAGCTCCTCGACGCCGGCGTCGAGCCTGCTGATCTCCAGCAGGTCGCCGAGCAGCGCCTCGAACCGGTCGAGCTCGTCGACCAGCAGCTCGGTCGACCGGGCGAGCCCGGCCGGAAACTGTTCGCGGGAGGCGTGCAGCACGTCCGCGGCCATCCGGACGGTGGTCAACGGCGTGCGCAGCTCGTGCGAGACGTCGGAGGTGAACCGGCGCTGCAGGCCGCCGAACTCCTCGAGCTGGCGGATCTGGCGCTGGATGCTGGCGGCCATCTCGTTGTAGGACACCGCGAGCTTCGCCAGGTCGTCCTCGCCGAGCACGGCGAGCCGCTGGTCGAGGTCGCCGCCGGCGAACTGCTCGGCCGCCGCGGCGGCTTGGCGGACCGGCCGCACCACCTGCCGCGTCACCAGGTTCGTGATGGCCGCCAGCAGGAGCAGCAGCACGAGGCCGCCGACCAGCAGCGTGTTCTGCACGGTCGAGACGGTGTTCTGCTCGGTCGTCAGCGGGAACAGCAAGTACAGCTGCAGCGGGCTGGCGACGGTGTTGAGCGGCGTGCCGACGATCAGGTACGTCGTGCGCCCGCCGGTGGCGTCGGGGACGGTGTGCTCGAGCCAGCTCATCTTGTCGGCTTCGACGAACTGGCGCAGCCGCGGCGGCACGTTCTCGAACGGGCCCGCGAACTGCGGCTCGTTGCCGGACTGGTCGCGCCCGCCGCTGGCGAGGACCGGGACGAACGTGCCCGCCGCCGAGCCGGCCGCGTCCTGGCTGGTCGGCGTGATCGCGATCTTCTTCAGCGCGTTCTCGAGCCGGTTCTTCAGCGCTTCCTGGTTCTCGGCGCCGAGGCCGACCAGCTCACCGGCCGCCGTCTCCGCGGCCGCGCGGGTCTGCGCGAACGCCGCCTCGCGCTTGGTGTCCAGCAGCCGATCGGTGATCTGGTTCTGCAGCACCATGCCCAGCACGAAGACCACGGCCGAGGACAGCGCCAGCGTCGACACGGTGACGCGGAACTGCAGCGAGTGCTTCCACAGCTCGTTGAACGCGACCGCGCGACGGCGCGCGAAAACGACGACACGCCGCACCAGGCGTGCCGTCGAAAGCGCCGACGCGGGGAGCCGTCTGCCGGTCTCCGTGGTCATGGAGCCATCACGGCGGGCCGGCCTTGTACCCGACGCCGCGAACGGTCAACACCACCTCGGGGTGTTCCGGGTCCTTCTCGACCTTGGACCGCAGCCGCTGGACGTGCACGTTCACCAGCCGGGTGTCGGCCGCGTGCCGGTAGCCCCACACCTGCTCGAGCAGCACCTCGCGGGTGAACACCTGGCGCGGCTTGCGGGCCAGCGCCACCAGCAGGTCGAACTCCAGCGGGGTCAGCGGGATGGCCTTGCCCTCCCGCGTCACCTCGTGGCCCGGCACGTCGATCGCAAGGTCGCCGATGGTGAGCGATTCCGCGGGTTCGGCCTCCGTGCGGCGCATCCGGGCCCGGACCCGCGCGACCAGCTCCTTCGGCTTGAACGGCTTGACGACGTAGTCGTCGGCGCCGGACTCCAGGCCGAGGACGATGTCGACGGTGTCGCTCTTGGCGGTGAGCATGACGATCGGCACCCCGGATTCGGCGCGGATCGCCTTGCAGACGTCGATCCCGTTCATCCCGGGCAGCATCAGGTCGAGCAGGACGAGGTCGGGTTTCAGCTCACGCAGCGCGGGCAGCGCGCGTGAGCCGTCGGCGACCACGGCCGTGTCGAACCCCTCCCCACGGAGCACGATGGTGAGCATCTCCGCGAGGGCGGGGTCGTCGTCGACCACGAGAACACGTGCCTTCATGTCCACATGTTCGCACTAGTTCGGACGCCCGCACGCACGACCCGCGTGTTTGACCACCAGAAAGATCAAGATCGCGAAGCTCGCCTGCTCCATCCGGGTGCCGGTACCGGCGGTTTTGGGCGGTCCGTGAAGGCCGCGCCGGGGTGCCGGCACGACCCTCACGGACCTTGTGAGGAGGGCTCAGGGAACGGACGGCACGAGCGCGTCGACGTACACGACGCCGTCGGTGACGACCACGCGGTGCGTCCGCACGGGGGCCTTGGCGGGCAGGCAGGTGGGCGCGCCGGTGCGCAGGTCGAACCGGGCGGCGTGCAGCGGGCACTCGACGAAGCAGCCTTCGAGCCAGCCGTCGGCGAGCGAAGCGTCCTGGTGCGTGCACGTGTCGTCGATGGCGAAGAAGCCGTGCTCGGTGTGGAACACCGCGATGGGAGCGGCCCCGTCGAGGCGGAGGGCTTCGCCTTCGGGCAGGTCGGTGACGGCGCAGGCGCGGATCATCGGGTCCTCCGGTAACGACTGGCAGGATGCCGGGACGGTACGTGAAAGTTGCGCACTACGCGACGCTGCGCTTCTTGCGCAACAATCCGACGCCGAGGGCGTCCTCGTCAAGGGATTCGCCCACTCAGCCGATAGGAACCCCGCAAAACGGATACTGTTGCGCTATGCGAAACCAGGACTCGGGCAACGCAACTCAGAGCCAGGTGCAATCGGTCGACCGGGCGATCAGCGTGCTGGAACTGCTCGCGCGCAACGGCGAAACCGGCATCACCGAGATCGCGGGCGAGCTGGGCGTCCACAAGTCGACGGCGTCGCGCCTGCTCAGCGTCCTGGAGACGAGAGGCCTGGTCGAGCAGCTCGGAGAACGCGGGAAGTACGCGATCGGGTTCGGCATCGTCCGGCTGGCCGGCGCCGCGACCGGCCGCATGGACCTCGCGAAACTGGGCCGGGCCAGCTGCCTCTCGCTGGCCGGGGAACTGGGCGAGACGGTGAACATCGCCATCGCCGACGACGGCGTCGCCATCAACATCAGCCAGGCCCGTGGCTCGGCCGCGATCACCACGCAGAACTGGACGGGCCAGCGCACGCCGCTGCACGCGACCTCCAGCGGGAAGATCCTGCTGGCGTACATGGGCGAAGCCGACCGCAAGCGCGTGCTGAAGCGGAAGCTGGAGCAGTACACCCCGCGCACGACGGTCGAGCCGGAAGAGCTGCTGACCGAGCTGGAACGGGTCCTCGAAGACGGCTACGCGGCCTGTTACGAGGAGCTCGAACTGGGCATGCACGCCGTCGCCGTGCCGATCCACGGCCCGGGCGGGGACGTGATCGCCGCGATGAGCGCTTCCGGTCCCTCGTACCGGCTTTCGAAGCAACGCGTGAAGCAGATCGTGAAGCCGATGACCGAAGCAGCGGAAGAACTTTCCGCGCAGCTGGGCTACTTCCGGGACTAGGGGTACCGCCTGGGTCACGGGGTTCAGCCGAGCTTGAGCGGCACCGTTTCGGGCGCTTGACACTGCGTCGCGCGTGACGCACGTTGTTGCCGAAGACGCAACTTCGCCCGGAGGGACCCGCCCATGGCAGCACGGCCCCGGGTGGTCGTCCTCGGCGCCGGTCTCCTCGGCTGGGCGCTCGCCGACGAGCTGACCGAGCGCGGCTGGACCGACGTCACCGTCTTGGGCGGCGGCGGCGCCGCCGCCGACCAGCCGGGCCTGGTGTTCCGCACCGACGCCGACCGGACGCTGACGGAGTTCGCGAAGTACACCGTCCGGAAGTGCAGCGGCCTGGACGGCCCGTGGTGCTTCAACCCGGTGGGCAGCCTGGAACTCGCGACCACCGCCGGCCGGCTCGCGGACCTGCGGCGGTGGCACGGCTGGGCCACGTCGTGGGGCGTGCGCGGCTTCCTTCGCACGCCCCGCGAGTGCGCCGACCTGCACCCGCTCCTCGACGAAACCCGCGTTCTCGGCGGCCTCCACGTCCCCGGCGACGGTCTCCTGCACCCGCGACGCGCGGCGGAAGCCCAGGCACGGCGGGCGAAAGCCCGGGGCGCCCGCTTCGCCGTCGAAGACGCCGTGGCGATCGCCCGGTCGGGCGGGCGGGTGACCGGCGTCGTCACCGCGGCCGGGCGGTTGCGCGCCGACGTCGTCGTGTCGTGCGCCGGCGCGGGGAAGCTCGTCGGCCTCAGCGTGCCGCAGGTGCCGCTGCCCCACGAGTACGCGATGACGTCACCGGTGCCGGAACTGGCCGGGCACAACGACGAACGCGTGCAGGCGGGCAAGCCCGTGCTGCGTCACCTCGACACCGGGATGTACGTCCGCGAGCACGTCGACCGGCTCGGCATCGGGATGGCCGTCGCGGCCGATCTCCTGCCCGCCCTCCGCGACGCCGAGGTCGAGACCACCACGACGCTGGTGCTCCCCGGCACCCCGGACGGGAGGCCGCTGCTGGGCGAGCACCCGGAACTCGACGGTTTCTGGGTGGCCGAGGCCGTCCGCGCCGAGCACTCCGCGGGGGTCGCGCGCGAGCTGGCGCGCTGGCTCGTCGACGGGCAGCCGTCGCTCGCCCTGCACGGCTGCGACCTCGCCCGGTTCGCGCCGTCGACCCGGTCCACCGCGGATCCCGTGCGGACCAGCCCGTTCCACGAACGGCAAGCCGCGCTGGGCGCGGACTTCCGGAACGCAGGCGGCTGGGCGCGGCCGGAGTGGTACCAGCACGGCAAGAACCCGGCCGCCGAAGCGCTCGCGGCCCGTGAGCGCGTCGCGATGGTCGACCTGACTTCGGTGCCGCGCCTGGCGGTCACCGGACCGGGCGCCCTGCCCTTCCTGCAGACCATGACGACCGGCGACCTGGCGAAACCGCCGGGCACCGTGACGGTCACCCTGCTGCTCGCCGAAGACGGCGGCGTGCGCGGGTGCCTGACCGTGGCCCGGCTGGGCGAGGAACGGTTCCACGTCGGCGCCGGCGGTCGCCTGGACTTCGACTGGCTGCGGCGGCACCTGCCCGGCGACGGCGCCGTGCAGATCCACGAGACCACACCCGGCACGTGCGGCCTCGGCCTCTGGGGCCCGCTCGCCCGCGAAGTCCTACCGGAACTGTCCACAACGGACTTGTCCGCCGAGGAGACCCACGTCGGCGACGTTCCGGTCGTGGCGCTCCGGCTGTCCACTGTGGGCGAACCGGGGTGGGAACTGCACACGACGGCGGACTTCGGCCGCCACCTGTGGGACACGCTCCGGGACCGCGGCGTCACGGTCGCCGGCCACCAGGCGTTCCGGTCGCTGCGGCTGGAAGCCGGCGTTCGCACCTCCGGCGTCGACTTCACCACCGAGCACGACCCGTACGAGGCCGGGCTCGGGTCCGCCGTCCGGCTGGACAAGGGCTACTTCCTGGGCCGCGACGCGCTCGCGGGACGCTCCGAAGCGACGGTGAGCCGCCGGTCGACGCGGCTGGTGACCGACGATGCCGTCCTGGACAAGGAACCGGTGTACGTCGACGGCCGTCCGGCCGGCTACGTCACCAGCGCCGGTTACGGCTTCAGCACGCGCGAGAACATCGCGTACGCCTGGCTTCCCGTGGAGTACAGCGGTTCCGGGACACCCGTGGAGATCGAGCACTTCGGCACGCGCGTCGCGGGGAGGGTCCGGCTACTGCCCTAGCAGCGTCGCCGCCAGCGCTTCGAGGTCCACGCCCGCGACGCCGTCCAAGACGTGCCACGGCGCCAGCCAGCCCGACGCGGCCAGTTCGTCGTAGACGGCCGCGCACCGCCGCTGCAGGCCGTCGTCGGTTTCGAAGGCGTCGCGCTCGCGGCCGGTCTCGCTCTCCGCGCGGCGTTCGGCGCGCTCGGCCGCCACCGCCGGCGCGACGCGCAGCAGCAGGTGGGCGTCCGGGCGGGGCAGGCCGAAGCGGTCGACCTCCAGCTCCCACACCCACTTCACGACTTCGCCGGCCGCGTCCTGCCGCAGGCGCGCGGCCGCGTACGCGGCGTTGGAGGCGACGTACCGGTCGAGCAGGACGACGTCGTGGGTGTCCCGCAGCGCGCGGATCTCGTCCGCGGCGCCGCTGCGGTCCAGCGCGTAGAGCATGGCCATGCCGTAGACCGAGTCGGCGAGGTCGCCGTGCCCGCGGTGCAGCGCCTCGCGGACGAGGTCGGCGTGCACGCTCTTGCCGTAGCGCGGGAACGCCAGCGACGCGACACTCGTCCCCTTGGCGCGCAGCGCCGCCGTCAGCCCGTCGGCCAGCGTGCGCTTGCCCGCGCCGTCGAGCCCTTCGATGACCACCAATCGACCCACGGGCGTCACAGTAACGGTGGTGGACCGACGGGCTCGGCGGAAGGGGATCGACGCCGAGCCCGCCGGTTCGTCTAGGCGGGGTTCCGCCGCAGGTGGAGCACGTAACCGGCGCCGCTGACCGCGAGCACGCCGGCGAGGATCAGCAGCGGCACCCAGCCGGTGTCGTGGCCGGACGGTGCCGGGCCGCCGTCGCCGCGGGGCATCACCTGCGAGGTGGCGTCGTAGCCGCCTGCCTCGCCGTCGCGGGCGTAGACCGAGCCGGGGAGCTTGTCGGCGTAGCGCGCTTCGACGGTTCGCTGGTAGCCGGCGACGGTGACCGCCGCGTTGGTGACCGCCGTGTCGGTGGCCGCCGCGTTCGTGTCCGACAGCGGTGTGACGCGGCCGTCGCGCACCGCGTACCAGGCGTCGACCTGCGGCTCGTGCAGCAGCTGGGCGCCTGCGGGCAGTTTCCGGGCGTACTCGCCCTCGACGTCACCCGAAGCGATGTTGCCGATCTGCCAGCTGCCGTCGTCGCCGCGGACCGACCAGAGCGTCGCGGTCCGGCCGTCGGAGGCGCGCGCGGGGATCGCGAAGTAGGCGAACTCGCCGGGCGCCGCGCCGGGCCGGCCCGCGACGAAGTCCGGCGAAAGCTCGTACACGGGGTAGGCGTCCGGCGCGATCTGCACCGAGACCGGCTCTCCGGCACCCGGCGCCTGGGCGAAGAAGCGGGCCAGGACGTCCTGGAGCTCCGCGGCCGCGCTGTGCGCCGCGAAAGCGTCGGCGCTGCTGATGCCGGCGGCCTGGGCCGCGCCTGACACCGGAGCCGTCATCAGCAGCGCCGCGCCGGTCAGCACGGCGAGCACCAGCACCCGCCTGCTCATCGGGCGATCCCGGTGAGCGTGTGCGTCCAGGTGAAGGACGAGTTCCGGGTGTAGTACCCGTACGTCGACCAGTTGTAGCGCTTGGCCGGACCGGGGTCGGCCCAGAACACCCAGTCACCGCTGGTGTCGTAGCCGTAGAGGACGTGCACGTGCCCCCCGCCCGAGCGCCAGCCGACCCGAGTCTCGATCGGACGGTCCGCCGCGGTCTGCGTCCGGATCGCCGCGTACGGGATGCGCCGGTCCAGGTAGCGGCCCGGCGAGGTGAAGCCGAGCCGGGCGAAGGCGTGCTGCGGATCGGCGAGCGTGCCGGGGAGGTTCGCGCAGTCCACGCCGGTCTCGCCGTGCGCGAGCTGGCAGAACCGCGTCTGGCTGACGACCGCGCCGTGGTAGGCGGCGATGGTGTTGCCCGCACCCGCCCAGCACCACTGGTTCTTCTGCTGGAGCTGCAGCACGATCTGGTTCCGGTACGTCGACGGCACTCCGGGCGCGGCTCCGGCAGCGGCCGGCGCGACCAGGCACAACATCAGGCACACGGCCAAGGTGGCGTGAACCCGGCTCGACTTCACCAGCACAGACGGCCTCCTGCGGAGGAGTGGGCGAACCAGCGGTGGTCACAACGGTGAACAACGCGGTCACAAGGAGCAAGAACGCCATCCGGCGGAACGGACCGTTCCGGGGCCCGGCCGGAACGCGGAACAGTCACCACAACGAGGCCAACCACCCTGAACGGGGGTCGGCACCGCCACCCTACGCTGCTAACGTGAACGTTCCGCGGTGTTCACGCCCAGCGCACACACTGGTCGGGTGAAGGGACGAGCGGTGGTACAAGACGGGAACCTCCCACTGATCATCGATGGCGCCCGCACGACCCGGGCATCGGTCGCCGAGCTGCCGAAAGAGCTGACCGAGGCACTCCGCACCGGCGAGTTCCACCACGCCCTGCGGCTGGCGATCGCCTACCGCGGGCTGTCGCTGGCCCGGCTGCGCGCCCATCTGGCGCTGCGCGGGGTCCAAATCGGACAGTCGACCCTCAGTTACTGGCAACGCGGGCTGCGGCAGCCCGAGGTGCCGAAGGCGCTGCCGGCCGTCCGGGCCCTGGAATCGGTCCTCCAGCTGCCCGCGGACGCCCTGGTGGTACTGATCGGCCCGCGGCTGGTCCGGCGCGGCCACCAGCCGGCGGCGTCGTTCCACGACCTGCGCTCCGGCGACATGGGGTCGATCGTGGAGGACCTGCTGGCCGAGCTGGGCGCGTACCCGTCGTCGAACCACTACAACGCCGACCTCGAGCTGCTGTCGGTGCACGACACGATCACGTTCGACGCCGAACACCGCCAGGTCAGCCTGCGCACCCGGCTGGTGACGCGCGCCCGGCGGCACGGCCCGGACCGGTACCTGACGGTGTACAACGGCGACCCCGGCTGCCGCATCGACGACGTCGAGCTGATCACCGACGAGGGCTGCCGGGTGGGTCGCATGCGCCGCAACCCGGACGCGGACACGATGGCGACCGAGCTGCTGTTCGACCGCAAGCTCGCCGAGGGCGACATCCACGTGTTCTGCTTCGAGGTCCGCGACGATTCCGGGTCGGCGTCACCGGGTTACTACCGGATGCTGCGGGACCGCTGCGCGAGTTACCTGGTCCAGCTGCGGTTCGACCGCAACGCGCTACCGGCCCGCTGCACCCGCCAGGTCCGCGCCCGCGACGACGCCCTGCCGGTGGTGGCGGAAGAGCTGGCGTGCGACATGGGCGGCGTGAGCAGCGCGTTCTTCAGTGACGCCGGCCCGGGGCTGGCCGGGGTCGCCGTCGAGTGGAACTAGGCCGCCCCCGGCCCTCCAGTCACGCGCGAGTCGCTAGTGGCCGCGGTGTTTGGCGCGGGACTTCGCCCTGGCCATGGCCCGGCGGCGGCTGGCTTCCGCCACCGCGCGGCGTTTGCGGGCCGCCTTGTTCTCCGCCGCCCGCTCGGTGAGCGCGTCGCGCAATGCGCGCTGCGCCGCCGTGCCGATCCCGGGTTCGTCGCGGGACTTCGCCAAGCGCTTCGGGCGCTGCTCGGCCGGCACCGGCGGGGCCGAACGGGCCCGGTCCGCGAGACGGACGAACCCGTGTCCGGCCGCGAAGGCCGCCAGCTCGGCGTTGTTCGGCTCGGCACCGAAGATGTGGCGTGCGGCCCGGACCAGGCCGTCTTCGTGGATCTCGTAGACGCCGACCCAGAACTGGCCGTCGTGGTACAGCGTGAACACCCCGTGCATCGGAAACCTCCAGGCGTGACGGATCAGCCTGGCGTCACCGGTTTCCCGCCCATCAGACAGGACAACGGGCCCTTCAGGGCCGCCCGGACTACCTACCGGGCCGTGAGGTTCGTGAAGCCAAGAAACGCGCCCAGCCTACCCGGACACGTTCCCGCTCACCACGAATTGTTGTCGCAAGGCAGCGCAAAGGGCCGCCCCGAAACACGTTCGGGGCGGCCCTGACCAGCTAAAACGCGAGAACTCAGTACCGGTAGTGCTCCGGCTTGAACGGGCCCTCGACGTCGACGTCGATGTACTCGGCCTGCTCCTTGGAGAGCTTGGTCAGCTCGCCGCCGAGCGCGTCGAGGTGAATGCGAGCCACCTTCTCGTCGAGCTTCTTCGGGAGGCGGAAGACCTCGTTGTCGTACTCCTCGTGCTTGGTGAACAGCTCGACCTGCGCGATCACCTGGTTGGAGAAGCTGTTCGACATCACGAACGACGGGTGCCCGGTCGCGTTGCCCAGGTTGAGCAGCCGGCCCTCCGACAGCACGATGATCGTGTTGCCGTTCGGGAAGATCCACTCGTCCACCTGCGGCTTGATGTTGATCCGCCGGATGCCCGGGTAGCGGGCGAGGCCCGCCATGTCGAGTTCGTTGTCGAAGTGGCCGATGTTGCCCAGGATCGCCTGGTGCTTCATCTTCGCCATGTGCTCCACCAGCACGACGTCCTTGTTGCCGGTGGTGGTGATGATGATGTCGGCCTCGGGCAGCACGCTCTCGAGCTTGCGGACCGCGTAGCCGTCCATCGCCGCCTGCAGCGCGCAGATCGGGTCGATCTCCGTCACGATCACGCGTGCGCCCTGGCCGCGCAGCGACTCCGCCGCGCCCTTGCCGACGTCGCCGTAGCCGCAGACGACCGCGACCTTGCCGCCGATCAGCACGTCGGTGCCGCGGTTGATGCCGTCGATCAGCGAGTGGCGGATGCCGTAGCGGTTGTCGAACTTCGACTTCGTCACCGCGTCGTTGACGTTGATCGCCGGGAACAGCAGCTCACCGGCCGCCGCGAGCTGGTAGAGCCGCAGGACGCCGGTGGTGGTCTCCTCGGTGACGCCGCGGATGCCCTCGCCGATCTTGGTCCACTTGCCGGTGTCGGCCGCGACCGAGGTGCGCAGCAGCTCGAGGAACACGCGGAACTCGTCCGAGGTGTTCTCGTCCGGGGTCGGCACGACGCCGGACTTCTCGAACTCGGTGCCCTTGTGCACCAGCATGGTGGCGTCCCCGCCGTCGTCGAGGATCATGTTGGGACCCTCGCCGTCCCAGGTGAGCATCCGCTCGGTGCACCACCAGTACTCTTCGAGCGACTCGCCCTTCCACGCGAAGACGGGGACGCCCTTGGGCTCCGCGGGCGTGCCGTGCGGGCCGACGACGATCGCGGCGGCCGCGTGGTCCTGTGTCGAGAAGATGTTGCAGGACGCCCAGCGCACCTCCGCGCCCAGCGCCACCAGCGTCTCGATCAGCACCGCGGTCTGCACCGTCATGTGCAGCGAGCCGGAGACACGCGCCCCGCGCAGCGGGTAGACCTCGGCATATTCACGGCGCAGCGCCATCAGTCCCGGCATCTCGTGCTCGGCGAGGCGGATCTCTTTGCGGCCGAATTCGGCGGCATCGAGGTCGGCGACGGCGAACTCGATGCCGTTGCGGGTCTCGTGCCGCTTGGCAACGCTTTCGGGGGTCATAGTGGCGTTCCTCCAAGACTCGATGACCCCCGAACACTACCGTTGTCCGCTCGACTGTCCCTAGAATGGTTAGGAGGCCCTTACTGTGCCCATGCCCGGACCGGACACCCGCGTCGTGGAAATCCGCGTCGCCGGGCTCGTGGGCACCAGCGGGGAAACGCTGCTCGACGCGGTTTCGACCGTCGACGTCGCCGGTGACGGCCTGGGCCGTGTGATCCGCCCGGCGGACCGGCTGCGCCGGCCGGCACCCGGGCCGGTGCTGCCGGCGCTGGGCCGGTCGATCCCGCGGACCCTCGAGGGCTACCTCTGGCACGGCATGACCTCCGGCGGCGCCGCGAAGGCCACCTGGGCGCTGCTGTTCCCGTTCTCCCTGGCCAACGTCGCGTTCTGGATGCTGCCCCCGGTCGCACCGGGCCGGCGGCTCGCGCGCGTCCTCGGCGCCGTGTGCCGCGGCCTGCTGCGCGTCGGCGCCCTGCTGCTGACGATGCTGCTGATCGGCCAGCTCGCGGCGATCGCGCTGGACCTGTTCGCCGCGCAGTGCCTCGCGCCCGGCTCGGGCTGCCTGCCCGCGGTCCCCGATGCGCTCCGCACGGCCGGCGCCCGGATCGCCGTCGGCGTGCTGCCGCTGCTGGCCGTGATCTTCGTGCTGCACCGGATCTCCTCGGCGAACTGGGCGGTGCACGCCGACGGTGACCTGACCGGCGGCCCGCTGCGGATGCGCGCCGGCCCGGAGACCCCGGCGCTGCGCTGCCTGCACACCGTTGCGGCGCTGGCCGCGGTCGCGTTGCTGCTGCTGGGCGGGCCGTTCCGGGTGCCGGGCGACAGCTTCGGCGTGGTCGTCTGGATCAGCACGCTCGCTGTGGTGCTCGCCACCGTCGCCGCCGCCGCGATCGGCGTCGACACCGGCCGGTTCGCCCGGCCCGGCGTGCTCGCCTTCGCGAGCCTGCTGGTCGTCGTGGCCGCGGTGCGGCTCGCGCTTGCGCACGGGCCGGGTCCGGGACCGCTGCCGGGCACCAACGCCGTGGTCGAAGGCCTCGGGGCGGCCCTGGTCGCCGTCACGGTGCTGTTCGCGCTGTTCCTCGCCCCGGCCGCGCTGCTGGCCCGGCCCGGCTGGCAGCACAAGCCGCGGCGGCTGCGGCCGTGGATGGGTGGCTGGGCGGCCGCGCCGGTGCTCGCGCTGGCCGGCTTGCTCGGCGGCGGCTTCGGTGCCGGTCTCGCCGAGGCCCTCCGGCGCCTGTCCGGTGCCGAGCACCTGGCGGTGCCCGACACGTACTTGCTGGTCACCGTGCTGTGGGGCGCCGGGCTCGCCCTGGCCGCGGTGCTCGGTGTGCTGGGCTTCGCGGTCGCCGTCCCGCTGCGCCGGCTGCGGCGCGGCGTCCCGGAGATCGTCGAGCTGATGGAGCACGACGAGGAACAGGAGGCCAAGGCCGCGGCGGCGTGGGCGCGGTCGGCGTGGGAACGGCGGCACCTGCACCACCTGGCGCTGGCGGTGGCGTCGGCGATGTCCGCGGGCGGGGCGGCCCTGCTGGTGCTGCGGTTCGGGTTCGGGCTGGTCCCCGGCTGGTTCGGCCCGCTGTCCGGGATCGGGGTGCTCGCGCTCGGCGCGCTGGCCGCGGGCCTGCTGCGTGTGGTCTACACGGCCGCGCGCACCCCGCAGCGCAGCCGTCACCTCGGGGCGCTGGCCGACCTGGTCTGCTTCTGGCCGCGGGCGGCGCATCCGACGGTGCCGCCCTGCTACGCGCTGAAGGTCGTCCCGGAACTGGCCGCGCGGGCACGCGAGCATCTCGCCGAGCCCGGCACGCGCGTGGTGCTCTCCGGGTACAACCTCGGCAGCCTGCTCACGCTCATGGCCGCTGCCCGGCTGGCGGCCGAACTGCCGGAGGCGGACCTCGAACGCGTCGGCGTGCTCACCGCCGGTTCCCCGCTGCAGTGGGGCTACCAGCGCGCGTTCCCGGCGTTGCTGCCGCAGGAAGCGCTGGAACGGCTCTTCGCCGGCCTCGACGGCCGCTGGCGGGCCCTGTGCCGCGGCACCGACATCTTCGGCGGCGGCGTGACGACCTGGCGGCACTCGGTCGCCGACCGGCGGCTGCACGGCGTCGGCTTCCTCCCGGACGGCGGGTACGGCCCGGTGTCGGCGACCGCCGACGGCAACGGCGTCCTCATCCTCGGCGGCGATCACTGGCTCCCGGATCCACTGCGCGGCCCGACCGGGCGGCACCGCTGGGCACCGGGGGTGCTCAAGCACCAGGACTACGTGGTCGACGCCGAATGGGACCACGCCGTCGCGATGGCCGCCGGCCTCGGCAAGCCGTCCTGGGGTGAGCAGGGATCGCTCTTCGGGGACTTCTCCCCGAAACGGTGAAAGCCCCTCGCGCGCGGAGCGAGGGGCCTTCGACCGTGAGCTAGCTCAGCTTCACTCGGAAGCCTTGCGGCGGAACTTCAGCAGCGCGAGCAGACCGCCACCGGCGGCCAGCAGCAGGGCGCCGACCCAGATCAGCCAGCTGTTGTCGAACCCGGTGTTGGCCAGGCCGCCACCGGTGCCCGACTCGTTGCCCGCCGGGACGACGGCCGCGGCGGTCGTGCTGGCCGGCGAGACGGAGGTGTCCGAGGTCGCCGGGGCGCTCGGCTTCGTGGTCGTGGTGGTGGACGGCGCGGACGGCTTGGTCGGCGCCGTCGTGGTCTCGGTCGGCTTCTGGGTCTTCTTGCCGCACAGGAACCACTTGTCGATGTTCGGCTGGCGGCCGCTGTAGGCCTTGGTCGCCTTCAGGTCCGTCCAAGGCGCGGACTCGGAGAGCTTCTTGCCGCCCTTGCCGGCCTTGCCGGGGACGTACTCGTTGAAGCCGTCGTCGCCACCGATGACGACGATGCGGGTGACGGTCACGCCGTCGTGCACCTTGGTGATGGTCAGGCTGCTCTTGCCCTCCCCACCGGTGAAGTCGACGTCGCCGTGGTCGAGCTTCTGCCCGTCTGCGCACGGGGCGTGGTTGCGGTCGGGGATCGGGTTCGAGCGGCCGTCGTCGCTGTAGCAGGCGAGGGCGGAACCGGCGGTCCCGATCAGGGCAGCGGTGGTGAGCGCCATGATCGCGACGGCGCCGCGGAAGGAACGTCTGCGCATGAGTTCTCCAGTACCGAACGGGGGAGGATCGGCAAAATCGGGGGACGCGGCACCACTGAACGTGGGAATCACGCGGCTGTAATTCACCCGTCTGTGGCACACGAAGGATCGAAAGGTATCGCACGTCACCCAGCCGCTTACAGGGGGTCCCCCTTCGCGCACAAATCGCAAGATCCTCTTGATCAAGCCGTAACCTCGCATTACGCAACCAAACGCAAAAAGCCCCGTCGACCTGGGCGTCCAGGCCGACGGGGCTTTCCTCGCGCAAGTCAGGCTTCGGGGGCCTTCACGGGCTCTTCGGCCTGTCGCTTGCCGAGCAGCGAATGACGGCGGCTGTACCCGAAGTAGAGCACCACGCCCAGCACCATCCAGGCGAAGAACCGCAGCCAGGTCAGCACGGTCAGGTTCAGCATCAGCCACAGGCAGGCGAGGATGGCCAGGATCGGGATCAGCGGCACCAGCGGCACCTTGAACGCGCGGGGCAGGTCGGGGCGCGTCCGGCGCAGGATCAGCACGCCCGCCGAGACAAGCACGAACGCGAAGAGCGTGCCGACGTTGACCATCTCTTCGAGCTTGTCCGCCGGGAAGAAGCCGGCGGCGACCGCGACCAGGCCGCCGACGATGAGGGTCGCGCGCTTCGGCGTGCCTGTCTCGCCGGTCTTCGCCAGCCCGCGCGGCATCAGGCCGTCGCGCGACATCGCGAAGATGATCCGGACCTGGCCCAGCATCAGCACCATGACGACGGTGGTCAGGCCGGCCAGCGCGCCGAAGGAGATGATGTTGGCCGCCCAGTCGACGCCGTTCGCGGAGAACGCCGTGGCGAGGGTCTTGTGGCTGCCGTCGCCCGCCTTGGTCGCGAGGTCCTTGTACGACGTCATGCCGACGACCACGAGCGACACGGCGACGTACAGCACGGTGACGATCGCCAGCGAGCCCATGATTCCGCGCGGCACGGCCTTCTGCGGGTTCTTGGTCTCCTCCGCGGTGGTCGCGACGATGTCGAAGCCGATGAACGCGAAGAACACCAGCGAAGCGCCGGCCAGCAGGCCGAAGACGCCGAACGAGCTGCTCGCGCCGCCCGCGATCAGGGAGAACAGCGACTGGTCGATGCCCGTCTGACCCGCCCCGCCCGTCTCGCCCGGCGGGATGTACGGCGTGTAGTTGGCGCCCTTGATGTAGAACAGGCCGAGGATGATCACGAACAGCACCACGGCGACCTTGATCCCGGTGATCACCATCGAGACCCGCGAAGACAGCTTCGTGCCGACGACCAGCAGCGTCGTCAGGACGGCCACGACGAGCAGCGCGCCCCAGTCGACGGTCACGCTCCCGATGTCGAACGTCGTCTTGGTTCCCTTGCCGAACAGGTAGCCGAGCACCGTCTCGAGGTACACCGACCAGCCCTTGGACACCGCGGCCGCGCCGACAGCGAGCTCGAGGATCAGGTCCCAGCCGATGATCCACGCCATGAACTCGCCGAAGGTGGCGTAGGAGAACGTGTACGCGCTGCCCGCGACCGGCACGGTCGAGGCGAACTCCGCGTAGCACAGCGCCGCCAGCGCACAGGCGATCGCCGCGAACACGAAGGCCAGCGAGACCGACGGCCCGGCGTAGTCCCCCGCGGTGCGCGCGGTCAGCGTGAAGATGCCGGCGCCGATGACGACGGCGACACCGAAGACCGTGAGGTCCCACGCGCTGAGGTTGCGCCGGAGCTTGGTATCCGGCTCATCAGTGTCCGAGATGGACTGTTCGATCGATTTGGTGCGCCACAATCCCGTTCCGGGCACGGTTGACCTCCTGCGGCTGGCCTGCGTGTATCGCGGTAGGTCACCCTATCGGGTCAGGTCCGTGACGGCTCGCCGAACGATCCCGAAGTGGATCTTGAACTACTCCGCGAGGCTGCGGTCCAGGTCCGGTTCGAGGTAGATCAGCTTCGCGACCGGCACCTTGGCGCGGACGCGGGCCTCGGCGTCGTCGATCGCCATCGCCAGCTCGGCGGTGTCGAGGCCCGGCACCAGCGCCAGCTTCGCCGCGACCAGCAGCTCGTCCGGACCCAGGTACTGGGTGCGGATGTGGATGACGCGCTCGACCTTGCCCGCCGCGAGCTCGTCGACGATCGTCGCGAGGACGCCCTCGTTGGCGCCTTCGCCGATGAGCAGGCTCTTCATCTCGACGATGAGGATGATCGCGATGACACCCAGCAGCGCGCCGATCGCGAGGGTGCCGACGCCGTCCCAGACCGGGTCGTCGGTGGCGATCGACAGCCCGACACCCAGCAGCGCGAAGACGAGGCCGAGCAGCGCGCCGGCGTCCTCCAGCAGCACCACGGGCAGCTCGGGCTCCTTGGCCTGGCGGATGAAGCCCCACCAGCTCACGTCGCCCTTGATCTTCTTCGACTCGCCGACGGCGGTGTAGAAGCTGTACCCCTCCAGGCCGACCGCGACCAGCAGGATGACCACGGCGACGATCGGCGATTCGAGCGGCTCCGGGTGGCCGATCTTGTGGATGCCTTCGTAGATCGCGAACGCGGACCCGAGGGTGAAGAGCATCAGCGCGACGATGAAGGAGTAGAAGTACCGGTCGCGGCCGTAGCCGAACGGGTGCTCCTCGTCCGCCGCCCGCTTCGACGTCTTCTGGCCGAGCAGCAGCAGACCCTGGTTCGTGGTGTCGGCCAGCGAGTGCACGGACTCGGCCAGCATCGACGACGACCCGGTGACGAGGAAGCCGGCGAACTTCGCCACCGCGATCCCGGCGTTGGCCCCGAGTGCCGCGATGATCGCCTTGGTTCCGCCTCCAGCTGACACGACCGCTCCCCGGGTAGGTCCTGAATGTCCGGGTGGAGCCTAATGGGAGCGCGCGGCGGGGACCGGTCCGGCCGGGCCGACCGCAGCCACCGGTTCTGTCGTACCCCTTCGCTACCGTGGATTTTCCTGCTGATCACTCGGGAAGGTGACATGGCGCACTTCGCCGTGCTCGGTCCGCTCGCCGTCGAAAGCCCGCCGGGCCGGTGGGCGGCCCTGCGCGGTGACCGGCAGCGCACGCTCCTGGCCGTCCTGCTGCTCAACGCCAACCAGCACGTCCCGGTGGACGTCCTGGTCGAGGCGCTGTGGCCGGCCGGGCCACCCAAGTCCCACACCTCCAACCTGCACACGTACCTCTCGCGGCTGCGCGAGCGCATCGACGGCCTGCGCGTCGAGCACGGCCCGCCCGGTTACCGGCTGCGGGTCGAGCCGGACGAGCTGGATCTGCTCGTCTTCCGCTCCGCCGTCGCCGAGGGGCGGCGGACCGCGGATCCGGCGGCCGCGGCGGGGCACTACCGGCGGGCGCTGGCGCTGTGGCGGGGGCCGGTGCTGGCCGGGCTGCACGTGCCGAGGCTCGACGCCGACGTCGCCCGGCTGGAGTCCGAACGGCTCGCCGCGTTCGAGGACTGCGTCGACGCCGAGCTGACCGCCGGGCGCCACGGGGAGCTGACCGGCGAGCTGCGGGCGATGCTCTCCGAGCACCCGCTGCGCGAGCGACTGGCCGCCCAGCTGATGATCGCGCTGCACCGGGCCGGGCAGCAGGGCGATGCGCTGGAGGTCTACCGGCGGCTGCGGGCCACGCTGATCGAGGAGCTCGGCGTCGAGCCCGGGTCGGAGGCCCGCCGGGTGCACGCGGCCGTCCTGCGCGGCGAAGACCCGGTGCCGCGGCTGCCGCCGGCGGTGTGGCCGGTGTGCCAGCTCCCGCCGGACATCGGGGACTTCACCGGCCGCGACGCCGAACTGGCGGAGCTGACCGGCGTGCTCGGTGCCGGTGCCGGCGTCCCGGTCGCGGTGCTCAGCGGCGAGCCGGGTGCGGGCAAGAGCACCCTCGCCGTGCGCGCCGCGCACCGGCTGCGCGCGCGGTTCCCCGACGGCCAGCTGTACGTGCCGCTGGCCGGCCGCGACATCGGGGAAGTACTGGCCGACCTGCTGCGCGCGCTGGGCGTCCCCGGTCCCGCGGTGCCGGACGACGCGCTGGCCCGCGCGGCGGTGTTCCGCGGCAGGCTCACCGACCGGCGGGTGCTGGTGGTGCTCGACGACGCCACCGACCCCGGGCACGTGCGCACCCTGCTGCCGGGCACGCCGGGCTGCGCGGTGCTCGTGACGAGCCGGCGGCGGCTGAGCGGGCTCGCCGGCGCGCACCGGCTCGCCCTCGGTCCCCTGTCCGGCGCCGACGCCGCCGAGCTGCTGAACCGGCTGGCCGGGGCGCGGGTGACCCGGGAGCACGCCGACGCCGAGCGGATCGTCACGGCGTGCGCGCGGCTGCCGCTGGCCCTGCGGATCGCGGGCAGCAGGCTGGCCATCCGCCCGCACCTGCGGCTCGGCGAGCTGGCCGACCGGCTCGAGGACGAGGTCCGGCGCCTCGACGAGCTGACCGTGAGCGACCTGGCCGTCCGGAGCAGCATCGCGCTGAGCTACGAGGGGCTGCGACCACCCGCGCGGCGCGCGTTCCGGCTGCTCGGCCGGTGCCGCCTCGCCGACCTGCCGTCCTGGGCGGTCACGACGCTGGTCGACGACCCGGACGCCGACGAGGCGGTCGAAGAGCTCGTCGAAGCGAGCCTGCTGGAGGCCCGGGGAGCGGACGCGACCGGCGAAGGCCGGTACCGGATGCACGACCTCGTCCGGCTGTACGCCGCGGAGCTCGGCGATCCGGCGCCCACCGAGGGGCTCCGGACGGTGCTGGCGGCGACACTCGCCCTCGCCGACGAGGCGGCGGCCCGGCTGCCGCGCACGGTGCCGATGCCGTCGCCGGCCCACGAGCCGCCCGCGCAGCCGTTGCCGCGCGAGCTGGTGGAGCGGCTGCTCGCGCGGCCGGACGACTGGTTTTCCGCCGAGCGCGCGAACCTCGTGCTGCTCATCGGCACGCTCGGCGCGCGGGACGCGCTGCTCCTGCTCGACCGGCTCGGCGTCTACCTGTACCTGCACGGCCAGTACGCCGACATGCGGGCGGCGTACGAGACGGTGCTGGTCGCCGCGGCCGAAGACCCGCCGCTCGCGGCGGTCGCCGAGGCCACCCTGACGCTGCTGCGCCACGCCCGCGGGCAGTACGAGGAGGCCGCGGTCCGCTACCGCGCGTGCGCGAAGGAGCTCGAAGCCCACGGCGACCGCCGCGCCCACGCGTGGGTTTCGGCGAACCTGGCGCACTGCCTGATCGGGCTCGGCCGCGCCGAAGAGGCCCTGCAGACGGCGGCCCACGCGCGCGAACTGTTCACTGTGGACGGTTCGGCCGCGGAGCTCGGGTGGGTGCGGGCCGCGGAGTCGGCCGCCCTGCTGCGGCTCGGCCGGATCGCCGACGCCCGCGAGGTCGACCGGACGGCGCTGGCGGCGGCGCGTGAAACCGGCGACGCCCGCGTCATCGGCGAAGCCTGGCACGGGTACGCGTGGTCCTCGCTGCTGACGGGCGACGATCCCGGCGCGGCGGCGGCGATCGCGGAGTCGGTGGCTCTCCTGCGCGGCACGATGGCGCGGTCGGCGCTGGCGAAGTCGTTGCGCACGCTGGGCGCGATCTCGGCGGCGACGGGGTCCCGGGACGTCGCGACGGCGGCGTTCGGAGAAGCCCGCGAGCTGGCGCGGGAGCTGGACGAGCGCCCGCGCGAGCTGTCGTGCACCCGGGCGCTGGCGGCGGCCTGGATCGGCGAAGGCCGGGCGGCCCAGGCGATCCCCGTGCTCCGCGCCTGCCTCGACGAGTTCCGCGAAATGGGGGGCCGGCCGGCGGCCGGGCTGACGTGGCTGGTGCTCCACCGGGCGTACGAAGCAACAGGAGACGACGAATCGGCCGCGGAAGCCCTTGCCGAAGCCGCCGGCCTGCTCGACCCGCGCGACGCCAGCGCGGCTGCCCTCCGCCGGGCCCTGCTCGCGCTCACCGAACCGGCCTGACGGGGTGGGTGGTGCCCGAACCGGCCTGACGGGGTGGTGCCGCCCCCGCGACACCATCCGCCTCGCCTGCGCGAGGGGGCTACCGAGGTGGTGCCGCCCCCTCGCGGCACCACCTCAAGCCCACCGACGCCGGGCGAATCCGACCGGCGCCACCCCCAGCGGACCCGCGGCGCGCATCACCGCACCAGGGTCCCCCCTTGGGGTCGATCGTGGCGGACGCCGCCACACGGAACGCACACAGAAACTCCCGGACGCGTGTGCCGGGTCTCCGGGTCGTCAGTCCTCGCAGGTGCCCGCGGTGGCGCGGAAGAGCTGGGCCCGGCCGCCGTCCAGGGGGCGAATCCTGACCGGGGGGTCGGCCGCCGGCAGCCACACCGACTGGCCGCGGCGCAGTTCGACCTTCTCGCCGTCGTCCGCGGTCACCAGCAGGTCGCCCGCCGTGCACAGGAGGATCTGCGGGCCGACGCTGTCGACGGAGATCTCGTCGTCCTGACCGGGTGCCCACTCCACCCGCGACAGCTCGAACTCCGGCGCGTCGGTGCGGTACACCGCCAGCCTGTCGCCCACGTCACCGCACTGCACCGGCATCTCGCCGCACGCGAAGTCGACCACGCGCAGCAGCTCCGGGACGTCCACGTGCTTCGGCGTCAAACCGCACCGCAGGATGTTGTCCGAGTTCGCCAGGATCTCCACGGCCGTGCCGTGCAGGTACAGGTGCAGGTTGCCGGCCGGCAGGTAGATCGCCTCGCCCGCGCGCAGCGTCAGGCGGTTCAGCAGCAACGCCGCCAGCACGCCCGCGTCGCGCGGGTGCGCCTCGCCCAGCTCGAGGATCGTCCGGCACTCGACGGCGAATTCGCCGTGCTCCCGGACGTGCCGGACGCAGGCGTCCAGCACGTCCGGCAGCAGGGCGTCCAGCGACGACTGCGGCAGCGTGATCCACGTCGTGAACAGCGCCCGCAGCCCGGACGAATCCGGCTGCGCCTCCAGGAGCCCGGTGTACTTCCCCAGCCCGGGCGTCTCGATGGCCTTCAGCAGCTTCATCGTGCGGTCCGGGGCGCGGAATCCCGCCAGTGCGTGGAACTCCGTCAGCGCGCAGACCAGCTCCGGCTTCGCCGTCGGGTCGGGGTAGTTGCGGTTCGACGCGTCCCGCGGGATGCCCAGCCGCTCCTCGCGGGCGTGCCCCTCCGCGGCCTGCGCCGCCGACGGGTGCGCCTGCATCGACAGGGGCTCCTCCGCCGCGAGGATCTTCAGCAGGAACGGCAGGCGCCCGCCCCACCGCGTCGCGCACCGCTCGCCGAGCTGCGTCACCGGGTCGGCGTCCACCAGCTCCAGCAGGCTCCGCTCGGTCCCGTCCGGGCCGATGACGTGGGAAGGGTCACCCGGGTGGGCGCCCATCCACAGCTCGGCCTCGGGGTGCGGCGCGGGTACCGGACGGCCCAGCAGCTCGGGGATCGCCGTTCGCGATCCCCAGGCGTAGGGCCGCACCGCGTTGCGCAGCAGCTCCACTGTCACCTCAACTCCACTCCTTCGGCACCGGCCGCGGCCGGTGCTAGGCGGGTCTCACGCCGTCGCGGGCGCGAAGCGACCCGCGCCGCCGATGCTGCCCGCCGCCAGCCCGAGATAGACCGCCGCCAGTTCGAACCGCAGTGCCAGCACCGCGGCCCGCACGATTTCGTCGGCCTCGATCTCCTCGGCCGGCGCGATGACGTCCGCACCCGGCAGCAGATCCTCGGCCTGGTAGCGCGCCGCGTCCGTGGCCGGACCGGTCCGCACCGAGAGCAGCAGCACCCGGGTGGGGATGTCACCAGAGGGATCGTCCGGATCGGCGAAGATGTCACGCTCGGCGCCGGCCGACTGCGCCGCCCGCCGCAACGCGGGGCGCGCCAGGGCCTGACGATAGTCCTCGACGTCGCACACCGTGGCCGCGTGGGCGGCAAATGCGTGCGCAGCGTGTTCGCCGACGGCGACCGCAACCGGGTCCAGCCCCCACAGCAGCGGCACGCGGTCGGCGACCCGCAGCGCGAGCGCCTTGGCCGGGTTCGCGAACGACTCCCGCGCCAGATAGTCCTTTTCGGCTTCCAGGTCCAGCTGGTCGGCCAGCACCTGGACGTCGGAGATCAGCAGGCCCAGCGCGTTCGCGGTGAGCAGCCCGGCGGCCAGGCCGCGCGGGAACGCCAGCTCCGCCGGCACCGGGACGCGCGGCGCCAGCAGCAGGCCCTTACCCGCCACCGCGGCCGCCACCGGGCCCTCCGCCGGCCCGGAAAGCACCACCGAAGCGCCGTAGCGGGCGGCGCGCTCCAGCGACGCGGCGAGCTCACGGTCACCGGGGTCGTCGGTGTGCGCGAACACGACGTCGAGCGCGCCGATCCAGCTCGGCACCACCTCGGCGACGACCACCGGGACCGGGCACGACGGCGCCAGCAGAGCGGCCAGCAGCCGCGTGAGCGTGCGGCTCACCCCCGGCCGGTCGATCAGCACGACGGCGCGCGGGCGGCCCAGGTCGAGCCGCTCGGACAGCTCCAGCTCGGCGGCCATCTCGGCGGCCGCCCGCACCTGGGCGCCGGCCATCGCGGCCGCACGGAGCAGCCCCGCGCTGTCGGCCTCGGCCAGCCGCGCGGGGTCGTCGAGCAGCGTGTCGTCAAGCACTGTCGGCATCGGAGCTTCCGGTGTCACCGGGCGCACCGCTGGGCGCCGGACCGCTTTCCGACGGCACGGTGGCTTCGTCGAGGAGCAACACCGGAATGCCGTCACGGACCGGGTACACCCGGCCACACTCCGTGCAGGTCAGTGCGTCGGCCTCGGGGTTGCCCGGCGCCCCGGGACGCAACGGGGCGTGGTCGGGCGACGGGCACGCCAGGATCTCGAGGAGCTGGGCGTCGAGCGTGATGGCCATGGTTCCTCCATACCACGCAGAGGGCTGTGATGAAGGGCACCTTCCGGACACGGTTCCGGTCCCCTTCATCGTGGACGGGTCAGCTGCGGATGATCGCGAGTACTTCGTCCACCAGTCCCTGGACGGCCTCCGCGTTCGCGGCCTCGACGTTCAGCCGCAGCAGCGGTTCGGTGTTCGACGGGCGCAGGTTGAACCAGGCGCCACCCGGCAGCTGCACGGTCAGGCCGTCCAGCTCGTCGAGCTCGACGCCGGAGCGGGTGCCGAAGGCGTCCTTGACGGCCATCATCTTCGCGACCTGGTCGTCGACCGTGGAGTTGATCTCCCCCGAGGCGGCGTAGCGCGAGTACGCGCTGGTCAGCTCGCTCAGCGGGCCGTTCTGCTCCCCCAGCGCGGCGAGCACGTGCAGCGCCGCCAGCATGCCGGTGTCGGCGCGCCAGAAATCGCGGAAGTAGTAGTGCGCGGAGTGCTCGCCGCCGAAGATGGCGCCGGTGCGGGCCATCTCGGCCTTGATGAACGAGTGCCCGACGCGGGTGCGGACCGGCTTGCCGCCGTGCTCGGCGACGATCTCCGGCACGCCCTTGGACGTGATCAGGTTGTGGATGACCGTGCCGCCCGGGTCCTTCGCCAGCTCGCGGACGGCCACCAGCGCGGTGATCGCGCTCGGCGAAACCGGCTCGCCGCGCTCGTCGACGATGAAGCAGCGGTCGGCGTCGCCGTCGAAGGCGACGCCGGCGTCCGCGCCGACCTCGCGCACCTTCGCCTGCAGGTCGACGATGTTCGCCGGGTCGAGCGGGTTGGCCTCGTGGTTCGGGAAGGTGCCGTCGAGCTCGAAGTACATCGGCACGACGTCGATCGGGAGCCCGTCGAAGACGGTCGGGACGGTGTGCCCGCCCATGCCGTTACCGGCGTCGACGACGATCTTCAGCGGCCGGCTGCCGGACAGGTCGACCAGGTTGCGCAGGTAGGCGGCGTAGTCGGCGAGGACGTCCCGCTCGGACACGGTGCCGCGCTGCCCCTCGAACCCGGGCACGCCCTGCTCGACGGTGTCGCGGATCTCGGCCAGCCCGGTGTCCTGACCGACCGGGGAGGCACCGGCGCGGCACAGCTTGATGCCGTTGTACTTGGCGGGGTTGTGGCTCGCGGTGAACATCGCACCCGGCAGGTTCAGCGAGCCCGACGCGAAGTACAGCTGGTCGGTGCTGGCCAGCCCGATGCTCACCACGTCGAGACCCTGCGAGGTGACGCCCTCGGCGAACGCGGCCGACAGCGCCGGCGAGGAGTCGCGCATGTCGTGGCCGATCACCACCGACGGCGCTTCCGGCTTGATGAGCAGGGCGAAGGCGGCACCGAAGTCGCGGACGAGGTCCGCGTCGAGCTGCTCGCCGACCACGCCGCGAATGTCGTAGGCCTTCACGATGCCCGAAAGGTCTGGCACGCCGTCTCCCCGCGAATAGTCGTCCCGGCGCCCGCTGCGCCGCGCGGAAAGCCTACCGGCGAGGTGCGTGGCTTACGCGTTCAGGCGCGACCGGGGAGGACCCGCAGGTGGCCGCGGCGCCCGGACGGGCCCTCCGGCTCGGGTGCGGGCGGCGCGGGCTTGCCGGGGCGGCCGGCCTCGCGCACGGCCTCGGCCAGCGCGGTCAGCTCGTCGGCCGACGGGTCCGGGGCGGCGAAGGCGCCTTCGTGCCGGACGACTTCCCAGCCCTTCGGGACGGTCAGCCGCAGCGCGTGGACTTCGCAGAGGTCGTACGAATGGGGCTCGGAGGCGGTGGCCAGCGGGCCGACGACGGCGGTGGAGTCGCTGTACGCATACGTCAGCGTGGCCACAGCTGGCTCGAGACAGCCAGTACGCGAACACTTCCGTACGCTCCGCACGATCCGAAACGATAGCGCGTCGCCGCAAGGTAGGAGGAGCGACACGCGCTGGGACGCGCCGACCGCATAGACTTCCGGAGTGGCGACGGCTCGTGATTACCGACAGCGGCGGCGCTCGCGGCGGGACCGGCATGGCCGGGGCCTGCGCGGGACGCTGTATCCGGCGACCCTGCCCGCCGCCGCGAGCCGCGCGGAACGGTTCGACGCACTGGTGCTCGACGCGCTGGAGCCGATCGAAGCCCGCTGGCGCCACGAGCTGACGAAGCTCGACGTGGCGGTCGACGACGTGCCGGAGATCCGCGAAAACGGCCACTCCCCGGCGGACGGCGTCCTGCACGACGGCGCGGTCCCGCTGTCGCGGCTGGTCCCGGCGGGTGTCGACCGCACGGGCCTGCCGACGCGGGCCAGGATCGTGCTCTACCGGCGGCCGCTGGAGGCACGGGCGAAGGACCCGTCGGAGCTGGCCGAGCTGGTGCACGACGTGCTGGTGGAGCAGGTGGCGGGCTACCTCGGCGTGGAACCGGACGTCATCGAAGGCGAGTAGCCCCGGCGGCCAAAGCGGCACTTTCACGTGAAAGTGCCGCTTTGGGATGCAAAGCGTAGCTTTCACGTGAAAGTGCCGCTTTCGGGTTTCAGGGGCGGCGGCGGGCGGGGACCGCCGTCAGGAGCGTGAACAGCACCGCGGCCAGCTGGGCCAGCAGCAGGAGGTTCCGTTCCGTGCCCGGGTAGTCGACCGTGACCTCCGACGACGTCGGCGGCACCGAGACCGCCACCTGGTGGCCCCACGCCGGCACGATCGGCACCGGCTTGCCGCCCACCGTGGCCTTCCAGCCCGCTTCCTGCTCCGCCGCCAGCACGAGCAACCGTCCGGTGGGGCCGTCGGACACGCGGACCCGCACGTCCGGCAGGTCCGCGCGCACCGGCACGACGCCCGGGGCGGTCCCCGGCGCGCCGCCGCCCGTGACCGCCGCCTTCGCCTGTTCCGGCGAGATCAAGATCACCTGGCCCGCCGGCGGGAGCAGCTTCAGCACGCCCCGGCCGTCGGACGTCGGTGCGGCCACCGAGAGCGCGTCCTTCGCCAGCGGCGGGTACGCCTGCGGGTCGACGCCGGGCGGCAGCACCAGGTACTGCACGCCCGAGGCCGCCGCGGCCGCCACGACGCGCTGCACCGCCGCGGCGTCGCCCTGGCCGAGGTCGCGGCGCCAGGCCGCCAGCCGGGCCGGGGTGCCGGGCGTCGGGGCCAGCTCGTCGTCGCCGTAGCGGGGCAGGCGGCCGGCGATCTGCCGGGTCGCGTCCGGCGCCACGTCGAGCACCGACCGGCCGGACGCGGTCAGCTCGGCCGCGACCTCGGGGGCCAGCGACGGCCGCTCACCGGCCCGGAGCGGTCCCTGGGAGCCGACGACCACCGCGCCGGCCGCCAGCGCCAGGAACACCGCCACCCCGGCCGCGGCCATCACCTTCGGCAGCCACGTCGCCGGGACCCCGGCCGAGCCGCCGCGCTGCCACGACCCGAGCACGACCCACAGCAGCCCGGCGCCGACGATGACCAGCGGCACACCGGCGTAGCCGTGCGCCGGGGCGCCGCCTTGCATCGGCGGCGCGGCGACCAGCCGCACCAGCACCAGGCCGCCCGCGCCCAGCGCCGCGAGCGCGAGCCCGCCGGCCGCGAGCTTCGTCGGCCGGACGACCACGGCCACCAGCGCCGCGGCGATCACCACGACGCCGACGGGCCACGCGCCGGGGCCACCGGGGTCGAGCCCGGCCAGATCGGTGCCCGAGACGGCGTTCGCGGCGCCGCCGAGTCCCTGCACGAGCAGTTCCGGGTGCCGGAGCAGCACGGTCGGCCACGGCAGCAGCAACGCCAGCGGCAGCAGCACCACGATGGCTACCGACGCGATCCGGCGCGCCAGCCCGGTCGGCGCGGGCAGCACGACGAACCCGATCAGGAGCCCGGCGAGCGCGAGCCCGTGCGCCAGCGGCGAAAACGCGCCGAGCAGCGCAACCCCGAACGCCGACAGCGCGGACACGTGCAGCCAGCGCGTGTCCGCCCGGATCAGCAGCCCGGCGATGCCCGCCGCGACCGGCGGCAGCACCAGGTGCACCACGACGACGTCGAGCCGGCCCTGCGCCACACCGGCGGTCGCGGCCGGCAGCAGCGCGTACGTCGCGGCGACGACGGCCCGGACCCAGCGGCGTACCCGAAGCCGCCGCGTCGCCGCGTACGCGCTCAGCGCGGCCAGCGGGATGTCGCCGAGGAGCAGCACGGCGACCAGTGCGGCCGGGCCGCCGATCGGGGCGAACACCGCGCCGAGCGTGCCGAGCACCGGCAGGGTGGCCGACGCGGGAGCGCCGGTGCCGCCCGCGATCGCGTGCCACGGCGTCAGGTACGACGACCAGAGGTCGCCCAGCCCGGCGACGGGGAGCAGTTTGCCGCCGAAGAGGTCGAGGCCGAGCCGGGCGCGGTTGACGAAGAGGCCGAGTGCGGTCAGCACGACGAGCAGCACCACGGGCGGCGCGAAGATCGTGGCCGCGAGCACCCGGCGGCGGTTGACCTCGACGAAGACGAACTCCGGTTCCGGCTCTTCGGCTTCGGGGGTGCCTTCGGCGACGGCAGCCGGGGTTTCCGGCAGCGCGACGGCCACGAGCGTGCCCGGCCGGCGCAGCCCGGACCCGTGCGAGCCGACTCCCCGCAGCGCCCCGGCGGGCAGCGCGCCGGGGCCGACCGGACGGTCCTCCCGGGCGTCGAGCGCTTCCGGCGTCACCCACGCCGACTCGGTTTCGACGGTCTCGGGCACCCGGCCGAGGGCGACGTCGTTCTCGACGCCGCGGCGCACCAGGCCGACGACGCCGGCGCGGAGGGCGTTGCGCAGCCGGGTCCCGCGTCCGGTGAAGAGACCGCGAACCGTGCCCGGCCGCGGATTCCGCCGCCGCCGGGCCCGCGCGGCGCGCAATCCGCCGCGTCCACTGAGGAGGTACCCGGCCGAGGCGAACTCGGCCCGTGCTTCCCCCGTGCGGCGCACCAGGACGAAGGCGAGCGCGCGCAGCACCGCCAGCAGCGGGAGCCGGATCATGCCCGCCCAGAAGGAAAACGGCGAGCAGTTCACCAGGAACACGCGCAGCCCGTGGGCGCGGTCCGCGGCGGGCAGGGTGCCGGGGAGCGCGTCCGCCGCCCGCTGCCCGGTGGTGACGGCCCGGGCGTGCCGCACACGCGCGAGCGGGACGGACAGGACCACGCCCCCGGCGGCGTTCGCGCGCCAGCCGAAGTCGAGATCCTCGCGCAGCAACGGGAAATCGGGGTCGAAGCCGCCGAGGGAGTCCCAGGCGTCGCGGCGTACGAGCGAGCCCGCGCTGGGCACGGCGAGCACCTCCACCGGGTCCTCGCCGGTCGCGGCGACCTGACGGCGGTGGCCGGCGGCGTCGGTGGACAGGCCGGCTTCGACGATCAGCCGCGGATCGGTCCAGTCGAGGCCGAGGGGGCCGAGCACGGTGGCCGACGGTTCCTCCGTGGCCACGTGCAGGAGTTGCTCGAGGCAGTCGGGTTCGGGGGCGCAGTCGTCGTGCAAGAACCACAGCCAGGATCCCGGGTCGCCCCAGCGCTCGGTGGCGTGCCGGACGGCTTCGACGACCGCGGCCGCGAAGCCGGTGTCACCCGGCAGTGTGATGACGCCGGAAAGCACGGGGGAAGAACCGGGCCCCGGGTCTTCGGCGAGCAGCCGCGGGGTCGAGTCGGTGGAGCCGGTGTCCACGGCGAGGACGTGCCGGGGGCGGACGGTGCTGCGGCGCAACGCGGAAAGCGCCAGCGGCAGCCAGTTTTCGCCGTCGTGACAGACCACAATGGCCAGAACGGGCGCGGTGCGCGGGACGGGCGCGGCGGTGCGGGGCAACGAACGCTCCAGATCAGGCGGCAGTCGGTCCGGCCACCCTACGGCCCCACTCCATCACCCGGTGGTGAACCCACACCGAGCGCCCCGCACAGCGGAATCACCGGTGACGCCGGGCATCACCGGTGATTCGCACTAGACGGCACGCTTTTTGAGCTTCCGGCGCTCCCGCTCGGACAGACCGCCCCAGATGCCGAAGCGCTCGTCGTGGGCCAGCGCGTACTCAAGGCACTCGTCCTTGACCTCGCAACCCAGGCAGATCCGCTTGGCTTCGCGGGTGGAACCGCCCTTCTCGGGGAAGAACGCCTCCGGGTCCGTCTGCGCGCACAGAGCGCGTTCCTGCCAATCCTGCTCTTCTTCGGTGGCATCGATGAGCTCGGTGAGATCTCCCAGAGCCTGCTCCGGGATCTCGCCCCAACTCATGACGTGCCCCCATTCCTTCCCATCGGCTTCCAACCGCACGTCCGCCTCCTCGCTCCCTAGCACTCCCCAGGCTGGCGGTGGTGAAACGACACTCGCCGTCCCCTCTCGGCGGCGAATGACATCACTGTGATTACACCCGTGTAGTGCGATCAGGTCAAGCGGAGTAGCGAGTTCGGGGGACGTTCCGGCCCGATCGCGCAAGGGGACACGCCGGTAACTTCACACCGGGCATACGGAAGACTGGAGCACGTGCAGAAGTCAGCAGTGCGCCCCAGCCCGGTCTTCCTCGGCATCCTCGCGCTCACCGTCGCCGGTGGCGCCATGGCTGCGTTCGGTGACATCAACACCGTTTTCGTGCGCGACCGCGACCCGCTGCTCATCGCGGGCGTGGTGATCTTCGTCGCCGCCGGCTGGGTGGCGTCGCTGTCACTGCACGAGTTCGGGCACGCGATGGTCGCCTACCGCGGCGGTGACTACAGCGTCGCCCACAAGGGTTACCTGACCTTGGACGTGCGGAAGTACACCGATCCCGTCCTCTCGATCATCCTGCCGCTGGTCTTCCTCATCATCGGCGGCATCCCGCTGCCGGGCGGCGCGGTCTGGATCAACCGCGGGGCGCTGCGCTCGCGCGGGACGTCGTCGTGGGTCTCGCTGGCCGGGCCGCTGAGCAACCTCGCGGTCGGGGCGGCGCTGGCGCTGGTGGTCGCGCTGGTCCCGATGGCGGGCGGCCTGGTGATCGCGATGTCCTACCTGGCGCTGCTGCAGGTGGTGACGTTCCTGCTCAACATCCTCCCGATCCCGGGCCTCGACGGCTGGGGCGCGATCGAGCCGTACCTGCCCCCACGAGCTCGTGAACTCGGGGCGCAGGTCCGCCCGTGGGCGCCGATCATGCTGTTCGCGCTCCTGTTTCTCTTCCGTCCGGCCAACAACGCACTGTGGGAGGGCGCCTACGCCATCTTCAACGCGCTCGGCGGGTACGTGGACGGCGCGAAGATCGGCTTCGGCGTCTTCCAGTTCTGGAACTGAGGTTTGCCGCGGCCGCCGCATGGGAAGATCACCGCGGGGCGGCACCTTGCCGATCGCCGCTGCAGGGCGCCTTCGCCGCCGCCACGCCGTTGAGCAGCTTCGCCTTCAGGCCGGACTCGACGCCGGCGAGGTCGTCGGTGCGCGCTCGCAGCCCGAACGATCCGGCGCCGGTGCGCCGGGCTCGGCCGTAGTCGGCACCGGGCCCGGCCTTGTTACGGCCGCGCGCGGGGACGATCAGCCGCGGTGTTCGGTCAGCCAGACGTGCGCGCGCTTCCAGACGACCCGCAGGCCCGAGCGCTCCCCGAGGTAGTCGCCCGCCGCGCCGACGACCGGCAGCATGCCGAGCGCGCGGTGCAGGATGTTGCCGCGCGGCCGCTTCTCCAGTTCACCGGTGATCCCGACGAGCCCCCGGCCGAGGCGCCACAGCGTCCCCGCCGCGGCCTTCACCGTCGCCTTGCCGTGCTTCTTCTCGGACGCCGTCAATTCCTCGGTCAGCTTCGCCGCTTCGTTCGCCTCGGCGGCTTCGTCGTGCTCCGCGTGCTTGCCCGCCGCCAGATCGGGGGCGATGTCGCGCTCGAAGAGCACCCACGCGATGAGCCGCACCCGCGTGCCGACGTCCGTCACGCCGTACTCGCCGGCGATGGCGCACAGCAGCAGGCCCTGCGACGCCGCGCCGAGCGTGTCCTGCACCGGCAGCCGGTCGGCCAGCGCGCCACCCAGGCCGGGGATGGCCGTCAGCAGCGCGGTGAACCGGCCGACGCGGTTCATCCACCAGCTCGACCGGTCGTAGCCGGTCATCCGCGCCCACGCCGCCGTGCCGGGCACCTTCACCGACGTGACGCCGTGGATCAGCTTCGTCTTCAGCCCCGACTCGACGCCGGCCAGATCGTCCTGCTCCGGCCGCTGCGCCCGCGCCTGCAGGCCGAACGGATCGGACTCGCGCAGCGCGTCGAGCATCGGCCCGCACGCACGCACGAACGGCCGCAGCACCGCCACGACCTGCCGGTCGGAGATCGCCTCAGCCACGTCCCGGTCTCCTTCCCACCGTCCGGCCCGGCCCGGCGCCGAGCACCATCGCGCCCGGCAGCGCACTCGCCCCGAGCAGCACCAGTGCCCGCCAGTCCTGGATCAGCACCAGGTCACCGCCCGGGCCCAGCAGACCGACCCCGAACACGACGAGCACCCACACCGCCAGGGGTACCCACGAAAGCCCGGGGCGCACCAGCTTCCCCGTGGTCCATACCAGCCACGGTGTGCTGACGGCGCCGACGAGGATCGTCACCGGGACCGGGACGACCCCGATCCGCAGCGGCAGGAAGAACAGTTCGAGGACGGCGAACAGCAGGGTGTCGACGACGAGCAGCGCGAGCAGCAGCCCCCGCTCGAGCGTCAGCCGCTCCTCCACGGTCACAGCCCGCCGAACAGGTCGTCCGCCGCGCCCTCGGCCGGACCGTGGGCCAGCACGAAGCAGTCTTCCGCGGGAATCGGCTGGGCGATCTCGTTCGTCAACGCGAAGTACGGCACATCGCCGTCGACCACCGCCAGCTGCGTCGCGTGCGCGCGCAGGGCCGCCACCTTCGCCGGGAGGTGCGCGGCGACGTCGAGCACCGTGGTGATCTCCTCGTCGGGGGTCGCGGGCAGCTCGTCGTCGTCCGGGACGCGGTAGCGGGGCTCGCCCGCACGCAGCGCGGCCAGCCCGGCACGCACCGCGCTCTTCGCCGTCACCGTGTGGAACACCCGCTCCACCGAGCCCGCCCGCGTCGCCGCCGCCATCGTGATCTCGTGGGCCCGGATGTGATCGGGGTGGCCGTAGCCGCCGAAGGCGTCGTAGGTGACGACGACCTGGGGCCGGACCTCGTCGAGGAGCTCCGCCAGCTGGGCCGCCTGCTCCTCGGCGCTGCCCCCGGTGAACGCCCTCGGGTGCGCCGCCGACGGGGTGCCGGCCATGCCCGAGTCCCGCCACCGGCCGGTGCCGCCCAGGTAACGGTGCCGCGACACCCCGAGCGCGGCGCAGGCGGCCTTCAGCTCGGCGACGCGGTAGCCGCCCAGCTGGTCGGCCGCCCAGGCACCCAGCCCCGCCAGCTCGGGGAGGCCGGCCATGATCTCGCCCTCTTCACCCAGGGTGCACGTCACCACTGTCACCTCGGCGCCTTCGGCCGCGTATCGTGCGATCGAGGCGCCGGTGGTGATGCTTTCGTCGTCGGGATGGGCGTGGACGAACAGCAGCCTGCGGGATACCGGGGAGATCACGGGTTGAGCGTAATTCCCGTGCTCCGACCTTCGTCGGGGACACCCTCGGTTATCCTCGCGCGAGTCGCGACCGCCGCGTCGTGACCGTCTGTACCCCCACGAAGGGCATCTTGGTGAGCACTGAAGCAACTTCGGCGGACGTCGCCGGCGTGTCCGGATCGGTTCTGTCGATCTCCGATCTCAGCGTGTCGTTCCAGACCGAAGACGGCGTCGTCGACGCCGTGAAGGGCATCGGGTTCGACGTGCAGCCCGGCGAGATCGTCGCCGTGGTCGGGGAGTCCGGGTCCGGCAAGTCCGTCACGTCGATGTCGGTGCTGGGCCTGCTGCCCAAGACCAGCCGCATCGCCGGCGAGCTGCGCCTCGGCGAGCGCAACCTGGCGGATCTCAAAGAGAAGGACATGCAGAAGATCCGCGGCAACCAGGTCGCGATGATCTTCCAGGAGCCGATGACCGCGCTGAACCCGGTCTACACGGTCGGCTGGCAGCTGCGCGAGGCCCTGCGTTCGCACCTCGACATCGCCAAGGACGCCGCCGACAAGCGCGCGGTCGAGCTGCTCGACATGGTCGGCATCCCGAACCCGGAGCAGCGGTTCAAGCAGTACCCGCACCAGCTCTCGGGCGGCCTCCGCCAGCGCGTCGTCATCGCCATGGCGATCGCCTGCGACCCGAAGGTCATCATCGCCGACGAGCCGACCACGGCGCTCGACGTCACCGTGCAGGCGGAGATCCTCGGCCTGCTGCGCAAGCTGCGGGACACCCTCGACACCGCGATCGTGCTGATCACCCACGACATGGGCGTCGTCGCCGACATGGCCGACCGCGTGATCGTGATGTACCAGGGCGAGATCGTCGAAGAGGCGCCGGTGCGCGAGCTGTTCGCGTCACCGAAGGAGGACTACACCCGGCGGCTGCTCGCCGCGGTGCCGGTCCTCGGCCAGCGCCCCGAGGGCCGCCGGCTGCTCGAGGACGGCGGTATCGCCAGCGACAGCACCGAGGCGGCCAAGATCGCCGAGGAGATCCGGCTGGCCGACGCCGAGCTCGAGGCCGTGATCGAAGCGTCCGCGCCGGCGCTGGAGATCAAGAACCTCGTGCTCGAGTACCCCGGCCGCCGCGGCCAGAGCAAGAACCGCGCGGTGGACGACGTCTCGATCACCATCGCCAAGGGCGAGATCGTCGGCCTGGTCGGCGAGTCGGGCTCGGGCAAGTCGACGGTCGGCCGCTGCGCCGTCGGCCTGCTGCGCGCGACCCAGGGCACGGTCGCGATCGCGGGCAAGGACATCACGACGATGTCCGCCAAGGAGCTCCGCCCGCTTCGCCGGTTCTTCTCGATCGTGTTCCAGGACCCGGCGTCGACGCTGGACCCGAAGATGACGATCGGCGAGTCGATCGCCGAGCCGATGGTGCTGCACAAGGTGCTGTCCGGCAAGGCGCTGTCGGCGCGCGTGCGCTCGCTGCTCGACAAGGTCGAGCTGGGCGGGCACTACATGAACCGCTACCCGCACGAGCTCTCCGGCGGCCAGCGCCAGCGCGTGGCCATCGCCCGCGCGCTGTCGCTCGACCCGGCGCTGCTCATCGCGGACGAGCCCACCTCGGCGCTGGACGTGTCGGTGCAGGCCCGCGTGCTGGACCTGTTCCTGGACCTGCAGCAGTCGCTGCAGTTCGCCTGCCTGTTCATCAGCCACGACCTGGCGGTGGTCGACCTGCTCGCCGACCGCGTCGCGGTGATGCAGCACGGCAAGCTGGTCGAGGTCGGCACCCGCGACCAGGTGCTGCACTCGCCGCAGCAGGAGTACACGCGGCGCCTGCTGTCGGCGGCCCCGGTGGCCGACCCGGTGCTGCAGGCGGAGCGCCGCGCGGCCTGGGAGGCCGGCTACACCGACCCGGAACCCCGGGCGTCGGTCACCCGCACCCCCAGGTGGAACAACGCGTCGCGGGGCGCGTCCCCGGCCGGGTCGGCGATCAGGT
>NZ_JBEZYB010000045.1:0-60686 GCF_040638285.1 Amycolatopsis sp. NPDC026612
GGGAAGTTCCACGGCACGATCACGCCGACCACGCCCAGGGGCTCCTGGAAGGTGACGTTGATCCCGCCCGGCACCGGGATCTGCTGGCCGATCAGCCACCGTGGACCACCTCCCGGTGGACCGCAACGGCAAGCTCGACCGGCGCGCCCTGCCGGAGCCGGCGTGGCCCGCCGGGCACGGCGACCGGCCGCGGACCCCGCGCGAGGAAATCCTGTGCGGGCTCTTCGCCGACGTCCTGGGGCAGCCCGGCATCGGGATCGGCGACGGCTTCTTCGCCGTGGGCGGGCATTCGCTGCTCGCCACCCGGCTGACCGGGCGGATCCGCGCGGTGTTCGGGGTCGAGCTGCCGGTCTCGGCCGTCTTCGAGCACCCGACGGTCGCGGGCCTGGCCGCGGTGCTCGACGCGGCCGGCCCGGCGCGGCCACCGCTGCGGGCCCGGGACCGGCCGGAGCGCGTCCCGCTGTCGTTCGCGCAGCGGCGCCTGTGGTTCCTCGACCAGCTCGGCGAAGCGGGCTCGGCCTACCACGTGCCGACGCTCCTCCGGCCGGCCGGGGCGGTCGACGCGGTGGCCCTGCGCGCCGCGCTGGGTGACGTCCTCGTCCGGCACGAAAGCCTGCGCACGGTGTTCCCGGTCGACGGCGGTTCGCCGTACCAGCACGTCCTCGACCCGGCGGTGGCCCGCGAGCGGCTGCCGTTCGACACCGTGGCGATCGAGGAGGCCGGCCTCGCCGCCTCCTCCTCGGTGTTCCTGCACCGGCCGTTCGACCTGGCCGCGGACCTGCCGCTGCGGGCCCGGCTGTTCCGGTTGCCCGGCGGGGAGCACGCGCTGCTCGTGGTCGTCCACCACATCGCCGGCGACGCCCTGTCGTGGGCGCCGGTCGCCCGCGACCTGGTGACGGCGTACCGGGCCCGGGCCGCCGGCTCCGCCCCGGACCTGCCGGACCTCGCCGTCCAGTACCCGGATTTCACATTGTGGCAACGGGAAGTGCTCGGCTCGGAGTCCGATCCGGACAGTCCGGTGCGGCGCCAGCTCGACTTCTGGCGCGCCACCCTCGCCGGGGCACCGGACGAGCTGGCCCTCCCCTTCGACCGGCCCCGGCCGCCGACGCTGTCCCTGGCCGGCGGGCGGGTGCCCCTGGACCTCGACGCGGCGACCCACGCGGCGCTGGTCCGGCTCGCCAGGGACACCGGCTCGACGGTGTTCATGGTCCTGCAGGCCGCGCTCGCCGTGCTGCTGGCGAACCTCGGCGGCGGCACCGACGTCCCGATCGGCACCGCGGTCGCCGGCCGCCCCGATCCGGCGCTCGACGACCTGGCCGGCTTCTTCGTCAACACGCTGGTCCTGCGCACCGACGTCTCGGGCGACCCGTCGTTCGCCGAGCTCCTGGACCGGGTCCGGGAGTGCGACCTGGCCGCGTTCGCGCACCAGGACGTGCCGTTCGAACTGGTCGTGGACGCGCTGAACCCGGTGCGGTCGCTGTCGCGCAACCCGCTCTTCCAGGTCATGCTCGTGGCCCAAGCCGAACCGGAGCTGCCGGGGGCCGTGGTCGAGCGGGTGGAGACCGGAACCGCCAAGTTCGACCTGCTCCTGGACTACCACGAGCGGTACGAAGCCGGGGTGCCCGCGGGCATCGAGGCTTCGGTCGAGTACAGCGCGGACCTGTTCGACCGCGCCACCGCGAGCGGGATCGCCGAACGGTTGCGGCGCGTGCTGGCCGCCGCGCTCGCCGATCCCGGGCAGCGCGTCGGCGCCTTCGACGTCCTCGAAGCCGGCGAGCGCGAACTCGTCCTGCACGGCTGGAACGCGACCGCCCACCCGGTGCCCGCGGTGACCGTGCCCGGCTTGGTCACCGCCCAGGCCGCGGCGACCCCGGACGCGACCGCGGTCGTCTTCGAGGGGGAGCACGTCACCTACGCGGACCTCGCCGCGCGGGCCGACCGGCTGGCGGGCCTGCTGGCCGCGGCCGGCGCCGGGCCGGAGACGGTGGTCGCGGTCCTGCTGCCGCGGTCGGTGGAACTGGTGGTCGCGCTGCTGGCGATCCTGCGGTCCGGGGCGGCTTTCCTGCCGATCGACCCGGAGTACCCGGCCGACCGCGTCGCGCACCTGCTCGGCGACGCGTCGCCGTCCGTCGTGCTCGGCACCACGGGCCTCTCCGGCCTGCTTCCCTCCACAGTGGACTCGAAGGTGCTCTGGCTCGACGACTCGGCGCTGCCGGGCGAGCCTGGGACCGTGCCGCCCGTCCGCGTGCCCGGCCCGGGCGCGGCCTACCTGCTCTACACCTCGGGGTCCACCGGCAAGCCCAAGGGCGTCCTGGTGTCGCACGCGGCGCTGGCGAACCGGCTGCTGTGGATGCAGGACGCCTACCGGATCGCGGCCGGGGACCGCGTGCTGCAGAAGACTTCCTGCGGCTTCGACGTGTCGGTCTGGGAGTTCTTCCTGCCGCTGATCACCGGCGCGACGCTGGTCGTGGCCCGGCCCGGGGGGCACCGCGATCCCGCCTACCTGGCCGAGGTGATCCGCCGCGAGGGCGTCACCGATGTCCACTTCGTCCCGTCGATGCTGCGGGAGTTCCTGCCCGAAGCCGCCGGAACCGGGCTGCGCCGCGTGTACACCAGCGGCGAGGCGCTTTCCCCGGCGCTGCGCGCCGAATTCCACCGGACCCTCGACGCCGAGCTGCACAACCTCTACGGACCCACCGAGGCCGCCATCGACGTCACCGCCTGGACGTCACCGGCCGGCGAGGTCGCGGTCGTGCCCATCGGCCGCCCGGTCTGGAACACGCAGGCGTACGTGCTGGACGAGCGGCTGCGCCCGGTCCCGCCCGGCGTGGTCGGCGAGCTGTACCTCGGCGGTGTCCAGCTGGCCCGCGGCTACCGCGGCCGCCCGGAGCTCACCGCGGAGCGGTTCGTGGCCTGCCCCTTCGGCGAGCCGGGCAAGCGGATGTACCGCACCGGCGACCGTGCCCGCTGGCGCGACGGCGAACTGGAGTACCACGGCCGCACCGACCACCAGGTCAAGGTCCGCGGCGTCCGCGTCGAACCCGCCGAGGTCGAGGCGGTGCTGCGCGAGCACGACGGCGTCGCCGACGCCGTGGTCCTGCTCCGGCCCGCTCCCGGCGGTGACCCGCAGCTCGTCGCCTACGTCGTGGGGGAGGCCGTTCCGGGTGCGCTGCGCGCCCACGCCGCCGCGGCGCTCCCGCACGCCATGGTGCCCGCCGCGTTCGTCGTCCTGGATCGCTTTCCCCTGACCCCGCACGGGAAACTGGACCGGGCGGCACTGCCCGAGCCGCCGGCGGCGGCGCCCGGCCGCGTGCCCCGGACGGCCCGGGAAGCGGCGCTCTGCGCGGTGTTCGCGGACGTCCTCGGCGTACCCGCGGTCGGGGCCGACGACGACTTCTTCCAGCTCGGCGGCCACTCGCTGACCGCCACCCGGCTGGTCACCCGGATCCGCGCGCGGCTGGGGGCCGAGCTGACGATCCGGGAGGTGTTCGACGCGCCGACCCCGGCGGCCCTGGCCGCGGTGCTGCCCGGCGGGGAACCCCTGACCGACGAGCGGCGGCTGCCGGTTGGCTGGAGCGGCGCCGCGGCGCCCGCGGAGACGGCGACCCTGGCCGGGTTGTGGCGTGAGCAGGTTCGCGAGAGCGGCGAGCGCATCGCTGTCACCAGCGGTGACGAGCACCTGAGCTACCGCGCCCTCGACGAGCGGGCCAACCGGCTCGCCCGGCTGCTGCTCGAAGCGGGCGCCGGGCCCGAGCGGCTGGTCGCGCTGGCCCTGCCGCGGTCCGCCGACCAGGTGGCCGCCGTGCTCGCGGTGCTCAAGACCGGTGCGGCGTACCTGCCGCTCGACCTCGACCACCCGGCCGGGCACCGGGAGCACGTGCTGGCGGACGCGCGACCCGCGCTGGTGGTCGGCACCGCCGCCGCGCAGCTGCCCGGGCCGGCCCTGCTGCTCGACGACCCCGCCGTGCGGGCGCGCCTCGCCGCGTTCGACCCCACCGACCCCGAGGCCGATGTCCGCGCGGACAACCTCGCCTACGCGATCTACACGTCCGGCTCGACCGGTCGCGCCAAGGGAGTGCTCGTCACGCACGGCAGTGTCGTGCGGCTCTTCCGCACCACGGCGAGCCTGTTCGAGTTCGGCCCGGACCAGGTGTGGAGCTGCTGCCACTCCGCCGCCTTCGACTTCTCCGTCTGGGAGCTGTGGGGCGCCCTGCTGCACGGCGGCCGCGTCGTCGTGGTGCCCCGCGAGACGGCGCGATCGCCGTGGGAGCTGCGCAAGCTGCTGGCCGCCGAGCGGGTCACCGTGCTCAGCCAGACGCCGTCGGCCTTCCTGCAGCTCGCCGCCTGCGACGCCGAAGCGACGGAAGAACTCTCCCTGCGCACGGTCGTCCTCGGCGGCGAAGCGCTGCAGACGAGCAAGCTGACCGAGTGGTACCGCCGTCACGGGACCGGAAGCCCGTTGCTGGTCAACATGTACGGGATCACCGAAGCCACCGTCCACGCCACCTACCGCGGCCTGGACGCGGCGGCGACCGGGAGCCCGGTCGGCGGCCCGCTGCCCGGCACGCGCGTGTTCGTGCTCGACGACCGGCTCGACCCCGTCGGCGCCGGGACCGCCGGTGAGCTGTACCTCGCCGGGCCGGGCCTGGCCCGCGGGTACCTGAACCGGGCCGCGCTCACCGCCGGGCGGTTCGTCGCCTGCCCGTTCGGGGAGGCGGGTGAGCGGATGTACCGGACCGGGGACGTCGTGCGCTGGACCGGCAGCGAACTGGAGTTCGTCGGCCGCGCCGACGACCAGGTGCAGATCCGGGGCTTCCGGGTCGAGCCGGTGGAGGTCGAGACGGTGCTGGCCGGGCACGAGGCGGTCGGCGAGGTGACGGTCGGCGCCCGGCCCGATCCGCGCGGGGACAGCTGCCTGGTCGCCCACGTCGTCCCGGCGGGCGGGCGGACGCTCGACGTCGACGACCTGCGGGCCTGGGCCGCCTACCGCCTGCCGGAGCACCTGGTGCCCGCGGCGTTCGTGGTCGTCGGCGCCCTGCCGCTGACCGGCAACGGCAAGGTCGACCGGGCGGCCCTGCCCGCTCCCGTACCCGGCGCGGGCACCGGGCTCGTGCCCCGCTCACCCGCCGAGGACCGGCTCTGCCGGCTCTTCGCCGAGGTGCTCGGGATCGACCGGGTGTCGGCCGACGACGGCTTCTTCGCTCTCGGCGGCCATTCCCTGCTGGCCGCTTCGCTGGTGCGGAAGGTGCGGGCGGAATTCGGGGTCGAGCTGGGCCTGCGGGCGCTGTTCGAGGCACCCAGCCCCGCGCTGCTGCTGCCGGTGCTCGACCGGGCCGGCGGGCGGGCGCAGGCGCGGACGCTGCGGCCCGGACCGCGGCCGGCCCGGCTGCCGCTGTCGCCCGCCCAGGAACGGATGTGGGCCGAGCAGCGCCTTTCGGGCCCGTCCGCGGCCTACCACATCGCGGCCGCCATCCGGCTTTCCGGCGTGCTGGACCGCGCCGCGCTGGGGGCCGCACTGGCCGACGTCGTCACCCGGCACGAAAGCCTGCGCACGGTCTTCGCCGAGGTGGACGGCGTGCCGCACCAGGTGGTCCTCGACACGGCCCCGGAACTGCCGGTCGTGCCGATCGGGAAAGCGGAGCTGGACCACGAGACGGCGGCCCGCGCGGCCGAGCCGTTCGACCTCGGCGAAGAACTCCCCATCCGGGCTTGGCTGTTCGCCATCGACGGCACCGAGCACGTGCTGCAGCTCGTCGTGCACCACGTCGCCGCGGACGGCTGGTCGCTCGGCCCGCTCGCGAGAGACCTTTCCCGCGCCTACGCCGCCCGGACGCGTGGCCGGCGTCCGGAGTGGACCCCGCTGCCCGTGCAGTACGCGGATTACGCGCTGTGGCACCGGGAACTCGACCTCGGTGCGCAGGAGGACTTCTGGCGCACGGCCCTGGCCGAGGTGCCGGACGAGATCGAGCTGCCCGCCGACCGGCCGCGCCCGGCCGAGCCCGCCCGGCGCGGTGACGTCGTGGCGTTCCGGATCGAGCCCGCCCTGCACGACGCCGTCACGGCGCTGGCCACCGACACCGGGACGACCGCGTTCATGGTCGTCCACGCCGCGCTGGCCCTGCTGCTCGCCAAGCACGGCGCGGGCACCGACATCCCGATCGCCACGCCGGTCGCGGGCCGGCCCGACAGCGACCTCGACGACCTCGTCGGCCTGTTCGTGAACACGCTCCTGCTGCGGACGGACCTGTCCGGCAACCCCACCTTCCACGAGCTGCTCGCGAGGGTGCGTGAAGCCGACCTGGCCGCGCTGGCGCACCAGGACCTGCCGTTCGGGCGGGTCGCCTCGCGGTTCCAGGTGCTGCTCGCGTTCCAGAACGCCCCCGAACCGCGGCTGGCGCTGCCCGGGATCACCGCGACCGCGGTGCCGGTCGCGTCCGGCACCGCCAAGTGCGACCTCGCGTTCTCGTTCACCCCCGGTGCCGGCGGCCTGCAGGGCTACCTGGAGTTCGACACCGGTCTCTTCGACCGCGGCACCGCGCAGGCGCTGGCCGGCCGGCTCGTCCGGCTGCTCACGGCGGTGACGGCCGCGCCCGGCGCCGTGGCCGGCACGGCCGACCTCACCCACGACACCAGCGTCGACGGCGAGCACCGGGCCCTGCCGGCGTGCACCGTGCCCGGCGTGTTCGAGTACCAGGCGAGCCGGGCCGGTGAGCGGCTCGCGGTGCTCGGCGACGGCGTCGAAACCGGCTACGCCGAGCTGGACGAGCGTGCGAACCGCCTGGCCCACGTGCTCATCGGCGAGGGTGCCTGCCCCGAGCGGGTGGTGGCGCTGCTGCTGCCGCCGTCGACCGGGCTGGTCGTCGCCGTGCTCGCCGTCCTGAAGGCCGGCGCGGCCGTGCTCCCGGTCGACCCGGCCTACCCGGACGACCGGATCGCCCACCTGCTGCGGGATTCCGCGCCGGTGCTCGTCCTCACCTCCGAAGTCCTCGCCGGTTTCGAGGCGCAGCCGGCCCCGTCGCGGGCACCGGCCGACGAAGACCGGCTCGCGCCGCTGACGCCGGACAACGCCGCGTACGTCGTCTACACGTCGGGTTCGACCGGGACGCCGAAGGGCGTGGTCGTCCAGCACCGCAACGTGCTGGCGCTGGCGGCCGACCACCACCGGCGCTTCGGCCTCGGCCCGGGCACGCGCGTGCTGCAGTTCGCGCCGCTCGGCTTCGACGCCGCGCTCGGCGAGCTCTTCGCGACCCTGCTCACCGGATCGGCGCTGGTCATGCCGTCGGCCGCCGAGCGGGTCGCCGGCGAACCCCTCGCCCGGCTCGTCGAGGACACCCGGGCGAACTTCGTCGTCCTGCCGCCGACCGTGCTGGCCACCGTGCCCCGGCTGCCCGGCGGGATCACGCTCGTCGTCGCCGGCGAGGAGTGCCCGGCGGAGCTCGCCGAGCGCTGGGCGCCCGGCCGCCGGATGGTGAACGCCTACGGCCCCACCGAAACCACCGTGACCGTCACCGTGACCGGCGCGCTGGAAGCCGGGACCAGGCCGACCATCGGCCGTCCCCTCGACAACACCACCGCCCGCGTCCTCGACCCCTGGCTGCGGCCGGTGCCGCCGGGCGTGCCCGGCGAGCTCTACCTGGGCGGCGCCCAGGTCGCCCGCGGCTACCGCGACCCGGCGCGGACCGCCGCCCGGTTCGTCGCCGACCCGTTCGGCCCGCCCGGCGCCCGGCTCTACCGCAGCGGCGACCTGGCCGCGTGGACCGGCGACGGCGAGCTGCGCTACCTCGGCCGCGCCGACCAGCAGGTGAAGATCCGCGGCTTCCGCGTCGAACCCGGAGAGGTCGAGCACGCGCTCACCGCGCACGACGGCGTCACCCAGGCCGCCGCGATCGTGCGGTCCGGACGGCTGCTGGCCTACGTGGTGGGGGACGCGGACCCGGTTGCGGTGCGCGAAGACCTGCGGGCCCGGCTGCCCGGGCACCTGGTGCCCGCGGCGGTCACCGTGCTGGCGGAGCTGCCCCGCACCCCGCACGGCAAGCTGGACCGCGCCGCGCTGCCCGATCCCGTGTTCACCACCGGCACCGCGGCGGGCGAAACCGGCCCGGAACGCGCGCTGGGCGCGGTCCTCGCCGAGGTCCTCGGGCTCGCGTCCGTCGGCGTCGACGACAGCTTCTTCGACCTCGGTGGCGACAGCATCACCGCGCTCCAGGTGGTCGCGCGGGCCCGCCGGGCCGGGTGGGCGCTGACCCCGCGGGACGTCCTGACCGCCCGTACCGCGCGCGGGATGGCCGAGGCCGCCACCCCGGCCGCCGCGGCGCCCGTGCTGCCGCACGTCGAGGGCACCGGCCGCGTCGGGCTCACCCCGATCGTCGCCTGGCTGCGCGACCACGGCGGGCCGGTCGCCGGCTTCAACCAGGCGATGGTGTTCACCACGCCCGCCGGGGCCGATCCGGACCGCCTCCGCGACGTGCTGCAGGTCCTCGTCAACCACCACGACGCCCTGCGGCTGCGGGTGACCGGGGAGTGGGAGCTGCACGTCCGTCCACAGGGGACGGTGCCGGTCGACGTGCGCCGGGTCACCGGTTCGCCGGCCGACGTCGAACGGTACGGGGCCGCGGCCCGGGCGGAGCTGGACCCCTGGGAAGGCGAAGTCCTGCGCGCGGTCTGGTTCGACACCGGGACCGGACCCGGGAAGCTGCTGCTGGTGCTGCACCACCTCGTCGTGGACGGCGTCTCGTGGCGGATCCTGCGTGACGACCTCGAAGCGGTCTGGCGCGGTCAAGAGCCGGCACCCGTCGGGACGCCGCTGCGGCAGTGGGCCCAGCTGCTCGCCGCGGCGAAACCGGACGAGGCGGTGTACTGGCAGTCGGTCCACAGTGGACCCGACCCGCTGCTCGGCCACCGGTCGCTCGACCCGGTCCTCGACACCGCGGCGACCGCCCGGCGGCTGCGGCTCGAACTGACCGCGAAGCGGACGGCCGCCGTGCTGGCCCACCCGCACGCGGACGTCCGGGAGCTGCTGTTGACCGCGCTCGCCGAGGCGCTCGGGCGCCCGCAGCTGGTGGCGCTGGAAGGGCACGGCCGGGAACAGCTGGTCGAGGGGGCCGACCTCTCCCGGACGGTCGGCTGGTTCACCAGCGTGTACCCCGTCCGGCTCGAGCCCGGTGGCCTGCGCCGCACGAAGGAGCTGCTGCGCGCGGTGCCGGGCAACGGGATCGGGTACGGCATCCTCCGCCACCTCGACCCGGATTCCGGCCTGGCCGGGCTCCCGGTGCCGCAGGTCGGCTTCAACTACCTCGGCCGGTTCGGCGACCCCGCGCACGCCGGCGGCGACTGGGCGGCCGAGCCCGCCCCGGTCGCCGAAGCGGACCCGGGCATGCCGCTGGCGCACGTGCTGGCGATCAACGCGGCGATCGAGGGCGGCTGCCTGGCGGCGGAGTGGATCTGGGCCCCGGACGCGCTGCCCGGCGGCGACGCCGTCGCCCGCCGCTGGCTGACCGCGCTGGAAGCGCTGCTCACAGCGGACCCGGCCGCGGGCCCCGCCGAACTCACCCTGACCTCGCTCGGCGACGACGAGCTCGACGAGCTCGCCGCCGGACTCGCATGGGAGGAATCACCGTGACAACCCAGGGACTGCAGGACGTCCTCCCGCTGACGCCGTTGCAGGAAGGGCTGCTGTACCACGCCGCGCTGAGCGGGAACGGCACCGCCGACGTCTACCACGTCCAGCTCGTCGTCGACCTCGAAGGCGAGCTCGACCCCGAAGCGCTGCGCGCGGCCGGGCAGGCGCTGCTGGACCGGCACGCGCCGCTGCGTGCGTGCTTCCGGCGCCGCCGCTCCGGCGAGCCGGTGCAGGTCGTCCCGGCCCGCACGCGGCTGCCGTGGCGGGAAGTCGACCTCCGCGGCCGCGAAAGCGAAGCGGCCCAGGTCGTCGACGTCGAACGCGCCCGCCCGTTCGACGTGGAAAACCCGCCGCTGCTGCGGTTCCTGCTGATCCGGCTGGCCGACCGGCGGTACCGGTTCGTCTCGACCAACCACCACGTCCTCACCGACGGCTGGTCGATGCCGCTCATCCTGCGTGACCTCTTCGCGCTCTACGCCGGCCGGCCGGTCCCGCCGGTGCCGGACCACCGCGGCTACCTGAACTGGCTGCGCGGCCAGGACCGCGCCGCGGCCGGCCAAGCCTGGCGCGAAGCCCTCGACGGCCTCGCCGAGCCCACCCTCGTCGCCGGGCCCGGGCAGCTCCGCGAGCCGGAACTGCCCGAAGCCCTCCTCGTCGACGTGCCGGAGGCGCTGACCGCGGCCGTCACCGCGTGGGCCCGCGCCGAGGGCGTCACGCTCAACACCGTCCTGCAGGGCTGCTGGGCGATCGCGCTCGGCGAGCTCACCGGACGCTCCGACGTCGTGTTCGGCGCCGTCAGCGCCGGGCGGCCGCCGGAGGTCGCGGGCATCGAAGACCTGGTCGGGCTGTTCATCAACACCCTGCCCGTCCGCGTCCGGCTCGACCCGGCTGCCACCCTCGCCGGTACCCTGGCCCGGCTGCAGCGCGCGCAGTTCGGCCTCCTCGCGCACCAGCACCTCGCGCTCTGGGAGGTCCAGCAGCAGGCCGGGCTCGGCGAGCTGTTCGACACGGCCTTCGTCTTCGAGAGCTACCCGCTCGCGTCGGAAGACCTCGACGGCGAACTCGCCGGCCTGCGCCTGAGCGCCGCCGAAGCCCGGGACGCCACCCACTACGCGCTGAGCCTGACCGTGGTGCCGGACCGGTGCCTGCGGCTGCGGCTGGAGTACCGCGCCGACGCCTTCGACGCCGCGCTGGCGCACCGGACGGCGGACCGGCTCCTCGCCCTGCTGGAGGCCGTGGTCACCACGCCGGATCGTCTCCTGGCCCGGCTCGCGCCGCTGTCCCCGGCCGAGCTCGGCGCCGTGCTCGCCGACGGCCGCGGACCGCGGTACGAGCCGGGGCCGCCGGTGGCGGACCTGGTCGAGGCGCAGGTGGCACGCACGCCCGGGGCCGTCGCCGTCGAGCACGACGGCGTCGCGCTGACCTACCGGGAGCTGAACGCGCGGGCCAACCGGCTGGCGCACCGGCTGATCGCCGCCGGCGCCGGGCCGGAGGCGGTGGTGGCCGTCGTGCTGCCGCGCTCGGCGGACCTGGTCGTCGCGGCCCTCGCGGTGGCCAAGGCCGGCGCCGCCTACTTCCCGGTCGACCCGGCGTACCCGGCCGACCGCATCGCCGAGCTGATCGCCGGCACCGAACCGGTCGTCGTGCTCCGCGACGTCGAAGCCGGCGCCGCGCCGGACACCGACCCGCCGCGGGACGTGCGGCCGGAGCATCCCGCGTACGTGATCACCACGTCCGGCTCGACCGGCCGCCCCAAGGGGGTCGTGGTGCCGGTGCGCGCGCTGGCCAACGCGATCGCCGACGTCGTCCGCACCTGCGGGCACGCGCCGGGGGACCGGGTGCTCGCCGTGGCGGCGCCGACGTTCGACATTTCACTGGAGGAGCTCTTCGCACCGCTGGTCGCCGGGGCCACGCTGGTCGTCGCCGACCGCGGCACCGTCCGCGACCCCGTCGCGCTCACCCGGCTGATCCGCGACGCCGGGATCACGCTGCTGGACGCCGGGCCCGCGCTGTGGCACTACGTGCTGGAGGAGGACGCCGCCGCGCTCGCCGGGGTGCGGGCGATCATCGGCGGCGAGGCGGTCGGCGCCGAGCTGGCGAACCGGCTGCACGCGGCGACCCGCGGGGTCGTCAACTTCTACGGCCCCACCGAAACCACGATCAACGCCACCGGGTTCCGGCTGTCCGGCCGGGCCGAAGACGCGCCGCCGATCGGACGGCCGATCGCGAACACCGGTGCCTACGTGCTCGACGCCGCCCTGCGGCCGGTGCCGCCCGGTGTCACCGGCGAGCTGTACCTCGCGGGGGCGCAGGTCGCGCGCGGCTACCTGCGCAGGCCTGCCCTCACCGCGGAGCGGTTCGTCGCCGACCCCTTCGGCCCGGCGGGTACCCGGATGTACCGCACCGGCGACCGCGTCCGCTGGCGCGGCGGGCAGCTGGAGTTCCGCGGCCGGGCCGACGAGCAGGTCAAGATCCGCGGGTTCCGCATCGAGCCCGGCGAGGTCGAGGCCGTGCTCGGCGCCGTCGACGGGGTCACCGGCGTGCTCGTGCTCGCCCGCGACGACGACGGCGACCGCCGCCTGGTCGCCTACGTGACCGGGCCGGCGGACCCGGACGAGCTGCGCGCGCGGGTGGCCGCCGCGCTGCCCGAGCACTGCGTGCCGTCGGCGTTCGTCGTCCTGGACGCCTTCCCGCTCACCTCCCACGGGAAGGTCGACCGCCGCGCACTGCCCGCGCCGGACTTCGCGGGCCTGCGGACCCGGCGGGCGCGGACCGCGCTCGAGGAGATCCTCTGCGGGCTGGTCGCGGAGGTGCTCAAGGTGCCGTCGGTCGGTGCCGGGGACGACTTCTTCCACCTCGGCGGGCATTCGGTGCTCGCCACCCGGCTGGCCGGGCGGATCCGCTCGGTGCTCGGGGCCGACCTGGGCGTCCGGGCGATCTTCGAGGCCCCGACGGTCGCGCAGCTCGCCGAGCGGCTCGGCGACGAGGCGGCTCCCGGCCGGCCCCGGCCGCCGCTGACCGCGATGCCGCGGCCCGGGCGGGAGCTGCCGCTGTCCTACGTCCAGGAACGGTTCTGGTTCCTCGACGAGATCGCCGGGCCGGAGGCCTCCCTGGAGATGCCGCCGCTGGCGATCCGGCTGCGCGGCGAGCTCGACGTCGAGGCGTTCGCCGCCGCGCTGGGCGACGTCGTCGAGCGGCACGAGTCCCTGCGCACGCTCTACCCGGTCGTCGACGGCGAACCGCGGCAGCTCGTGCTGGCCGCCGGGCAGGCGCGCGACCTGGCGCGCCTGGACGTCCGCGGCCCCGGGGACATCGCCTCGGTGCCCAAGCGCTTCGACACCGCCGCCGAACTGCCGCTGCGGGCGGTGCTGTTCCGGGATGCGCCCGGCGAGCACGTGTTCGTCCTGGTGCTGCACCAGATCGCGGTGGACGGCTGGTCGCTCGTCCCGCTGGCGCGCGACTTCGCCCACGCCTACCACGCGCGCCTCGCCGGAGCCGCTCCACAGTGGACACCGTTGGCGGTGCAGTACGCGGACTACGCGCTGTGGCAGCGGTCGATCCTCGGCGACGAGTCCGATCCGGACAGCGGGATCTCCCGTCAGCTGGCCTACTGGAAGTCTGCTTTGGACGGTCTGCCGGAGGAGCTGGCCCTGCCCGCCGACCGGCCGCGCCCCGCGACGCCGTCCTACCGCGGCCACGGCTTCGACTTCGAGATCGGCGAGGCGATCCACCGCGCGCTCACCGACGTCTGCCGCCAGACCGGCACCACGGCGTTCATGGTCGTGCAGGCGGCCCTCGCCGTGCTGCTGGGCAAGCTGGGCGCGGGCACCGACATCCCGCTCGGCACCGCCGTGGCCGGGCGCACCGACGAAGCACTCGACGACGTCGTCGGCAACTTCGTCAACGTGCTCGTGCTGCGCACCGACCTCGGCGGCGACCCGACGTTCCGGGAGCTGCTGACCCGCGTCCGGCGGACCGACCTGGCCGCGTTCGGCCACCAGGACGTGCCGTTCCAGCGGGTCGTCGACACGCTCAACCCGGTGCGCTCACCCGCCCGGCACCCGCTGTTCCAGGTGATGCTCGAGTTCGAGAACCTCGACGAGGCGCGGTTCGAGTTCGACGGCCTGGCGGCGGGGTTCGAGCAGCAGGCGCTGGAGGCGATGGACTACGACCTCATGTTCATCATGCGGGAGCAGCACGACGGGGACGGTGGGCCCGCGGGCATCCGGGCCTTCCTCGAAGCCGCCGCCGACCTGTTCGACGCCGGCACCGCCCGGGCGATCGCGCGGCGGCTCGTCCGGCTGCTCGGCGAGCTGGCCGCGGCCCCGGACCGGCCGCTCAGCGCGTTCACCGTGCTCGACCCGGCCGAGCGGCACCTGGTCCTGACCACCTGGAACGACACCGCCCGCGACGAGACGTGCACCGACGTGCCCACCCGGGTGCGGGAGCTCGCCCGGACGACGCCGGACGCGACGGCGATCACCGACGACGACGGCACCTGGACCTACCGCGAACTGTGGGCGTTCGCCTCGGGCGTGGCCGGGAGCCTGCCCGGGCGCGGCGCGGTCGTCGGGATCCTCGGCGACGCCGGCCGCGAGTTCACCGGCTCGGTGCTCGGCGTCTGGGCCGCGGGCGGCGCGTACGTGCCGGTGGACCCGCAGGCGCCGGTCGAGCGGATCGCCGGGATGCTCACCGACGCGGGGGCCGCCTGGCTGCTGGCCCCGGCGGCACTGGCCGCGCGGGCGGCGGAGATCGCGGCGGCCGTGCCGGGCCTGCGGGTGGTCACCGGGCGCGCGATCGCGCTCGACTGCACCCCGGCGCCGCGGCACCCCGCCGACGCCGCGTACGTGCTCTTCACGTCCGGCTCGACCGGACAGCCCAAGGGCGTGGTGGTGTGCGACGGCGGCGTGGTCAACCACCTGCTCGCCAAGATCGAGGATCTCGGCCTGACCGCGGCCGACACGGTGCTGCAGAACGCCCCGCTGACGTTCGACATCTCGGTCTGGCAGATGTTCGCCGCCCTGCTGGCCGGCGGTGCGGTGCGGGTCGTGGGCGCCGCCCTGCGGGCGGACCCGCGGCGGCTGTTCGCCGTGGCCGCCGCGGACGGCGTGTCCGTGGTCGAGGTGGTCCCGTCGCTGCTGCGGATCGCCCTCGACGAGTGGGACCCGGCCGTCGAGCTGCCCGCAGTGCGCTGGCTGCTGGTCACCGGCGAGGCCTTCCCGCCCGATCTGCGCGACCGCTGGCTCGCCCGGTTCCCGGACATCGGCCTGGTCAACGCCTACGGCCCCACCGAGTGCTCGGACGACGTCACGCACGCCTTCCTCGGCCACGGCGACGTCGTCCCGATCGGCGGGCCGCTGCGCAACACGCAGCTCTACGTCCTGGGACCGGACCTCGGCCCCGTTCCGCCGGGAGTCGTCGGCGAGCTGTACGTCGGCGGCACCGGCGTCGCCCGCGGCTACGCCGGCCGGGCCGGGGGCACCGCGGAACGGTTCCTCGCGAACCCGTTCGGCGCGCCCGGCTCCCGGATGTACCGCACCGGCGACCGGGTCCGCTGGAACCGTGACGGCGAGCTGGAGTACTTCGGCCGGGCCGACGACCAGGTCAAGGTCCGCGGCGTCCGCATCGAGCTCGGCGAGGTCGAGGCCGCGCTGCACGCGCTGGACGGCGTCCGCGCCGCCGTCGCCGCGGTCCGGCCCGACCCGGCCGGCCAGCCGTCCCTCGTCGGGTACGTGGTGCCGGCGGCCGGCTTCGACGTGGCGGTGGCGCGCACGGCGCTGGGCGGCCGGCTCCCCGCCGCGCTCGTGCCCGCGGTCCTGGTTCCGCTGCCGGCGCTCCCGGTCGACGGGAACGGCAAGATCGCCCGGCGCGCGCTGCCGGAGCCGGTGTGGCCGGTGGCCGTCCGGGCCGGAGGCGAGCCGAAGACACCGCGGGAGGAGATCCTGTGCGGCCTGTTCGCCGACGTCCTCGGGCAGCCCGCGGTCGGCGCCGGCGACAGCTTCTTCGACCTCGGCGGCCACTCGCTGCTGGCCACCCGGCTGATCGGCCGCGTGCGCTCGGTGTTCGGCGTCGAGCTGCCGGTCTCGGCCGTGTTCGAGGCCCCGACCGTCGCCGGGCTCGCCCGCGCGATCGGCACCGCGGCCGCCCCGGCCCGCCCGGCCCTGCGCGCCGGCGAACGCCCCGGGCGGATCCCGCTGTCGTTCGCGCAGCAGCGGCTGTGGTTCCTCGGCCAGCTCGGCGAAGGCGGTTCGGCCTACCACATCCCGGCCGTCGTGCGGCTGACCGGCGACGTCGACCCCGGCGCCGTGCGGGCCGCGTTCGCGGACGTCATCGCGCGCCACGAGACCCTGCGCACGGTCTTCCCCGTGGCCGACGGCTCCCCGTACCAGCACGTCCTCGACCCGGCCGAAGCCGAGGCGCGCCTGCGGTTCGACACCACCGGAACGCTCCCGGCCGCCGGGTCCGTCGCCGAGTTCGTCGCCGAGGAGTTCGACCTCGCCGTGGACCTGCCGCTGCGCGCCCGGCTGTTCGCCGCGGGGGAGGAGCACGTCCTCGCGCTGGTGCTGCACCACATCGCCGGGGACGCGTGGTCGTTCGGCCCGCTCACCGCCGACCTCACCGCGGCCTACCGGGCCCGGGCGGCCGGAACCGCACCCGGCTGGCCCGAGCTGCCGGTGCAGTACGCCGACTTCGCGGTGTGGCAACGGGAAAGCCTCGGCGAAGTGGCCGATCCGGACAGTGCGGTCAGCACGCAGCTCGCTTTCTGGCGCCGAGCGCTCGAAGGCGCGCCGGACGAGCTGGCGCTGCCGTTCGACCGCCCGCGCCCGCCCGCGCTGTCCCTGCGCGGTGACCGGGTCGCCCTGGAAGTGGACGCGGAAACGCACCGGGGACTGGCCGGGCTGGCCCGCCGCACCGGGACGACCGTGTTCATGGCCGTGCAGGCCGCGCTGGCCGTGACGCTGGCCAAACTCGGGGCGGGCACGGACATCCCGATCGGCACCGCGGTCGCCGGCCGGACCGACCGCGCACTGGAAGACCTGGTCGGCTTCTTCGTCAACACCCTGGTCCTGCGCACCGACGTCTCGGGCGAGGTGACCTTCGAGGACCTGCTCCGGCGGGTCCGCGAGACCGACCTGGCCGCCTTCGCCCACCAGGACGTCCCGTTCGAGCTGGTCGTCGACGCGCTCAACCCCGTCCGGTCCCTGGCGCGCAACCCGCTGTTCCAGGTGATGCTCGTGGCCCGGAACCTGCCCGACGCCGTCGACGAGACCGCCGGGCTGCCCGCCGTGGCCGAAACCGTGGACACCGGCACCGCGAAGTTCGACCTGCTCCTCGACTACGCCGAGCAGCACGACGACGGTGCCCCGGCCGGGCTGGCGGGCTCGCTCGAGTACAGCACCGACCTGTTCGACCGCGGCACGGCCGAGCGGATCACCGGCTGGCTGACCCGGGTCCTGCGGGCCGCCGTCGCCGGCCCGGCCCGGCCGATCGGGGCGCTGGAGCTGACCGGCGACGCCGAGCGGGCGCGGGTCGTGCACGGGTGGAACGCCACCGCGCACCCCACCCCGGCCGCGACGGTGCCGGGACTCGTCCTCGCCCAGACTCTCGCGACACCCGGGGCGATCGCGGCGGTTTCCGACGACGAGCAGGTCACCTACCGGGAACTGGCCACCCGGGTGGACCGGCTCGCGGGCGCGCTGGCGAGCCGCGGGGCCGGACCGGAACGCGTGGTGGCGATCGCGCTGCCGCGCTCGGTGGACCTGGTCGTCGCGCTGCTGGCCGTCCTGCGCACCGGCGCGGCGTTCCTGCCGATCGACCCGGACTACCCGGCCGAGCGCGTCGCCCACCTCCTCGGCGACGCCCGGCCGGTGTTCGTGCTCGACGACGTCCGGCTCGACGGCGCGGCGGCCTTCCCGGGCCCCGTCTCGGGCGACGGTGCGGCCTACGTGATGTACACGTCGGGTTCGACGGGCAAGCCGAAGGGCGTGGTCGTCTCGCACGCCGCGCTGACCAACCGGCTGCTGTGGATGCGGGACACCTTCGGGCGGCCGGGCCGGGTGCTGCAGAAGACCTCGTGCGGGTTCGACGTGGCGCTGTGGGAGTTCTTCTGGCCGCTGATCTCCGGGGGGACGCTCGTCCTCGCCCGGCCCGACGGGCACCGCGACCCGCGCTACCTGGCCGACGTCATTCGCCGCCAAGGCGTCACCGACGTCCACTTCGTCCCGTCGATGCTGCGGGAGTTCCTGCCCGAGGCCGCCGGCCTCACCGGGCTGCGCCGGGTGTTCTGCAGCGGCGAAGCCCTGAGCCCGGCGCTGCGCGACCGGCTCCACGCGGCGCTGGACGTCGAGCTGCACAACCTCTACGGCCCGACCGAAGCCGCGATCGAGGTCACCGCGTGGACGTCGCCGCCCGGCGAGGTGGCGACCGTCCCCATCGGACGTCCATTCTGGAACACCCAGGTCTACGTGCTGGACCGCTGGCTGCGGCCGGTGCCGCCCGGCGTCGCCGGCGAGCTGTACCTGGCCGGCACGCAGCTGGCCCGCGGGTACCAGGGGCAGCCGGGGCTGTCCGCGGAGCGGTTCGTCGCCAGCCCGTTCGGGACGCCGGGCGTCCGGATGTACCGCACCGGCGACCGCGCCCGCTGGAACCACGACGGCGAGGTCGAATACCTCGGCCGGGTCGACCACCAGGTCAAGGTCCGCGGCGTCCGCGTCGAACCCGGCGAGATCGAAATGGTGCTGCGGGGACACGACGGCGTCTCGGACGTGGTCGTGGTGCCGCGTCCGCTCCCCGCGGGGGACTACCAGCTCGTCGCCTACGTCGTCGGGGAAGCCGATGCCGACGCGCTGCGGGCCCACGCGGCCGAACGGCTGCCGCGGTACATGGTGCCGTCGGCCTTCGTGCCGCTCACGGCGTTCCCGGTGACGGCCAGTGGGAAGCTGGACCGAGCCGCCCTGCCCGCCCCGGACGTCACCGGCCGCGGCCGTGCGCCCCGCACCGAGCGGGAACGGACGCTGTGCGCGCTGTTCGCCGAGGTGCTGGAAGTGCCGACGGCGGGGGTGGACGACGACTTCTTCCACCTCGGCGGGCACTCGCTCACCGCGACCCGGCTGGTCAGCCGGATCCGCGCCACGCTGGGCACCGACCTCGGCGTCCGCGCGCTGTTCGAACGGCCGACGCCCGCCGGGCTGGCCGAGCTCGTCGACCACGCGACGGAAACCGGGAAAACCCGCGAGAGCGCGTTCGACCCGCTGCTGCCGCTGCGGACCGGCGGGGACCTGCCGCCGCTGTTCTGCGTGCACCCGGTGGGCGCGCTGAGCTGGTCCTACATCGGGCTGGTGCCGCACCTCGATCCGCGGCGGCCGGTCTACGGCCTCCAGGCCCGCGGGCTGGCCGTGGCCGAGCCGCTGCCGGCTTCCCTCGACGAAATGGCGGCGGACTACCTCGCCCGGATCCGGGAAGTCCAGCCGGCCGGGCCCTACCACCTGCTGGGCTGGTCGTTCGGCGGGCTCGTCGCCCACCGGATCGCCGTGCTGCTGCGGGAGCAGGGCGACGAGGTCGCGCTGCTGGTCAGCCTGGACAGCCGCCCCCGGGCCCACGACGCCGAAGCGGTGGCGGACCAGGAGATCTATTCGACCATCCTGGACGCCGTCGGCGTGCAGGCGGACGGCCGCGAGCTGACCCCGGCCGCGGTGGCCGCGCTCGTCGCAGGCTCCGGGCTGCCGCCGGACTTCGGCGAAGAACACCTGCGGCGGCTGGTGGCGGTGTGGCGCAACAACGACGAGCTGTCGCGGAAGTTCGTTCCCGGCCACTACGCCGGGCGGCTGCTGCACTTCGCCGCCGCGGACGCGAACGACGACCCGGCGGAGGTCTGGGGGCCGTACGTCGATGCCGTCCAGGTCCACGAAACCGGGAGCGCGCACGCCGACCTGACCCGGCCCGGGCCGCTGAAGCACATTGGCGAAATTCTCGACGCCGCGCTGGTTGACTGTGCGCGAGAATCCCGAGAGGAGCAGCGATGAGCAACCCCTTCGACGACGCCGACGGCACTTTCCTGGTGCTGGTCAACGACGAGCGGCAGCACTCCCTGTGGCCCGCCTTCGCCGAGGTGCCCGCGGGCTGGACCGTGGTCCTGCGCGACGCGAGCCGCGAGGCCGCGCTGGCTTACGTGGAAGAGAACTGGACCGACATGCGGCCGGCCAGCCTGGTCCGCGCCATGGGCGAATAGGAGTCCCGCGATGACCGAAGTGCAGGTCGAGCTCCACGACGAGCTCCGCGACCTGGTGTGCGACGTGCTCGAACTGGAGCCCGGCGAAATCACCGGCACCAGCTCGTTCGTCGACGACCACGGCGTCGATTCGCTGTCGCTCATCGAGCTGGTCGCGCAGTGCGAAAAGCGCTATCGCATCCAGATCGCCGAGTCGCAGCTGAAGACGATGCTCACCCTCGACGGCGTCTACCGCGTCGTCACCGAGGCGGAAGCACTCTGATGGACCGCCGAGTGGTGGTGACCGGGCTGGGCGTGGTGTCGAGCATCGGCATCGGCCGCGCCGAGTTCGCCGTCGCGCTGCGCGCGGGCCGCAGCGGCGCCCGGCCGATCGGGGTCTTCGACACCGACGGCTTCGAGCACAAGATGGGGTGTGAGGTCGCGGGCTTCGACCCCCGGCCCTGGATCCACCGGCTGGATCCGGCGGAGCTCGGCCGGGCGACGCGGTTCGCGGTCGCGGCGTCCCGGATGGCCGTGGAGGACGCCGGGCTCACCGAAGAGGTGTTGCGTGCCCGGCGCGGGATGATCTGCGTCGGCACCACCGACGGCGAAGCCCACGATCTCGACCGGCTGGTGGAGACCGAGCTCGCCCACGGCCCGGCGGCGATGGACCCGGTGCGGGCCCGGCGCTCGGCCGCGACCCGCCTGTCCGCCGGGATCGCGCACGACCTGGCCCTGTCCGATGTGGAGGCGACCACGGTGGCCACCGCCTGCTCGGCGGGCAACTACGCCATCGGCGCCGGCTTCGACGCCGTCCGGGCCGGCGAAGCCGAGTTCGCGCTGTGCGGAGGCGCGGACGCCATGTGCCGCAAGACCTTCGCCGGGTTCTACCGGCTCGGCACGGTCGCGCCGGACTGCTGCCGCCCGTTCGACAAGGACCGCAAGGGCATCCTCACCGGCGAGGGCGCCGGGGTGATCGTGCTCGAAACCGCGGAGTCCGCGCTGCGCCGCGGGGCCCCGATCTACGCCGAAGTGCTGGGGTACGCGCTCAACTGCGACGCCAGCCACCCGGTCGCGCCGGACCAGGCGAGCATCAAGGAGTGCATCGAGCTGGCGTTGCGCGACGCCGGGGTCGAGCCGCACGAGGTGGACCTGATCTCCGCGCACGGCACCGGCACCCCGGCCAACGACGTCACCGAGACCGCGGCGATCCGCGACGTCTACGGGGAGCGGCCGCCGCCGACGGTGTCGCTCAAGTCGATGCTCGGCCACACGATGGGCGCGGCCAGCGCGCTGGCCGCGATCGCCTGCGGGCTCGGCATCACGCACCGGTTCATCCCGCCGACCATCAACCACCGCGAGACCGACCCCGAGTGCGCCATCGACTGCGTGCCCAACCGGGCGATCGAGGCCGACCTGCGGATCGTGCAGAACAACGGCCTGGCCTTCGGTGGCAACAACGCCGTGGTCGTCCTCGGCCGGTTCGACGCGGAGGTGGCTCGGTGAACCCGGTGATCACGGCGTGGACGGCGGTTTCGCCGTTCGGCATCGAGCGTGAGTCCTTCGTGGATGGTTTGCGGGCCGGGGTGGCGGCGCCGGTGACCGACGGTGCCGTGCACAAGGCGGCCGTGGTGCCCGGCTTCGAGGCCCGGGAGCTGCTGGGCCGCAAGGGTACCCGGTCCATGGACCGGCTCACCGGGCTCGCCGTGTGGGCCGTCGGCAGGCTGACCGCCGGGCGGCCCGTCGAACGCGGCGACCGCACCGGGCTCGTGCTCGGCACCATGGGCAGCCTGCAGTCCACCATGGACTTCACCCGGCCGTCCTTCGTGGAGGCCAAGCCGTACTTCGTCGACCCGGGGCGGATGCCCAACTCGATCATGAATGCGGCCGCCGGCCGCTGCGCGATCTGGCACGGACTGACCGGGCCCAACGTGACACTGGCCGGCGGACGGGTAGCCGGTCTGTCCGCGCTGGGCTACGCCGTCCGCCTGCTGCGGACCGGGCGGGCACCGAGCGTGCTGGCCGGCGCCGTCGAGGAGTACTCGGACGCCCGGTCCTGGATCGAGTCCCACAGCGGCGTCGACGGCGTGCTCGGCGAGGGCTGCGTGATGCTGCGCGTCGAGCCCGCCGGACCGCACCCGGCGCTGGCCGAGGTGCTCGCCGTGCGGTCGCGGGTCGCCCGGCCGGACGAGGTCGAGGCGGCGAAGCAGTCCTGTCTGGACAGTGTGCTGGCCACGGCAGGCGTGTCCGCCGAAGACGTCGGCGTCGTGTCGTGGTCCGGCGTGCCGGGGTACCCCGACCCCTTGGCCGACCTGATCGGCGACACCGGCGCGGCGACGGCGATGTTCCAGGTCGCCGAGGTGCTGGCGACGGGGGAACCGGGGGAGCCTGCCGTCGTCGGCTCGGTCGACCGGGACGGAGCGGTGGCCTGCGCGCTGCTGCGGCTGGGGAGCGGGCGATGAGCGGGGTGGCGCTGGTCAGCGGCGGCTCGCGGGGCATCGGCCGGGCGGTCGTCACCCGCCTGGCCCGCGACGGCTTCGACGTCAGCTTCTGCTACCGCTCCGACGAAGACGCCGCGCGCGAGGTCGAGAAGGACCTGGCCGAGCTGGGCGTGCGCGTGCTCGCCGAGCGGGTCGACGTCGCCGACGCCGCAGCGGTCCGTGCCTGGATCGCGCGCACCGAGGGGGAACTCGGCCCGGTCGCGGCGGCGGTGACGTCCGCGGGCATCACCCGGGACCAGCCGCTGGTCCGGATGCCGGACGAGGACTGGAAAGCCGTGCTGGGGACCAACCTCGACGGTGTCTACCACGTGTGCCGCCCGGTGGTGTTCGGGATGATGAAGCGCAAGGCGGGCACCGTGGTCGCGGTCAGCTCGATCGCCGGGGTGCACGGCAGTGCCGGGCAGACCAACTACAGCGCCTCGAAGGCCGGCACGATCGGGTTCTGCAAGGCGCTGGCCAAGGAGGTCGGGCGCTACGGCGTGCGCGTCAACGCGGTGGCGCCGGGGTTCATCGACACGGACATGGTCGCCGTGCTCGGCGAACGGACCCGGGAACGCGCGCTGGCCGACGTCCCGCTGCGACGGTTCGGCAGGCCGGAGGAGGTCGCGGACCTGGTCGCGTTCCTGGTCTCCGAACGGGCCGGCTACATCACCGGGTCGGTCCTGCACGTCGACGGCGGGCTCATCCGGTGACCCCGGACCCGGAGCCGCTCCGCGTTTGCCGGACGCCGGCTCCGGCCGAAGCTGAATTGCCTTCGCCGCCGGCTCGTCCCGGACCGCCCGTGCCTAGCGTGAGCGAAGGGGCTCCGCATTTCGGTGGAGCCACGGGCGACGGAACGGTGATCAGCATGAGCGAGGTGGCGCTGCGCCGGGGCAACCGGCTCCCGGCGGTCGCGGAGCGGGGGGCCGGGATGGTCGAACTCGGCCGCGACCTGGTCGCCCGGCGGGTGACCGGTGCGTTCGCGGACCTGTTCGGCACCACGCCGGACGACGTGATCGGCACGGCGTTCTGCGGCTGGTTCCTGCCCGCGGTCCAGGACACCGTGCGGCGCGGGCTGGCGGAGCTGGCCGCCGGCCGGAAGGACCACTTCGACGAGCGGCTCGCCGGGCTCGGTCCCGGCGGCCCGTTCTTCGCCGACGTGACCGGCCGGACCGTCACCGCGGACGACGGCGAGCCGTGCCTGGTGCTGCTCGTCAAGCCGGTCGAGGCCGGCGAGCCGGGCCCGGCGGCGGTGCGGCTCGCCGCCCTCGACGCGCAGATCCTCGAAGGGCTCGCGGCGGGGGAACCGGCCGTCCGGATCGCGCTGCGGCTGTACCTGAGCCGCCAGGCCGTCGACTACCGCATCGGCGCGATGCTGCGGAAGCTCGGCGCCCCGAGCCGGGCCGCGCTCGTGTCGAAGGCCTACGCCGCCGGGCTGCTCCGCCCCGCGCACTGGCCGCCGCGCGTGGCGCCCCACGCCCGCGAGGACTGATCCTCCGCATCGTGGCACCGCCGCTCCCGTGGATCGCGGGTACCGCGGCCACCGCTCCGGCGGGTTGAATGCTCCGCATCCGAGCACTACGGGGTGGGTGAACATGGGTGAACCGGAACCGAGGACCTGGTACGTCGCGTGCATTGACGAGAACTTCCGCGTGCTGACGGCCGAAGACGGGTTCTGCGACCTGTTCGGCGCTTCCGCGTTCGAGCTGCGGCACCGGGCGATCTTCGACTTCCTGCACCCGGACTTCGCCGAAGGGCCGCGCTGCGCGCTGACCGCGCTCGCCACCGGCGCCCGGCTCGAAGCGACCGACCGGCTGGTGCTCCCCGGCCCGGGCGGGACGGCGGTCGCCGCCGAGCTGACCGCGCTGGCGCTGGCGGGTTCCCGGCGGATCGTGGTGGCCGTCCGGCGGGCGGCGGGCGGCCCGCAGCGGGCCCGGCAGCCACTGGTGACCCCGCTGGAAGCCCTGGTCCTGGAGGGGCTGGCGGCCGGCGTCCCGACGACCGAGCTGGCCCAGCGGGCCCACCTGAGCCGCCAGGGCGTGGAGTACCACGTCGGCGCGCTGGTCCGTCGGTTCGCCGTGCCCAACCGCACCGCGCTGGTGGCCAAGGCCCACGCGGCCGGCCTGTACACCGCGCACGCCTGGCCACCACGCGTGGACCCGCGGCTGCTGGACGGACCCCGCACAGCCGTCGGCTCCTGACCCGGAATCGGGTGGGTCGCGGAGAGCGGGTTTCCGCAGGGCAGGACCCGGCGGCAGGACGCGGGCGCTCAGGGCGCGGGCGCTCACGCCCTGGCGGCCGCGCCTTGGCTCTCACGACCCGGCGGTCGAGAACCAGCCCGCGGAGTCGCCGGGCAGCTCGCCCTCGAAGCCCGCGCTGCCGAGCACCGCCTCGCCCCAGTCTGCGGGCGGTGTGAACGGCGCGCTCCCGGTGTTGACCACGCACACCAGCTCGCCGCGCCGGAAAGCGAGTACGGCGTCGTCGCCGGTGGTGAGCCAGTCCAGCGGGCCCGGTTCGCCGAGACGGAGCTCCCGCCGCGTCCGGATGGCTCGGCGGTAGAGGTGCAGCGTCGACGTGTCGTCCTTCTCCTGGACGTCGGCGGCGTACCGGGCGAACCACTCCGGCTGCGGCAGCCACGGCACCCCCGTGCCGAACCCGAAAGCCGGGGCGTCCGCGATCCACGGCAACGGGACCCGGCAGCCGTCGCGGCCCTTCTCGCGCCCGCCGGTGCGGTGGAACACCGGGTCCTCGCGGGCTTCGTCGGGGAGGTCGAGGACCTCGGGCAGGCCGAGTTCTTCGCCCTGGTAGAGGAAAACCGAGCCGGGCAGGGCCAGCAGCAGGAGCAGCGCCGCGCGGGCCCGCCGTTCGCCGAGCTCGGGGTCGACGTCGCCGCGGGGGCGCATCAGGGCGGCGAAAGCGTCGTTGCTTTCGGTGGCGGCCTCGGGGCGGACGATGCCGTAGCGGGTGACGGCCCGGTGCACGTCGTGGTTGGCCAGCGTCCACGCGGCCGGGGCGCCGTGCACGGCTGTCCGGGCCGTGGCGCGCCCGACGGCCGCGCGCAGGGCCCGCGCGTCCCACGGCTGGACGAGCAGGTCGAACGAGAAGGCCTGGTGCAGCTCGTCCGGGCGCAGGTAGCGGTCGAGGTCGGCCGGGTCCGGGACCCAGACCTCGCCGACGAGCAGGAGGTCGCGTTCCGGGCCGTAGCCGGCGGCGAGCGCGTGCCAGCGGCGGAAGATCCCGTGGACCTCCGGCTGGTTCCAGCTGTGGGCGTTGTAGCCGCCGCCGGCCGGGTCCCAGTCGCGCAGGGCCGCGTCCTTGATCAGCCCGTGGCAGACGTCGATGCGGAACCCGTCGACGCCGCGGTCGAACCAGAACCGCAGGACGTCGTCGAAGAAGGCGACGACGTCGGCGTTGCGCCAGTCGAAGTCCGGCTGCTCGCGGGTGAACAGGTGCAGGTACCACTGCCCGGGCGTGCCGTCGGGCTCGGTGACCCGGGTCCAGGCGGGCCCGCCGAAGACCGACTGCCAGTTGTTGGGCGGCTCCTCACCCCGGCCGTCACGGAAGACGAACCGCGCGCGCTCGGGGGAGCCGGGGCCGGCGGCCAGGGCCGCGGTGAACCAGGGGTGCCGCTCCGAGCAGTGGTTGGGGACGAGGTCCATGAGGATCCGGAGCCCGCGGGCGTGCGCCTCGGCGACCAGGCGGTCGAACGTCTCGAGGCTGCCGTACTCGGGGTTGACGGCGCGGTAGTCGGCGATGTCGTAGCCGTGGTCCGCCTGCGGTGAGGGGTAGCAGGGGTTGAGCCAGATCGCGTCGGCGCCGAGCCCGGCGATGTGGCCGAGCCGCCGGATCACCCCGTCGAGATCACCCACGCCGTCACCGTCGCTGTCGGCGAATGAGCGGACGTACAGCTGGTACACCACGGCGTCGTCCCAGAACGAGCGGCGGCGGGAGGGAGTACGGGACACCCCGGGATCTTCGCACGCGCGTCCGTGAGCACACGCGTGAGCTTTTCCCGCGAGCTGCGCGTGGTGCCCGGCGGGGGCGCGAGGGGACAATACGCGGTTGCCTCCTCACCCCCGGCTCGCTGGAGAACCCCCCGCCCGGACGCGGCCACCCGGTCCACCTCCGAATTACCGGGGCATCGTCCCGTGCGCCGCGTTTCGCCCCGGTGAAACGGCGTGCCTTCTCCGTCAATCGGTGGATGACTGCCCGGGAATGCGCCGCTTATCGTGACGGCAGCCACGCACTGACGCGAGGCCGCCGGCCTGGAGCAGAGGAGATTCGAATGGAATTGGTCGAGGCAGCGCAGAATCTGGTTGCGCCCGGGATGGAGCTTTCCTTCGGTGTACTGGCGGCGGAGCCGACCGCGTGCACGTGGGCGGTCGCGGCGGCCACCGCGGTCGGGCTCGCGGCCGGTGCCGGGGTCGGCTGGCTCAACTGCCACTACCACGGCTGCGTGCAGGAAGTGGACGACCTCGAAGTCCCGGCCGGACCGGCGGGGCTGCCCGTCGGCGAATTGCTCGGGATGCGCGACGAAGCCGCCCGCCGGCACTGAAACCGTCCCTCTTCCCCATCTCGACGCCACTCACGGAGGAATCAATGAGCAGCATTTCGCCCGACCGGTTCACCGAATCGCTCGAACCGCTGGAATTCGGTGCCGGCGACATTTCCATCGCCTGCACCCCGGCCGCGATCGACCTCGCCGCGGTCGGCTTCGCGGCAGCCGGCTTCGGCTACTTCGCGGCCAAGGCCTACTACCACAACCGCAACGGCGGCTACGACGAGCGGGAAGGCCTGCTCGACGGCGGCGCCGCGCGGCACCAGGCGCTGTCCGCTTCGGAACTGCTTTCGGTGCGGGCGGACGAACTCACCAAGAGCTGAACCGGATCCGGCGGCAGGGCGGGCGTACGGCCGACCGTACGCCCGCCCTGCCGTGTGCCCGGAGACGTCACCCCGCGATCCGCGACGGCAGAACGGCGAGCGTGCGCCGGCCCTCTTCGGTCACCGCGGCGGGAACCAGGTCGCCGGCAGCGCCCGGCCGGCCCGGCGAAATCAGGCCGAGCCGGCAAAGGAGACGAGCGGTGGCCTGGTCGCAGCAGGGGAGGCCGTCGACGTAGAGGTCGGGCTCGCAGCTGAGCGACAGCTCGGCACGGCCCGCGTCGACGGCTCTGAGCATGTTCACGGCGCGCCGGGTGAGCGGCCCGCACGCCGGGCCGGTGTCCTGGTTCATGGTCGTTCCCGATTGTCTTCAGGCGGTGGGAAAACGAAAGCGGGGCCCGCGGAAACTCCGCGGACCCCGCCCGGCCTGCCGGGTCAGCCGAGGACGGTGATCGCGTCGGCCTTGATCAGGCCGAGCAGCGTGGTCAGGGCCGAGGTGACGACCTGGACCTTCGCGTCCTTCTCGATGGTGCCGACGACCTTGGTCAGCTCGTCCCGCGCCACCACGATCTTGCGGTTGACGCGGTCGAGGACGATGGTGACGTACTTGCCGTCGACCGAGATCACCGTGCCGGTCAGGGTCACACTGCCGATGCCCGGCACGGTGATGCCGGCCGGTGCCACCTGCGTGGCGGCACCCGCGGTGCCGGCCGCGCCGAGCAGTCCGGCGCACACCAGCGCGGTCGCGGCGACACCGGTCGTGATCTTCGTCAGAGTGCGCATGTTCATTTCCACTCGGCCTTCCGGTCGTTCGGATTTCGAGCGAGCCGCCTCTCGGTTTCGCTCGTGAACCGAAGATTAGGGCGATTCACCGATGCGCTGTATCCGCGCTTTCCGAAGAGCGGATCCTGAATTTCTCCTTGCCGTGCGGAGGAACCACCGGCGGAGCGGTGCGGCCGGAGAGCTGGTACCCGGCACCGTGCGCGGTGCGGATCAGCACGCGGTGGCGGTCACCGAGTTTCCGGCGCAGCCGGGCGACGTAGAACTGCACCTTCCGGCCGTTGCGGCCCGGGCCGCCGAGTGCGTGTTCGAGAAGCCGGTTGGAGCTGACGCGGTTCGGGTTGAGCATGAGCATCCGCAGCAACCGGAACTCGGTCGGGGTCAGGTGGACGATTTCCCCCCGATGCCGCACCTGGCTCGTCCGCAGGTTCATTTCGAGCCCTTGGACACGCAGGACCGGCTCGCGCGAGGGAGTGCGCTCGATGACGTCGGTCATGATTCCTTGAATGGGTCGGGGAGATTTGTCGACGCGCAGAATGTTGCCGAAAACGGCGGTCGCGGACAAGGGGGCGCCGACTGCGCATTCCGCTGAATTCCGGTTCGGCGTGAGCGGAGGCGTGACCGTCCTGACCAGCGGGTTCTCTGGTATGTCCGGTTCGCCGCGGTTGTTGAGGGATTCCCCTGCAAGCGTTGCTTCGCCACGATCCCGGTCGATACGCTCACGCTGGGTGACGACTTCGAAATGCGACGTCGAGACGGGTGGGAATGCCGATGACCGTACTGGACGACCGGCCGAACAGCCGGACGCGACCCCAAGGCGGCCGGGTGGGCGACGGCCTCGCGGTGCCGCCGGACGAGCTGCTCGCCGACGTCACGCCGGCCGCGGCCCGGCCCGCAGCCGCGGCGCTGCTGCACGAAGTCACCGGCGTCTACCGCCGTGTCCTCGCCGAGGGCGCCTCGATCACGCCGGCCCAGCGGGCCCGCATCCGGGTCGCCGGGCAGGCCTTCACCGCCGCCGGTGGGGCCGCCGACGCTGCCGCCGACCTGCTCGGGCGGTTCGCGGCCCGGGTGATCGGCGCCGTCGCGGTGGACCGGCCGAATCGGGTGGCCCCGGTCGTCCACGCCGCCCACCTGCTGGTCCGCGATCTGCTCACGGCGACCGGGGAACCGGCCGCGGCCGTCCCGGCCCGGGAGGCGCGCTGCGCCCTCGTCCAGCGCCTGGTCCGCGGCGAACCCCTTGCCCCGGACGAACTGGCCGGCCTCGAGGACGACTACGTCGTGGTCGTGGCCCGGTTCCCGCAGCCGGTCCCGCACGACCGGCTGGCCGCGCTGCTCGACGAGCACCACGACGACGGGATGCTCGGCGCCCCGATCGGCGACGGCGCCGTCGTGCTCGTTCCCGGTCGCCTCGAGCGGCGGATCGCGCCGCTGCTCGACGCGCTGGCGAGCCGGTCCGGTCAGGCGCCGTGGACCGCGGTGGTGCCCGCCGCCCGCGCCGCACTGGCCACCGGCTGCCAGGAGGCGAAGGACGTCCTGGCGCTGGCCGTGGCCACCGCCCGGCCCCCCGGCCGGTACTGCCTCGACGACGTCCTGCTGGAGTACGCGGTGGTGCGCGACCCGGTGACCTCGGCCCGGCTGCGGACGGTGATCAGTCCCCTGGCGGGCAACGAAGTCCTGCGCGGCACGCTCGAAGCGCTGATCCGCACCGACTTCAACCGGACCGTCGCCGCCCGGGAGCTGTTCATCCACCGCTCCACTTTGGACTACCGGATCCGGCGCATCGAAGAGATCACCGGGCAGAACCCGCTCACCGGCCGCGGTGCCCACATGCTCACGGCGGCGATGGCCGTGCAGGCGGTCGCCGGTTCCTGAGCCGGTTCCGCGTGGCGGGCCCACGGCGCAGGTCGTGACGGCGGCGCACTCGCCGGACCCGGAGACCGTCAGCCGTAGCGGGTCACGTCGGCGAAGAAACCGGGGACCGCCGTCAGTGCCTCGTCGGCGGCGAGCCGGTCGTGGACGTGCCGTCCCACGGCCAGGTCGAGGACGCCCAGCCCGAACGGCGAGAACACCAGCGGTCGGTCGGGGGGCAGGTCCACGGTGCCCGTCATGACGTCGAACAGCGTGCCGTGCGCGAACTCGCGGTGACCCACCCGCTGCTCGGCCAGGTGCACGGAGGTGCCGGCCTTCATGCAGTGCTCGACGTCGTCGACGATGTTGGTCGAGGCGAGCACGATCTCCGGCGCGAGGTCGCGCAGGGAAACGTGCAGCACCACCGGGTTGTGGGCGAACCACGACGGATCCGTCACGTGCGGAACGCCCGCCACGGTGGCGAACACGACGAGGTCCGACGCCTTGACGAGCGCCTCGGCGCTCTCGTGCCGGACGACCTCGGCCGCTGTTCCGGTGCGGCCGAGGTACCCCGCGAAGCCGTCGACGGACGTCGCCGTGCGGTCGTGCAGCCCGATTTCGCCGAATTCCCAGCCGTTCGCGGCCAGGTAGGTGTGGATGTACCGCGCGATCAGCCCGGTGCCGAAGAACCCGATCCGCGTCGGTCGTCCCCGGTCCCGGGTCAGCCAGTCGGCGGCCAGCGCGGCCGACGCCGCGGTGCGGGACGCGCTGATGACCGAAGCTTCCATGACCGCGAACGGGTAGCCGGTGAGCCGGTCGTTGAGGATCAGCACGGCGGACGCGCGCGGGATGCCGGCCTCGACGTTCTCCGGGAAGCTGGCGATCCACTTGAGACCGTCCACTCCGGACTCGTCGCCGAGGGACGCGGGCAGCGCGATGATGCGGGCGGTGGGCCGGTCCGGGAACTGCAGGAAGTACGACGGCGGGTTCACCGTGTCGCCGGCGCCGTGCGTGCGGTACGCCCGCTCGACGACGGCGGTGACCGCCCGCTCGTCCCCGTCGAGCACCCGGTGCACCTCGGTGCCGGTGATGACGGTGAACGGCGGGATCGGGCGCGTTCCGGGCAAGGTCGGTCCTTTCTGACGCGGCGGGCTCGGACGGAGGCGCCGGCCGAGGCCGCCCAGGCGACGGCCGTCCGGTCCCGGGGGCTCAGGCGGCGGAGCGGCGGAGCTCGGCGAGGCGGTGCATGGCCGAAGCGGTGGCCAGCAGGCGGAGCCCGCGGACCGTGCAAGGGGAGTGCCCGGTGAGCTGGCCGATGCGCTGCAGCCGGTAGTCGACCGTGCTGCGGTGCACGATCAGCCGTTCCGCGGCCCGGCCGCGGTTGCCGTCCTCGGCCAGCAGGACCTGCAGCGTCTCCCACAGCACCGGCTGGGCCAGCAGCGGCTGGATCACCTTCAGCAGGGCGTTGGAGACGACGGGCTCGTGCGCGGCGGCGAACTCGAGCAGCACGTCGTCGAGGACGTGCACGGCGGGCGCGAACTCCAGCGACGTCGCCTCGGCGAGGATGTCGTCGGCCACCGAGCGGCACGCGGACACGCTGCGGGCGCCGGGCCAGACCAGGGCGGCCCGCGCGGACCCGCCGAGGGCGTCCAGCACCTTCCCGGTGCGCCGGACGGCGTCCGCCTTGTCCCGGGCGGCCAGCAGGACGTGCCCGCCGCCGTCGACGAGCAGGGTCAGGGTCTCTTCGCCCGCGTGGGTGCGGAACGCCTCGTCCACCACGGCCGGGTCCAGCTCGGCGGTCGCCACCGCGACGACGGCGTAGGTCCGGTCCGCCGCCGGGGCCAGCGCGCCGCTCAGGAGCAGTTCGGCCCGGCGGCGCCGCGTCGGTTCCTCGTGGTCCGGCGCTGTCGCACCGGCCTCGGCGAAGCCGCGGGTCAGCTCGACCAGGATCCGGTTGCCGAGCTCGCTGATCCGCTGGGCCGCGAGGCAGCGGGTGCCGGTGTCGCGCAGGTCCGGCCGGTTCAGCGCCTTGTCCACCAGGTCGGCGGCGAGCTTCTGCACCGCGTCCAGCAGCCGTTCGAGGCCGCGCCCGGACTCCGCCCACGCGTGGCCGACCCGGCGCGCCGACAGCACGTCGAGGACGAAGCCGTCCGACAGCACGTCCGAAAACAGCGGGAGCACGTGCCGCACCACGGTCTTGCGGGGTGTCTGCACGTCCGCCGCGGCGGACGGGGGTGCCGCGGGCCGAACCCGCATCGGGGACTGTCCCGGGATTTCCGGGGACATCGTCGTGGTACTCGTGGGAATCATCCGGCCTCATCCTTGTCGTCTCGGTCAGTAACACAACCGGTCCGGTCCGGTCATCGATATGCCTGACCCGGTGACATCTTCACCGGATCGGGTCGGTAAGTAGCTCAGAGTTTCCTCAGATTCGGGTTTTCCCTCGTCGAGGTCCGCGGCGCGCGGGACGCGCAATCCGGTTCCGCGTTGTGCGGATGTCGCGGCCGGGACGACCGTGAAAAGCTCGGCCCGGCACGGGAAAAGCTCGTCGTGCTCACCGGATTGGACGGTTGCCGTGATCTGCCTCGGAACCATGAACTTCGGGACGACGGTCGATCGCGACGCGGCCTTCCGGCTCCTGGACGTCTTCACCGAGCGGGGCGGACGGGCCGTCGACACGGCGAACTGCTACTCGAGCTGGGACGGTACCGGCGACGAGAGCGAGCTCGTCATCGGCGCGTGGCTCCGGGAACGGGGCGCGCGGGACCGGATCCGCCTCGCCACCAAGGTCGGGGGCCGTCCCGTGCCCGGCGGTGCGCTGATGGACTGTGAGGGTCTGGCACCCGGGACGATCCGGTCCGCCGTCGAAGACAGCCTGCGCCGATTGGCCGTCGACCACGTCGACGTCTGCTTTGCCCACCTGATGGACCCGGCCGTCCCGCTGGAGGACACGCTCGGGGCGTTCGAGCAGCAGGTCGAGGCCGGCAAGATCCGGGAGATCGGGCTGAGCAACCAGGATCTCGAACCCGTGCGGCAGGCCGGCACCCGGATCGCCTGGCTCCAGCAGCGCCACAGCTACCTGCAGCCGTTCCCGGGCGCGCCCTTCGGTCCGCAACGGGTGTTGACCCCGGAACTGGCGGAGTACGTCCGCGACACCCCCGGCCTGCAGGTGCAGGGGTATTCACCGCTGCTTTCCGGCGCCTACACCCGCTCCGACCGCACGTTCTGGCCGCACTACGACCACCCGGGCGCCCCGCCGCGGCTCACCGCTCTCGGCAAGGTGGCGGCCGAGCTCGGCGAGCCGGAAAACCGGGTGGTGCTGGCGTGGATGCTCGCCGGCACCCCGGCCGTCGAGCCGGTGATCGGGGTGAGCTCCGAAGCCCAGCTCGTGGACTGCCTCGCCGCCACCGGGCTGGTGCTGGGCGACGAGCACCTGCGCTGCCTCGAAGCCGCTTGAACGGGGGCACCTTGGACGGGGGCGCGATGACGGGCGGGGACGTGGTGCTGGGGATCGAGATCGGGACGGCGGTGGTCACGGTCGCCGTCCTCGGCGAGGACCTGACCCTGCGCGAGATCGTCGAATGGCCGCTGCCGCGGACCACGCCGCACCCGGTCGATCCGGTGCAGGATCCCTGGCTGGTGCTCGAGACGCTGTCCTCGGCGGTCCGCGAGGCGGCCGGGATCTGCGAGGTCTTCGGCAACTCCGTGCGCGGGCTGGCCCTCACTTCCGGCTTGCCCACCCTGCTCGCCCTGGACGGCGGGCGCCTGCCGCTCACGCCGGTGCTCACCGCCACCGACGGCCGTTCGGTCGCCACCACCCGGCGGCTCGTCGCCGAACAGGGTGCCGCCCTGCACCGGCTGACCGGGGTGCCGCTGACCCCGGCGTCCCCGGTGGCCAAGCTGGCCTGGTTCGCCGGGCACGACCCCGGGCTGTTCCGGCGCGCGGCGCAGTGGACCGGGCTGAAGGGATTCCTGCTGTCCCGGCTGACCGGGCAGCTGGTGACCGACGTTTCGACGTCGTCGGCCGCCGGCTGGGTGGAGTCGGCCACCTTGGACTGGGCGCAGCCGGCGCTCGACGTCGCCGGCGTCCGCCGCGGTCAGCTGCCGGACCTGGTCGACCCCACTGCGGTGCTGCGGCTGACGGCCGCGGCGGGCGAGCTGCTCGGCCTGCCCGGCGGGACCCCGGTGGTCGTCGGTGCCTCCGGGGCGGCCACCGCGCAACTGGGCGTCGGGGCGATGTCCCGTGGGTGCGCGGCCCTGTCGATGGAGGCTTCGGCGGACCTGTGCGTGCTGGAGGACCGGGCCGTGGCACCGCGGTCGGACCTGGTGTCGTGCCATTCGTTCGCCGACGGGCTGTGGATTTCCCGCGGGACGTTCAGCAACGGGGACGCGATCGCCCGCTGGGCGGCGGAGTCGTTCGGCGGTGTCGACATCGATGTCCTGCTCGCCGAGGCGGCGCTGGTGCCGATCGGCGCGGACGGGCTGATCGGGATCCCGCAGCCCGCGGCCGACGCGGCTTCGTGGGCCAACCCGGACTTCCACGCCGCACTGGTCGGGCTGCGGGTCGAGCACGGCAGGGCGGCGATGACCCGGGCGATGGCCGAAGGCGTCGCGCGGGAACTGGCCACCGTGCGCGACGCGCTCAGGCCCGGGACCGACACCATCACGCTGGTGCGCGCCAGCGGGTCGGCCCTGCGGTCCCCGTTGTGGGGAGCGCTCCTGGCGGCCGCCCTCGACGTGCCGCTGGAAGTGGTCGGCGCGGGTGAAGCACCGGCCCTCGGCGCGGGGCTGATGGCCTGGCGCGGCCTGGGCCTGCTGGGGTGCCTCCGCGACCGGCCCGACGTCCGGTTGCCCGCGCGGCGCGTGCTGCCGGACCCGGTGGCGACCGCCCACTTCGCCGCCACCCGGCGGCTGGGCGAGCAGCTCACCCGGCTGCTGACCCAGCTTCGGACGGCCTCGTGAGCCCGGTGGGCGGCCGCAGCGCCGGGAGGACGGGCAGTTCGGGTGGCACCACCATGGCGGGCAACCGGACCCGGACCCAGCAGCCGCGATCGGTGGGCAGCACCTGGATGGTGCCGCCGTGGTGGTGCACCAGTTCGGCGACGATGCTCAGGCCGAGCCCACTGCCGGTGGAGCTGCCCGGGTTCGCGCGGAAGAACCGCTCGAAGACGCGCTCCCGCAGCTCCGGCTCGATGCCGGGGCCGTCGTCGATGATGTCGAGCATGTGCTCCGCGCCCGTGGTGGACAGCCACACCTCGGCCTTGGTGCCCGGCGGCGTGTGCGCCCGGATGTTGGCGAGCAGGTTGGTCACCGTCTGGCGCAGCCGGAAGGCGTCCCCGACGACCAGGTACGTCCGGTGCGGGTCGATGTTGTGCCGGAGCTGCCATTCCGGGGCCGCCGCCTGGGCGTCGTGCACCGCGTCGATGCACAGCGGGCCGAGGTCGACCGGTTCCGCTTCGGACGGACGGCCCCGGTCGAGTTCGGCGAGCAGCAGCAGTTCGTCGATCAGTGCCGTCATCCGCTTCGTTTCGCCGCGGACCCGGCGCATGGCGGCGTGGAACTCCGCCGGCTCGTCGAGTGCGCCGAGCTGGGCCAGCTGGGCGTAGCCGGAAATCGCCGACAGCGGCGTGCGCAGCTCGTGCCCCGCCGAGGCGACGAACCGGCGCAGGCGGTCTTCGGCCCGCTGCCGGCGGCTGAACGAGTCCTGCAGCCGGGACACCATGGTGTTGAACGACCGGGTGAGGCTGTAGGTTTCGTACGTCGAGTCGTCGACTTCGGCGCGCTGGGACAGGTCGCCCCCGGCGATCGAGCCGGCGGTGCCGACCACGGATTCCAGCGGCCGCAGCCAGCGCTTGCTCGCCTGCAGGAGGACGAGGGCGAGCACGGTCAGCACGACGAGCACGATCAGGCACTCCGCGAAGACGATCCGGCGGGCGATCTGGTCGTAGTCCTCCGTGGACACCGCGCCCACGACGTAGTCGCCGTTCGGCCTCGCTTCGGCCATACCGAGGAAGGTCGAGCCGGGCAGCGTCACGATCGAGCGGTCCGCGGCCATGGACTTCAGCAGCGCCACGGGCGGGGTCGGCACCTTCGCCGGCTTCGAACCCCAGTACTGTTCGAGCTGCCCGGACGACGTGACGATCAGGGCCGCGCATTCGCCGCGCTGCACCGGGTTCGACGCCAGTTTGCGGGCTTCGGGCGGGATCGCCAGATACGCGGACAGGTCGGTCAGGTAGTCGACGGCCTGCCGTTGCAGGCGGGACCGCATGAACGCGTTGACGCCGACGATGGTCACCGCCAGTGCCGCCACCAGGCCGATCGAAGTCACGGCCAGCACCGCCACCACGAGCTTGGTGCGCAGCGACCTCGGTGGCCGCTCGGAAGTCGTCACGGCGGGCCCTTCCACGTCCTGATCGGGAACGTGTCCAGTGTAGACGGTCACCCGATCGAGCGATCCACTCCGCGGTTCGCGGATCTTCTTCCGCGGAAGGCCGGCCGCGGCGGGGTGGTTCATCGTTTCGCGAATTCAGGCCACCGGTTGTTCGGAAGCCCGGCCCGGTGAATAGGCATTCCGGTGGATGTGGCCGTCTTCCCGGTGGGATAGCTTCGTTCTGCCGGGCCGTCGACCGGTTCGGTTCCTTCCCCGGAAACACAATTCTCCGTTTCGAGACATCAAAGGTGAATCACATGACCCAGATCGAGTCCTTCGCCAACGCCGGCGACTCGCTTCGGCCGCTGGAGATGGTGGACCAGGCGACCCCGGTGTCCTGCTTCTGGCGCGTGGCCGCCGGCGCGTTCGTGGGCCTGACTTGCAACTACGCCTTCGAGAAGGGCATCGACTACGTCAAGAACCACGTTGGCGGCGGGCACTTCACCCCCGGCGGCGTCCTCGGCGACGGGGAGGGGCTCGGCCAGGCGTCGAGCGACGAACTGCTGGGCCTGCTCGACGCGCGCTTCTGAGCGCGTAGCCGTGAACCAACTGAAGCCCATTTGCCGAGGAATAGGGAGAACGCAATGAATTCGGTCGAATCCTTCGTCAACGTCGGTGGCCCGATCCAGCCGCTGGAACTGGTGACCGACGCCGCGCCGGTGTCGTGCTTCTGGGCGGCCTTCAACGGAGCCGGTGCCGCCTACCTCGCCAACTTGGCCATCCAGAAGGGCGTCGACTGGTACCAGGCGCACCACGGTGGCGGCCACTTCGCCACCGACGGCTTCGCGTTCGAGGGCGCGTCCGAGATGTCGGCCGCGGACCTGCTGGCGCTGCGTGGCGGGCACTGACCGGTGCCCGCGGGGACGGACGGGCCCGGTTCGCGCCGGGCCCGTCTTCGTTCTTCGCCGGGTGGCCGGGTGCCCGGGTCCTCCGGGGCTCACGGCCTCAGGCGCAGACCTGGTAGCCGAAATTGCGGACCGTGCGGATCAGGTCCGGGCCCAGCTTCCGCCGCAGGTAGTACACGTACGTTTCGACCACGCCGAAATCGCCGTGGAAGTCGTGGCCCCACACCGCCGACAGGATCTCGGCCTTCGAGACCGCCTTGCCGGGGTGGGTCATCAGGTGGCACAGCAGGTCGAACTCCGTGGCCGAGAGCCGCACCGGAGTCCCGTCCTTCCACGCTTCGCGGGAGGCGCGGTCGAGTTCGAGCCTGCCGACCTGCACCCGGGCCCCGGCCGGGGCGGGCTGCGCGCCCCGGCGCAGCAGGACCTCCACCCGGGCGACGAGCTCCTTGACGTCGAACGGCTTGGCGACGTAGTCGTCCCCGCCGAGGGTCAGCCCGTGGACCTTGTCGTCGGTGGACTGGCGGGCGCTGAGGAACATGACCGGGGCCGTGATGTCGGCGGCGCGCAGCCGCCGGTAGACCTCGAACCCGTCGAAGTCCGGCAGCATCACGTCGAGCAGCACGACGTCGGGCGCCGCGGCGGCGGCTGCCCGCAGCGCCTCCTTGCCGGTGCCGGCGGTGACGACGTCGAAGCCGAGGAACTGGAACGTGGTGAACAGGATGGCGGCGATGCTCACCTCGTCATCGGTCACCAGCAAACGGCCGCGCGGCGATTCGGGAGTCACCGCTGCATTAGACCATCCGCTCACCGGTCGCACCCCTTTCGGCAAAAGCCGTGGCCACCCTGCGTAAATCTTTTGTTCATCTTCTGTTCACGTTGTGCCCGAAGCGCGGGAACGGTCCGGTTTCTGGTCGGCCGACAGAAACGGTGAGTAACATGAATAGTGCTCAGAATTGGGCGCTGAGCTGGTCTTCACTCTTTCGAGGAGTCCGGTCCGCGCGCCGACGGGGAATTGTGTCCGCGAAGTGCGGGCGCATCACTCAAGGGGGTGAGTACGGCGCGCGGCGGCGGGTTCGGCGGGGCGGCGCGGCCGTCCGGACTGTTCGGCCCAGGCGCGCGCGGTCAGTGCCGCGCTGAGGACGTTGATCCCGCGGACGCTGCCGGGGTGCAGCCCGGTCAGCTGCTCGATGCGCTGGATGCGGTAGTCGAGGGTGCTGCGGTGGATGATGAGCCGCTCCGCTGCCTGGCTGCGGTTGCCGTCGGTCGCGACCAGCACCTTGAGCGTCTCGAGCAGTGCGGGGTACTGCAGGAGCGGCTCGATGATCCGGACCAGGTTGTCGCTGACCGACGGCTCGCGGGCGACGGCGAACTCGACGAGCAGGTCGGCCAGCAGGTAGACGCCGGGTTCGTGATCGGCGGCGAGGGCCAGCGAGAGCACCTTGCCCGCTTCCTGCCGCCCCCACGCGATTTCGCCCCGCGGACGCCACGAAGCGGCCATCCACACCCGGCCGGGCAGCTCGGCGTGCGCCTGCCGGGCCAGCTGCGCGGCACGGGCCTCGTCGCCGGCCGGCAGCAGCACGAAGCCGCCCACCGGGCCCAGCGCGGTCAGCGCGCCGTCCCCGGCCACCTGCTCGAACGCGCCGGCCAGCCGGGCCGTGTCGAGCGGCTCCGCGCAGTGCACGGCCACCACGGCGTAGGCGGGGGCGAGGTCGTAGTCGTCGTCCCCGTCTGGGCGGATCCCCCGCAGCAGCTCCTGCGTGCGCTGCGCCCGGCCCTTGGCGAGCGAGCCGCGGTGCTTGCGGGTGCTGGTGTGGTGCGCCCCGGCGAGGAGCTCGGAGACCAGCCTGCTGCCGACCGCCGACACGGCCCGCGGCGACGCGGCAGGCTGCCCCGGCTCGCCGGACATCACGACGTGCAGGACCCGGGAGGTCAGTTCGCTGACCACCCCCACGATCGGGGTGACGTCGTCGGTGGCCTCGGCGATCTCGGCGATCGACGCGCGGATCCGCGCGGTCGTCTCGGCCGGCCAGAGGTCGTCGCCGCGGGCGGCCGACGCGATGAGGGGGATGACGGCCCGCAGCAGCGAGTGCAGCGCCGTCTCCAGCGGTTCCGGCACGTCACGCAGGATCGGCGCGACGTCCGTCCAGAGGCGCGCGGCGAGATCGGCCGTGGTGGCGAGGCCCGGTTCGGGGCGCAGGGTTGTGGTCACGAGAGGACCCCCGGGTTCTGACCTGTGCATTCGCGGATGAGGGTGCCGAATCTAGCGGGGCGACGATGCGGTGGGTAATCAGAGCCATCGGGAAAGGTTTCAGCGATTCGCGTAAACCCCGTGGTCGGGTGCGAAATACCGGTGCTTTCGGGCAGGAAGTGTGCCCGGATTCACTGGCCGGATACCGGTGGTCAATTCAAGCATTCCGCGGCGGGTGCGGTCCAGGATCCGGGCCGCGGTTGTCCGCCGATTGTCCGGTGGGCGAGCCTTGGTCTCGGCCTTTGGGACATTTCCGGCGCGGCCGGGCGGGTGACCGCGTTTCTCGGAGCGCCTTCCGGACAACGCGGCGTGGCGGGCGGCCCCGTTGCGGCAGACGGGTGTCGGCCGCGGCACATTTCCGGTCCGGCCCCGGGCTTCGCCGAAGAATGTTCCGGTGTCCGCGCAGTGAACGGCCGGTGTCGGGGTCGATAACGTGGTGACGATTTCGATGAGCCGGCCAAGGTGGAGAAAGGCGTCAGCGATGACCAGCACGTCGATCCGGGCGGAGGCGGCGTTCGCGTCCGGAGGACCGTCGTGGGGGCGGACGGCCGTCCCGGCCGTGACCGGGCTCCCGGCCGGACTGCGAGCCGAAGTGGCCGCCGTGATCGAGGAACAGCCGCGGGAGGCGCGAGCGGTCGTGCGGCGGATCCTCGGCGTCACGATCGCCGCCCTCGCCTCGGGCGACCACCGGGCGTGGACGTCGGCCCGCGAGGCCGAGGAGACGGCTCGTGCCGGCAGCGCGCTGGCCGCGGCGGGCGCCCGGCCGGATTCCCTGCTCGTCCTCATCGGCAGGCTGACCGCCTGGGCCGTCGAACGCGCGGCCGGCCCGCAGCCCGGGTCCGAGGGCAAGCTGAAGGACGTCGTCCGCGTCGGGCACGCCGTGACCCGCGGGCTGGCCGGTGGATTCCACCGCCACGCCCGGTCGCGGACGGCGTCGCCGCTCTCCGGCGAACAGCTCGCGGCGGCCTTGCTGGCCGGGCAGCGCCTGCCGGACGCGGCGGCCTGCTACCAGGTGCTCGCCGTGCTGGGTGGGCCCGGCGGGCTCGACCGGCTGCCGCCGCTCGGCGGGGTGGCGGTGACGCGGGGGAGCGTGGGCTACCTGCTCGTGCCGGACGCCGGTCCCGGCCACGGCCCGGAGCTGGCGGCGCGGCTGCGGGAAGCCCTTCCCGCGGCGGCCTGGGTGGCGCCGCACTGGGCGCGGGCCGCCGAGGTCCCCGCGTCCGCGGCGGCCGCCGCGGACGTCGTGGCGCTGGCGGTGGCCTCGGACGCGCCCGCCGGCGTGCACCGGCTGGAGGACTTCGCGGTCGAATACGCCGCGATGCGGCACGCCTCGGTCGAGAGGGAGATGCGGCGGCTGATCGAGCCGGTGTTCGCCGGTCCCGGGCTCGCCGAGACGCTGCGCGCGTTCCTGCGCGCCGACGGCAACCGCACGCGCGCGGCCGAGGCCCTGATCGTGCACCGCAGCACCCTCGACTACCGGCTGAAGCGGATCGCGCAGCTGACCGGGTACGACCCGGTGAAGCCGGCGGGCATGCAGGTGCTGGCCGTCGCGATGACGACGTCGCGGGCGGCGGCGGTCCGGGCGCGGTTCGCCGCCGTCGCGGGCCCGCGGTGACCGGTCCGGCATGACCGGGCGGTCCGGCCGCCCGTGGTCGCTCCGCCGCCGCCTGGTGTGCACCGGCGGGCTGGTGGCGCTGGTGACCGTGCTCGCGATGAACGTCCTCGCCGTCGGCGGGCTCGTGGTGTACCAGCAGATCCGCAACCGCGAGCTCATCGACGCGAACCGGGCGTACCAGCTCGCCCGGCTCGCCACCGGGCGCACCGGCGCGCCGGGGACCTGCGCGGGCGCCACCGACGAGGACGGTGTCGTGCTGGTGCTCCACGCCGACGGTGCGGTGGCCGACCGGATCGGCGTCCGCTCCGCCGGGTTCGAGGTGCCCGGCCCGGCGGCGTTGCGCGAGGCCGCGGCCGACGGGGAGTACCGGTTCTTCGGCTGGTTCTACGGCGTCGTCGACGACACCGGCGACGGCCGGTTCGTCATCACGGCCCGGGCGCTGGACGCCCAGATCGCGGTCGCGGCGCGGCTGGCGGGCGCGATGCTCGCGCTGGACGTCGTGGTGTGCGTGCTGGCGGTGACCGCGGCCGCGTCCCTGTTCCGGCGGACGCTGCGGCCGCTGGAGCGCTTCGCCGGGACCGCGGCCCGCATCACGGCGGGCGAACCGGGCGGCCGGGTCGACCTCACCGGCGTGCCCGCGGAGGTGCGTCAGCTCGGGGTCGCGATGAACCGGATGCTCGGCAGGCTCGAAGGGTCGTTCGCGCGGCTGTCCGAAACCGACGATCGGCTGCGGCGCTTCGTCTCCGATGCCGGCCACGAACTCCGGACCCCGCTGACGGTGATCATCGGGTACGCCCAGCTGCTGCGGCTGGGCGTGCTGGCCGACCGCGACGCGCGCGAACACGCGATGGTGGAGGTCGAGCGGGAAGCGCGGCGGCTGACCGCGCTGGCCGATCACCTCCTGCTGCTCGCGCGGATCGACGAGGGCCGCCCGGACAGCCCCGGGCCGATCGAGCTGGACGCGCTGTGCCGCGAGGTGGTCGAGGCGAGCCGGGTGGCTCACCCCGAGCACCCGGTGAGCTACCGCTGCGACGGTCCGGCGCCGGTGGTGTCGGGCGACGAGCCGTGGCTGCGTGAGGCGTTGTCGTGCCTGCTGGCCAACGTCGGCACGCACACGCCGGCCGGCACTCGCTCGGCGGTCGTGCTGCGCACCGACGGGACGGACGCCGTGCTCGACGTCGTCGACGAGGGGCCGGGCATCGGCGAGGAGGACCGCCTGCGCGTCTTCGAGCGGTTCTTCCGCTGCGACGAGGCGCGCAAGCGCCCGCCGGACCGGCGCGGCACCGGGCTGGGGCTGAGCATCGTGCAGTCCGTGGTCACCGCCTGCGCGGGGACGGTTTCGGTCCGGCCGAGCGAGCGCGGCACGTGGATCCGGGTCCGGCTGCCGTCGGTTCAGCCGAACGCGGGGAGCCGTCCGCGGACTGCTCCGTGACGGGCACGGGCACGGGCATCGGCGTGGGCACACGCATCGGGGCAGGGCACCGCGGATCGCCGCGCGTGGCTCCGGCGGTTCCGGATGGGGTGCGGAGTGCCGGGTGCCGTGGTTGATCGGAGCGCCGGTGCCGCAGTGGGGTGCACGGCCGGCGCCGGTGGTTCCTTGATCGGGGCACCGGCGGTGCCCGTGATTCGGAAATCCTTCCCGGCGCCGGGGGAACATGAACCTCCCGGGCGGCCGTTCCGGTCGCGCGCGGTGGTGCTGACGGTCGTGCTGTGGGCCGCGGAAGTCGTCGGGCAGGCGCTGCTCGAGGCGGAGTCGTTCCGCCGCCCGTGATGGAAGGGGCGGCCCTCGTGATCTGAGGGGCGCCGAAGGGCCACCCGGGGGAGGGAATCCACCGGGCGGCCCCTGGCTCGCTCGCCGGCGGACGGGTCAGCAGTGCGCCGTGCGCGCCGCGATCAGGTCGGTGACCGCCACGCTGCCGGACGGGGCACAGGCCACGCCGCTGTCGGCCACCGAGTTGCCGCCGAAGCCGCGGACCAGGTCGACCGCACGCTCGGCCCAGTGGGCCGCGGCGTGGTGCAGGCCGGCCATGCGGGCGAGCTGGGCGGTCAGTTCCGCACCCTCGACGGTGGTGGCACAGCTCGTCGGCTGCGTGCTGCGGAACAGGCCGAGCGGCTCCAGCGCGCCACCGTCGGCGGGCACCTGCTGGACGGCGGCGGTCTCGATAACAGTCATCACGGAAGGAATTCCTTTGCGGTCACGGAACAATGCCCCTCGAAGGTAACCGGCGGAACGGCCGTCCCGGCCGATCCGGAAGCCCTTTCCCCGGCAGGCGGAGGCCGCTTTCGTCCCCTGAGGAGGGATCTCCACCAGACGGCCCGGCCGGGACACCGCCGGCCGGGAGCGTCCCCTCGTTTCCCGGAAGCTACCCCGGCATCCTGCGGATTACGGTCGTCCCCCGCGCGTGACACTGTGCCCAGGTGACCGTTATCCGTTATCCGGCGGACTTCAACAGCGGTGATGTCTACGTCGACCTGCGGGCGAGCGTGGGCATCCCGTTGTTCCTCAAGTGCGAAGGGTTCAACTTCGCCCGGTCGATCAAGCTGAAGGCGGCGACCGAAATGGTCGTGGGCGCCGAAGAACGCGGGGTGCTGCGGCCGGGCATGACGATCGTGGAGTCCTCCTCGGGCAACCTCGGGGTGGCGCTGAGCATGCTCGCGGCGAGCCGCGGCTATCGCTTCATCTGCGTCACCGACGTGCGGTGCACGGTGTCGAGCCGCCGGATGATGGAGGCGCTCGGCGCGCAGGTGCACCTGGTCACCGAACCCAAGGCGGACGGCGGCTTCCTCGCCGCGCGCATCGACCACGTCCGTGAGCTGTGCGCGGGTGATCCGGACATCCTGTGGCTGAACCAGTACCGGAATCCGGACAACTGGGGCGCGCACTACCGCCGGACGGGCCCGGAGATCCTCGCCGCCTTCCCCGAGCTGGAGATCGTCTTCGTGGGGGCGGGCACGACCGGGACCCTGATGGGGTGCGCCCGCTACTTCCGGGACCAGGGGCGGGCCGTCACGGTCGTCGCGATCGACGTCGCCGGCTCGGTCACCTTCGGCGGCGACTCGGGGGTGCGGATGATCCCCGGCCTCGGCACCGGGGTCCGGCCCGAACAGCTGGACGAGTCCTGTGTGGACGACGTCGTCATCGTCGAGGAGCGCGAGACGGTCGCGATGTGCCGGGAGCTCGCTTCCCGCGGGTTCGTGTTCGGCGGTTCCACCGGGACGGTCGTCAGCGGCGCCCGCCGCTGGCTGGCCGAGCACCGGCCGGGCGCGGACGTCACCGCGGTGGCGATGGCTCCGGACTTCGGCTGCAGCTACCTGGACACGGTCTACAACGACGACTGGGTGCGCACGCTGCCCGAATGAGCCGCTACCGAGGACACGCTGCTTCGGCGCGGCCGGAAGCCGCGCCGAAGCAGCGTCACCAAGAGCTTGCCGGGTGGGCGCGCCGCTCGTCGCACAGCAGGACGGTGACCGCGTTTCCGGGAGCCAGGTACGTCCGCGCGGCCGCCGTCACCTCGTCCGGGGTCACCGCCGCGAGCCGGGCGTCGTGCCCGCCCAGCCACCCGACCGGCAGCCGGTGCAGGTCCAGCTCGCACAGCGTCGCGGCCAGGCCGGTCAGCGTCGCCAGCCGCAGCCGCAGCGTGCCGACCGAGTAGCGGCGGGCGCGGTCCAGCTCCTCCGGGGTCACCGGCCGGTCCGCCATCCCGGCCAGCTCGGCGGCGACCTCCTCGACCGCCGCGGCCGTGTTCGCGGTGATCACGTCGAGGGAGACGGTGGCCAGGTCGGCCTCGGCCACGTGCAGCAGGGCACTGCGCGGTGAATAGGAGAAACCCTTGTCCTCACGGATGTTCTGCACGAGCCGGGACGAGAAGTAGCCGCCGAACACCATCGCGGCCAGTGCCAGCGCGGGGTAGTCCGGGGCGTCGTAGCGGGGGATGGGCAGCGCCATCCGCAGCAGCGACTGCGGCACGCCCGGTTCGTCCACCACCGACCGGCCCGGCACCCACGGGCCGGGCCGGCGCATCGGGGTGGCCGGGCCCGGCCGCCACCCGCCCAGTGCGCGTTCCGCTTCGTCGAGCGCCGCTTCCGGGTCGAAGTCGCCGACCAGCACCAGGCAGGCGCCGGTCGGCAGGACGCGGGCGGCGTGCAGCGCGCGGACGGCGTCCCGCGTCGTCCGCGCGAAGTCGGCGGGCCGCGGTCCCGGGGCGCCGTACGGGTGGTCGCCGAACATCCGGGTGTTGAGCGCTTCGGCGACGTGGTGCGCCGGGCTCGCGAGGACGGCGATCGTGCTCTGGACGGCGCCGTCCACGGTGATCGCGAACTCCGCGGCCGGGTAGGCCGGGTCGGTGACGACTTCCCCCAGCAGCGTGAAGAACGCGGGCAGCTGGTCGGCGAGGACGCTCCCGGCGATCCGGAGCCGGTCCGCGTCGACCGCCGCGGACAACCCGCCGCCCATCGCCCGGGTGCGGTCCTGGGTGCCGGTGTCGTCGCACAGCCCACCCGCCAGCAGGACCGCCGCCGCGGCGTCGGCGTGCGCGAACGGCACGCTCAGGCACACCTCGGCCAGCGGAGTGCTCGTGCGCCGCGCCGCCAGCAGGCGCAGGCCGTTCGGCAGCGTGCGTTCGTGGACCGACGGCACGCGCAACGGGGCCGGGGCCGGGACGTCGAGCAGGTCGAAGGCGGTCATCGCGCGGCTCCCGGGTGCAGTTCGACGGTGGCCCGCCGCTCCGGGCGCAGGGCCGCCGCGGCGGCCCGGACGTCGGCGGCGGTCACGGCCCGGCTGAGCGGGCCGAGTTCGTTGAGCAGGCCCGCGCCGGGGTGCTGCAGCGCGAACACGGCGAGGTGGCGAGCCCGGCCGGCGAGCCCGTCGAGCATGCGGACGAGCTGCGCGCTGAGCGTCCGGGTCGCCGCGGTCAGCTCGGCCGGGCCCGGGCCGTCGAGGGCGAGCCGCTCGGTTTCCTCGTCGACGGCCTTGAGGATCGCGTCCGTGCCGGGGCCGCCCGGTACCGGGCTCGCCGTCAGGACGAGACACGTCGGGTCGCGCACGCCGAACACCTCGCCGGTGAGCCCGAGCGAACAGTCCACTGAGGACACCCAGCGGTCGCGCCGGACCAGCCGGCGGTGCAGCCGGCCGAGCGCGCTGTCGGAGAGCAGCAGGCACAGCACCAGGTGCGCCAGGCAGCCCCGCAGGTCGGCCGCGGGATCGGGCACCCGCCACGCCGACGCGAACACCGGCAGCGGCGCCAGCGGATCGACGAAGGAGTCCCGGCGCTCGGCCGTGAGGTCCGGTTCGGTGATGACCGGCCGCGGCGGCACCGGACGGGCGCCGATGTCCGAAAAGCAGCGTTCCGCGAGCTCGATCCCGCGGTCGGCGGAGACGTCGCCCGCCAGGCACAGGACGGCGTTCCCCGGCGCGTAGTACCGGTCGAAGAAGGCCCGCGCCTGATCCGTCGTCGCGGTCCGCAGCTCTTCGATCGCGCCGTAGCCGTTGTGCGCGTTTTCGAAGGTGTCGAACACCAGCGGAGCCAGCTGCAGCCACGGGAAACCGCCGTAGGGGCGGGACAGGATCGCGCCCGTGATCTCCTCGGCCACCACGGCGATCTGGTTGGCCAGGCTCGCTTCGGTGAGCGTCGGTGCCCGCATGCGGTCGGCCTCGAGGAACACCGCGTGCTCCACTCCGGACGCCGGGAGCACCTGGTAGTACTCGGTGTAGTCCAGGTGGGTCGTGCCGTTGAAGGCTCCGCCGCAGCTCTGGACGTAGTGCGCGTGCGCCCCCCTCGGCAGGTTCGCCGAGCCCTGGAACATCAGGTGCTCGAAGAGGTGCGCGAACCCGCTGAAGCCCCGGGGTTCCGACCGGCTGCCGACGTCGTAGACGGCCGTCACGGCGACGACCTCGGCGTCGTGGTCGGGCGCGACGAGCACCCGCAGCCCGTTCGGCAGGACGTGCGAGGTGATCCGGTAGCGCCGATCGGCGCGGGTGATCGAGTTCATGACCGTCGCCACGTTAGCCGTCCGCGACGGGCCCGGTCCCAAGCTCATCACTTCGGCGGATGCCGCTTCCGTTTTTGCCGGAAGCGCGCCGCCACCACATTGACGATGCCGATCAGGACGTGTGAAAACGGTTCCACCGCCGATGAAGGTCATCGGGCGGTGCGGACGAAACCACACGGAGCGACGCATGGCAGAGGCGGAAATCATCCCGGGCGGCGGGATGCTCGGCGTCGACAAGGCGCTGCGCGAAACCGAACTCCTCATTTCGGCGGGAATCATCCTCAGTTCGCTGGAATCGCTGGTGCGGCCGCAGGACGTCGAGGACGACGGCCTGATCAGCTGGCGGATCGGCCGGACCCGGTCGAAGCGGATGGCCAAGGGCGCCACGGGCAAGGTCTTCGACCGGATCTTCACCAGCCCGGGCATCCAGGTGCTGACGTCGCTGCGGCTGACCGCCTCCACCCTCGTCGCGCTGCCGGGCACCGACCGGCGGACCAAGGCGGCGGCGATGACGTTCCTCGCGGTCTCCAACGTGCTCATGCAGCTGCGCAGCAACTACGGCGCCGACGGGTCGGACCACGTCAACCTCGTCGTCTGCGCCGCGGTCGCGGCCAGCAAGTTCTTCCCGGACGACGAGAAGGCGCGCAAGGCCTGCACCGCCTTCATCGCCGGCCAGTCGGTGGTCTCCTACTTCGCGGCCGGGCTCGCCAAGGCCATTTCGCCCTACTGGCGCGACGGCAGCGCGATGCAGGGCATCTTCCGCACCAAGACCTACGGCCAGAAGCACGTCGGCGAACTGCTGAAGAAGTACCCGGTGCTGGCCCGGCTCGGCGGCTGGGGCGTGTGGGTGGGCGAAATGGCCTTCCCGCTCGCGCTGGTGGCACCGAAGCCGATCGCCGCCGGGCTGCTCGGCACCGGCGTGTCCTTCCACGCCGGCAACGCCGCCTTCATGGGTCTCAACCGGTTCCTGTGGGCGTTCAGCGCCACTTACCCGAGCGTGGTCCACCACTCCAAGCACTTGTCCAAGCGCCTGACCGCCGGACAGTAGGGATTCCCGTGCCCATCGAAGAGAAGAGGTCCGGTTCCCGGACCGTCCTGCGCCTGCTGACCCCGTACCGGGGACAGCTGGGCATCGCCGGGATCGTCGGGCTGGCCAGCGCGGTCCTGTCGCTGATCCAGCCGATGGTGGTCGGCAACGTCGTCGGAGCGCTCACCAGCCGGACGCTCGCGGCCGGCACGCTGGTGCTGCTCATTTCCCTGTTCCTCGGCGACATCGTGCTGCGCGTGATCGAGATGTACCTGCTCGGCCGCTGCGGCGCGATGATGGTCCTCGACACCCGGCGCTCGGTCGTGCAGCGGCTGCTGCGGGCCCCGCTGAAGTCCCACCTGGAACGCCAGCGCGGCGACCTGTTCGTCGGCGCGGTCGCCGACACGGACCTGCTGCACGGGTCGCTGATGATGGGGATGATGAACATCGCCGCGAGCCTGGTGCTCGTCGTCGGCGGGATCGCCTTCATGATCTTCATCGACCCGTTGCTCACCCTGGTGACGGTCGCGTGCCTCACGGTGTCCGCGGTGGGGAGCGTCTTCGTCGCGCGCCGGGTGCGCAAGGCGATGGCGCAGAACCGCGAAGCCGTCGGCCGGTTCGGGGGCGCGCTGCAGCGGGCGCTGATCGCGATCGGCACGGTGAAGGTCAGCCGCGCCGAAAACCGTGAGGCCGAACTGGTCATGACCCACGCCGCGGACGCCACCAGCGCCGACATGCGCGCGGTGCGGCTCCAGGCCGCGATGACGCCCCTGGTCAACCTCGGCATCCACGGTTCGTTCGCGGTCGTCTTCACCTTCGGCGCGGCCCGGATCGCCAGCGGCGCACTGAACACCGCCGGGTTCGCCTCCTACCTGCTCTACCTGTTCTACATGCTGACCCCGCTCATCACGCTGTTCACCAGCTTCGCCCAGATCCAGCTGGGCGTGGCCGCGGGACAGCGGGTGGAGGGCCTGCTGGACCTGCCGGACGAGCGCGTCGAGAACCCCGCCACGGAGCCCGCTTTCGCCTCGTCGGTGCTGGAGTACGAGTCGATTTCGTTCGGGTACGCCGAGGGCAAGCCGGTGCTGCAGGACGTCTCGTTCGCCGCGCTCGAACGAGGGCTGACGGCGGTCGTCGGCCCGTCGGGCACGGGAAAGACGACCTTGTTCTCCCTCGCCGCGGGGTTGTGGCGGCCCGAGGGCGGCCGGATCCGGCTGGGCGGGGTCGACCTGCGGTCGGTGGACCTGGCGACGCTGCGCGGCCGGATCGGCTACGTCGAGCAGGACGCTCCCGTCCTCGACGGCACGATCCGGGAGAACGTGCTGTACGCCAACCCCGCCGCGACCGAGGAGCAGATCCGGCACGCCGTCGAGCAGGCCCACCTCGCCGACTGGGTGGACAGCCTCGAGGACGGGCTGGAAACGAAGGTCGGCGAGTCGGGGGCGGCCATCTCCGGCGGCCAGCGGCAGCGGATCGCGATCGCGCGGATGCTGCTGCTCGAACCCGATGTGCTGCTGCTGGACGAAGCCACGTCGCAACTGGACGCCGAAGCCGAACTCGCGCTCCGCAAGGCGGTCGCCGAAGTGGCGCGCTCCCGCGCGGTCGTCGCGGTCGCGCACCGGCTGTCCACTGTGGTCGAAGCCGACCGGATCGTCGTGCTCGACGGCGGCCGCGTCCGGGCGATCGGCGACCACCAGTCGCTCCTGGCGAGTGACGACCTCTACCAGCGGCTGGTGTCGACGCAGCTGCTGCCCGAGCCGGCCGTCGCCGCCGCCGGGAGGAACTCGTGAACCGGCTGGCGCTGAAGTGCGGCCTGACCGCGGCCGCCGGCGTGCTGACCGCCGTCCCCTTCGCGGTCGGCGCCCTCTACGAAGCCAAGCACACCCGCCGGGACGAACGGGAGCTGCCGGGCCTCGGCGAGCTCGTGGACGTCGACGGCCGCCAGGTGCACGTGCGCCGCATGGGTGAGCCGGCGGACGGGCCCACCGTGGTCTTCGAAAGCGGTCTGTCGTCGCCGCTGGAGATGTGGAGCTGGGTGCAGGCGGGCGTCGCCGGGTTCGCGCCGACGATCTCCTACGACCGCGCCGGCATCGGGCGGAGCACCCCCGGGGACCGGCCGCGGACCGCGGAGCGGATCAGCGGCGAGTTCGAGCGGCTGCTGGAGGTGCTCGACGTCCGGGGCCCGCTGGTCCTGGTCGGCCACTCGTACGGCGGCATGCTGCTGCGGGCCTTCGCCCAGCGCCACCCGGACCGGGTCGCGGGCGTCGTGCTGGTCGACGCGGCCCACCCCGAACAGCTCGAACGCTCGGCCCGGCAGCGCCTGGGCCTCCCGCTGATGCGGGCGAGCCTGCGGAGCAGCCGGTTCTGGTCCCGCTACGGGCGCAACCGGCGGCGCGCCGCCGGCGAGGACGGCCAGCTCAACGGTCAGGACAGCCAGCTGGCCGGCTTGGGCGAGCTGGAGCTGAAGACCACCGTCGCGCGCATGCTGACCACCCGGAACTGGGCGGCGTCGGAACACGAGGTCGACGCGTGGCTCGAGCACGTCGTCGACGAGATCCGGGCCACCACCCTGCCCGCCGGCGTGCCGCTGTTCGTGGTGACCGCGGCCGAGACGGCGAAAGCCGACCCCGTGCACGGCGAGCTGCAGCGCGAGCTGGCGGCGCTGTCGGCGACGTCGGTGCAGCAGACCCTGCCCGGGGCCACCCACCTCGGGATGGTGTGCTCGGCCGGGCCCGCCCGAGGCGTGACCGCGGCCGTGCGCGAAGTCGTCGACGCGGCCCGCACGGGCCGGGCCGTGAAACCCGTCGAATTCGAACCACCGGGAGACCAGTCGTGACCATCTCGACCCGAAACCTCACCGCGCGCGGCGCCCGGTACGCCCTCTACGGCGTCCTCGGCAGCTGGCTCGCCGCCACCACCCTCAGCCAGGACCCGACCCGCAAGTTCGACAAGATCCGCAGCTGGGACCCGACCGGCTCGCTGATCCCGGACTGGCGGTTCTTCGCCCCGCGCCCCGGCATGCACGACTACCACCTGCTGATCCGGGACGAGCTGCCCGAAGGCGAGGTGACGCCGTGGAAGGAGTACTGCCAGGTCGAGGAACGCAAGTGGCAGCACTTCTTCTGGTACCCCGGGCGCCGGGCGGAGAAGGTCGTCACCGACGCGGTGTCCGGGCTGATCCAGATGCAGCCGGACCTCAAGGACCGCAAGGAGGACGTGCAGGTTTCGGTGCCCTACCTGACCCTGCTGAACTACGCGACCCACCAGGTGCCCCACCACCCGGAGGCCAAGCGCGTGCAGTTCCTCATCGCGACGTCGGCGGGCTACGACGAATCGGAGGAGCCGATGATGCTCTTCCTGTCGAACCCGCACCCGCTGGCCTGACCGTGGCGGGCGGCGATGGCGTCACGGTGCTCGTGACGGGTTCGTTCAGCGTCTCGGCGGACAACATCCGCTGGCTGCGGGCCAACGCGCCGGAGATCGCCGCGGTGGAGCTGGTCGTGGACCGGGACCAGCTGTGCACCAGAGCGGGCGCCGCCGGGCGGGCGGTGGGGATCGTCGACGCCGCGACCCCGGACCTGACCGCGCTGGCCGAGCGGTTCGGCGCCGTCGCCGCGGGCGGGATCCTCGCGGTGACGGCGAATCCGGCCGAGGACCACGTCGCCGGGCTCTTCACGCGGGGGATCACCGGGGTTGTCCTGACCTCCAGCCCCGCCGAGGAGCTCGTCACGGCCGTCCGCGGAGTGGCTTCCGGACATTGGTTCGCGCCCCCGCGGTACCTGCCCGCGCTCGCGGAAACCGTGGTCCGCAACCCGCGCGGACCCCGGGCCCGGCAGCTGCGCGAGCTGCTCACCGAGCGCGAGCTGGACGTGCTGCTGTTGCTGGCTTCCGGCAGCGCGAACCAGGAGATCGCCGACGTGCTCGGGATTTCGGTGACCACCGTGCGCAGCCACGTCCTGAGCATCCTGCGGAAGCTGAACGCCCCCAACCGGACGGTCGCGGCGATCTGCGCCTACCGGTCGGGACTCGCCGGCGTCTGACCGGGAGCGGTGCTCCACACAATGGTGGATGTCCGCCGTTGCCCGGTGCCGTAGTTTTCCCTCCAGCGATGAGGTTTCCCGATTCGCCCCGTTCAAGGGAGGTTCCTGGTGAACATTGTCGAAACCGCGGTGAACGAGCGGACCGCGATCGGTTCGGAAATCGAAGCGGGCGGCTTCGCGGAAACGGAGCTGACCGTCACGTGCACCCCGGCCGCGGTCGACCTCGTGGGGATCGGCTTCGCCGGAGCCGGTCTCGGTTACCTGGCGGCCAAGGCCTATTACCACTACCACAACGGCCATTTCGAGAACGGCGGTGACGACGCGCGGTTCACGCCGGGTGCCGGGGCCAGTGCCGACGAGCTGATCCGCGCTCGCGGCGACCGCTCGGCGAGCTGACCGGAACCGCAGACGGAATGGCTCGTCCAGGACCGACCGGGTCCGGGACGAGCCATTTCCGGTTTTCCGCGGAAGATCCGTTCCACGGCTGGTTTTTCGGTGACGGTGCTTCCCGCGTTCACCCACGGCTACGGCGGCGGGGTGCGGAAGCTGGATGCCGGGCCCGCGCACCCCTTTGGGGGGCGCACGGGCGCGCGGGCCCGGCAAGACGGCCGTCCGGGGAATCGGCACCGGTCCCGGCCATGGGGAAAGCTTATTGCCGGCTGGCTCGGCGGACCACCGGTGTTTCCCGGAAGCCTTTCCGGCGGAATGCGGATCCCGGTCAGCCCCGGCGTGTGCGGCGGGGGGATGAAAGGTGGCGCAAGGCGCGCGCGGCGGCGTTCGCGCCGCACATGCCGTGCGCGCCCGCGCCGGGCGGCGTCGCGGCCGAGCACAGGTACATGCCCGGGACGCCGACGTCGTAGGGGGAGAGGGTCACGCGCGGGCCGAACACGAGCCGGCGCGGGGTCGTGGCGCCGGTGACGACGTCCCCGCCGACGTAGTTGGGGTTGTACACCGCCAGCTGCGTGGCCGAGCGCACCGCCGTGCCCACGATCCGGTCCCGGAAGCCGGGCGCGAACCGTTCGATCCGTTCGACGATGGCCTCGGTGGCGTCGCCGCCGTAGCCGTGCGGCACGTGCGCGTACGTCCACAACGGATGAACGGTGCCCGCCGAGCGGCCCGGGTCGGCCAGGTACTGCTGCCCGACGAGGACGAACGGCCGCTCCGGCAGCCGTCCGGCGTGGATTTCCCGCTCGCCGGCGGCGATCTCGGCGTAGGTTCCTCCCAAGTGGACGGTCCCCGCGCGGCCGACGTCCGGGTTCGCCCACGGCACCCCGCCGTCCACGGCGAAGTCGACCTTGAACGCGCCCGGCCCGTGCCGGTACCGGCGGTACGCGCGCGCGATCCGGGACGGCAACCGGTCGCCGAGGATGTCCGCGACCGCGCCGGGAGCGAGGTCGAACAGGGTGGCGTCGGCGGGCGGCAGCTGGCCCGCCGCGGTGATCCGCACGCCCGTCTCGATCCGGCCGCCGAGGTCGTGCAGCAGCGCCGCCAGCGCGGCGGTGATCGAGCCCGACCCGCCGGCGGCGACCGGCCAGCCGTGCCGGTGCCCGGCCGCGATGATGCCGAGGCCGACGGCCGAGGTCAGCGGGTGGTGCAGCGGCCGGAACGCGTGCGCGGCGATCCCGCCGAACAGCGCCCGCGCCCGCTCGGTGGCGAACAGGCGCGCGAAGGCCGAGCCGGGCAGAAGCGTGGGCAGGCCGAACCGGGCCAGGGTCAGCGGGTGCTTCGGGAACCGCAGCAGCGGGCCCATGATGTCCTCGGCCACCGCGTCGAACCGCGCGGCCGGACGGCCGAAGGCACGCCGCCAGCGCACGCCGTCGGGACCCAGCCCGGCTTCGGTGTCGGCGATCGACCGGTGCAGCAGGGCCGCGTCGCCGCCGTCGAGCGGGTGCGCGCAGTCGATTTCCGGCCACGCCCAGGACAGCCCGTAGGCGTCGAGGCCCAAGCCGCGCAGGAAGGTGGAGCCGGCGGCCATCGGGTGGAAGGCCGAGCAGTCGTCGTGCAGCAGGCCGGGCAGGATCGCCTCGGTCGACCGGGCGCCCCCGCCGATCCGCCCGGCCGCCTCGAGCACGGTGACCTCGACGCCGGCGCGGGCCAGCGCCACGGCGGCGGCAAGCCCGTTGGGGCCGCTGCCGACCACGATGGCGGTGCTCATGTCTGCTCCCGATCGCCGGGGATCACGGACCCCCAGTGTCCGCGCCAGTGCCCGCCGCCGCCGGGAAGGACGCCGAATCCGGAAGCGGATTCCGCGAACGGCGGAGGGCCGGGGTGGTCGTGAAGGATTTCCCCAACCCGATCGGGTGACCTGGCGCTGCGGGTCCCGCCGGGTGGCCCGCGGTGGTGTGATGGGAGGAACACGCTGAGGCGGGAAGGGAGCGCGGCGAATGAGTACCGGTACGCAGGTGATCGTGGCGGCGGCGGCGATCCTGGTGGTCTCGACCCGGCTGGCGGTCGCGCTCAGCCAGGCCCGCACCGACGCGCGGATCGCGGCCCGCCGCGCCCGCGAAGACCGGCGGGTGCCCGGGCGGTTGCGCCGCGGGTGAGTGGTTGGGGGCGGCGGGGAGGCTGGCGCGTGGCCGGGGGCGCCGGGCAAGTCCGTTGGCGCGTTGTGCCGCGGCTGGGCGGTGGCCCGGGAACTCCGGCCGCAGCCGGGTGCCTGCGCCGCCGGGGGCTCGGTCGGCGGGGGAACCTCGGCAGGTTCCCGCGGGGGCTGACCGGCCGGTGTCCGTCGGGGGTTGGCCGGCGGACACCGGTCGTCGGGCGCTGGTCAGGCCAGGTCGGTGAGTACGCCGATCAGCTGGTGCGCGGCCATGCCCGCGCCGGGTGCGCCCGCGCCGTTCGCGGTGAGCGCGGCCGGCTCCGGGCGGAACCCGATGTCGCGGGTGGCGGTGGCGAGGTGGGCACCCGCGAGGTGGGCCCGCTGCGCCGCCCGCGCGATCAGAGCGAAGCCCACCGCGACGCCTTCCGCCACGTCGACCGTGCAGGAGATCACCGGGCCGGCGTCCACCAGCGCCAGTGGCTCCAGCTCGCCGGCCGCGGGGCTTCCGGCGAGAAACGCCTCCACCTTGTTCATTCCATTACCTCCGAAACAATGGTCCGATTTTCGATCGGGATGACGATCCCGTGGCGATATCAGAACATCGCCTTTGTGGCCGGCGCATCGACCGGATGAAGGAGATGAGCGGAAAGCGCGCGATCCATTGCTTCGCGCAGGGTTCGCCGGTAGCGCCGCACGAACACGAATTCGTCCGCGGGCATCGCCGCGAAGAACCCGAACGCGGCGACCGGGGCCAGCAGCGCCGCACCGTGGCCGAGGGGGCCGGCGAACGCCAGCCACAGGAAGATATTGGGGGTGCACTGGGTGATGTACAGGTCGCGGCCCTCGCCCGCCGGCAGGGCGCGGTGCCGGAGGTACACCAACGCGGCCACGCGCAGCGCGAGCAGCGTCACCGCGACGATCGCCACGGCTTGCAGGAGACCGGTCGCGTCCACCCCGCCGGTGGGCGTCAAGGCGAACGTGACGACTGCGGCCAGCGGCACCAGCACCGCTCCGCCGACCCAGTTCCAGTTGGTGCTGAGCTGTCCGGCGCGGATGGGGCTGCGCCGCCGCAGCAGCTGGGCGGCGAAGGCGGGCAACGCCATGGCGCCCGCCAGTACCGCGAGGTAGCCCGCCACCGCGGCGCCGAGGCCGGGTATCCGGTGCGGGAACCACCCGGCCGCCAGCACCAGGACCGGGAGCACCAGCGTGGCCGTCACCGTCTGCCGGACGGCGGCGAAGTAGTCTCCGCCCCACAACAATGACAGCGCCGGGGTCAGCAGGGCAGGCGGCAGGAGCAGGAACAGCCCGAGCGAGGACACCGGGTTGCCGGCGAACACCCAAGCCAGCGCCAGCCCGGCGCCGACCCGGAGACCGGTGAGAGGAAGCGCTTTCCGGACGCTCGGCCCGAAGCCGCGCAGGACTCCCGGGTGCAGGCGGAGCATGCCGAAGAAGGTGCTCAGCCCCAGCAGAGCCACCACGGCTGCCGTGAACACCGGTGCCGGCAGCCGGACCCGCAGGGCCAGCTGGGCCGCCGCGCCCAGTGCGGCGCCGGCCGCCACCAGCACCGGCAGCCGGATCTCGACGACCTCGCCGAAGTCGTGCACCGCGGACGTCTTCGCCAGGGTGCGGCCGAGGCGCCGCAAGTCCGCTTCGGACAGCGGCCGCGCGTTGGGAATCTTCAGGTCGTGGTAGTCCTCTTCGGCGATGCCCGCCACCACGACCGCGAACATCTCGACCACGTACTTGTGCGCGACGACCAGGACGTTCTTCCCGGCCAGGGAGCGCGGCAGCAGGACCTGCTCGTAGTAGGTGCGGACCCGCTCGTGCAGCAGGCGCCACGACTCGCCGCCGGGCGGGCAACCCGTGCTGCGGTGGAAGTGCCCGGTGTAGGCGCGGAAGCCGATGCTCTTCTTGAGCAGGCTCTTGTTCTGCGCGGTGAACACGCCGAAGTCCCGCTCGACGAGCGCGGCCGATTCGATCAGCTCGAGCCCGCCGTCGAGCCGGCCCGCGATGATTTCCGCCGTGTGCTTCGCCCGGTCCAGCGGCGATACGTGGATTTCGTCGTACCGGACACCGAGTGCGGCGACGCGGTCTCCCGCCTGCCGCGCCTGCCGGACGCCCAGCTCGGTGAGCGGGGTGTTCTGCCTCCCGGCGAAAAGATTCTGTTCGTTCGCCAGCGACTCGCCGTGCCGGACGAAATAGATCGCCATCAACGCCTGCTTCCGGAATCGATGCGGAACGGTCCGCGTTGACCGATCGCCGGTCACCGGACCGGCCTGGGAGCATCGTCGATCGGTTCGCGGCCGGAAACCATCCGCATCGGCCGAAAGGGAAGTCAGGAAACGGCTTCGTCCATGGGCAGCGGCGGCGGCGGTGAAGTCATCGCTTCGTGCGCGGTGAGCGCGGTGCTGAGGACGTGCAGGTGCCGCACCGACGTGGGGTCGTACCCGGTCAGCTGTTCGATCCGCTGCAGCCGGTAGTCCAGCGTGCTGCGGTGGATGATCAGGCCGGCGGCGGCCTTGGACCGGTTGCCGTCGGCCGTCAGGAGCGCGCGCAGGGTTTCCAGCAGGACGTCGTTGCGCGTGATGGGTTCGATCTTGGCGACGAGCAGGTCGGCCACCGATCGCTGGGTCAGGACGGCGTACTCCACCAGCACGTCACCGAGGAGGTAGCACCCGGGCGGCCGCCGGGCCGCCAGTGCCGCGGTGACCACGTCCGTGGCCTCGGCCCGTCCGGCGGGCACCCGGCCGGCCTTCTGCCACGAGACCCCCGCCCAGGTCGCGTCCGGCAGGGAGGCGTGGATGCGGGTGCTGCGGCTCAGTGCGGTTTCCTCGTCACCGGCGGGGATGAGCGCGTACCCGCCGTGTTCGCAGAGCACGGTGAGCACCCCGCCGGCCGGATCGTCGAACTCCGGGACGGCGAACCCGGCGGGCGAAACGGTGCGGAACGCCAGCACCGCATAAGCCTGCGCGAACCGCCCCTGGTCGGTGGCCGCGTCGCCCCGCAGCAACGCCCTCGCGTCCTCCTGCGCCGCCGACCGCGGCGATGCGGGGGTGAGTTCCGTTTCCTGGTAGCCCCGCAGCAGCTCCCGCAGGAGCCGGTTGCACGTCTCGGTGAGCGTCCGCAGCTGCTCGGGGCCGGTGCCGGGGGCCGCCGCCAGGACGGCCATGGTCTCTTCCCCGGCCCGTCCCAGCAGTTCGAGCACCTTGTCCAGCGGCCAGCCGTCGGCGGCGCAGCTGTGGCCCATGGTCCGCGCCGCGGCGACCTTGCGCGCGTCCCACGTGCCGGGCGAACCGGCTTCGACGTCTTCGCACAACAGGGCAACAGCCATGGCGAGCAGATCGTGGGCCTTCTGGCGCTGCGAGGGTGGGACTCGCTCGACGTCGCCGAGCATCCGGGTCCGGATTTCGGCGTGGAGGCCGTTCACCGGAGTGTTCTCTGAACGGACATCGAACGGGAAGTCCCTTCGCCTCAAGGTGTGCGCGTTCGTGCTGGGCGAGCAGCGCCGCCGATCGCAGTGTAAGCGTTGCACCTCCACCTGCGGGAATTCCTCCGCGGAATTCGGGTACCCGGGCGGCGAAGTGCGGAAAAATCCGGAAAACGCGGAGGAAAACACCGCCGGATCCGTGGCCGGATTCAGCCCCCCGCGGATACCGGCCCGGTGGTGCCGCGGGGGACCAGTTCCGTCGGGAACACGACCTCCGACGGCGGGGCCTGCCGCCGCAGCTGGTCCAGCAGCAGCTCGGCCGCGCGTTCCCCCTGGGCGAACACCGGTTGCGCGATCGTCGAAAGATCCAGGGCGGCGGCGAGCTCGTGGTCGTCGAAGCCGATCACCGACACGTCGGCGGGCACGCCGGTCCCGGTGCGGCGCAAGGCACGCAAGGCGCCGAACGCCATCTCGTCGGACAGGGCGAAGACGGCGGTCGGCGGGGCGGCCTGGGCGAGCAGCCGTTCCATCGCCGCCTCGCCGGCGGCCGCGGTGAACCCACCGTCCGCTTCGAGGCCGGGTTCCGGCGCGATCCCCGCTTCCGCCAAGGCGTGCAGGTAGCCGTGGCGGCGGAGCCCCGGGGTGGTGAACCCGTGCGGCGGGGGGTCGGTCTCGCCGATCAGGCCGATGCGGCGGTGGCCGAGCCCGGCCAGGTGCCGCACCGCCTGCGTCGCACCGGCGAAGTCGTCGATGCCCACCGAGGAAAGGCCTTCGGCGGTGCTGCCGACGAGGATCACCGGTACCCGCAGCGCCCGGATCGCGTCGGCTTCCCAGCCGGTCAGCGGCAGGCACAGGACCAGCACCGCGTCGACGCGCCGCCGCACGGGCATCTCGGCGAAGAAGCGCGCCCTGCTCGACGCGTCGGGCACCCCGTACACGACGAGGTCCAGACCGGCTTCGCGCAACACGGCTTCGACCCCGGCGATCACCGTGCCGAAGAACCACCGGGAGACGAAGGGCACCACGATCCCGACCGAGTTCGTGCGGCCCGAAGCCAGGCTGGACGCGTTGAACGGGATCACGTAGTCGAGTTCGGCGGCCGCGCGCTCGACCCGTGCCCTGGTCTCCGCGGTGACCGAAGGCAGCCCGCGCAGCGCGCGCGAGGCGGTGGCCGTGGAAACCCGCGCCTGCTTGGCGACGTCACGGATCGACGGCATGCACACCTCCTCGAGCGCACCGTACCGGCCGGCGGAGCGCGGTGCGCGGCCGAGCGGCGATTCCGCGGAATGCGGACGGACTTCCGAACCCCCGGCGCGGGTCAAGCACACGCGTGCCCGACCTGGGCGCGGGCGTGCCCGGTGGTACGGGCGAGGTCCCGGCGCCCCCACCGCGGACGCGCGAAAACCGGACCGGCGGCAGCCGGCCCGGTTTTCGCCGTCGGTCCGCGGGAAGGTCAGGAGATGCGCTGCGCGCGGGTCTCGAGCAGGTCCGCCAGGCTGAACTTCGCGGCCCCGGCCGCGCCGAAGTCGATGGGCGTGTCGTTCTCGTGGAGCACGCCGTCGCTGCCGCCGGCGATGTTGACCCAGGCGTCGACGGCCTTGTGCGCGATCGCGTGGAACCAGGCCTTGTCGGTGCTGGGCAGGCCCATCTCGAGCGGGGCGATTTCTTCGAGCGCGGGAACCCGGGATTCGATGGTGGCTGCGGTGGTCATGGTTACCTCCACGAAAATGGTGGTCGGGAAGAGACGGTGTGCGGCGAAGGTTAGCGATCGCCGTGCGCCACCACATCCACCGATTGACGGGGCTCATCGGTTCGCCGACCCGTGGCCGCGATTTTCGGGTGACTCAAGGCACAGCGATTACGGGGTTAACAATTATTGAACACGCTTGGCCCGGTGACGTGGTCCGTGCCATCGTGGCGAAGGCGGCCACGGAGCAAATCACCGAATCGGCTGCTCGTCCTCGTGAACAATTGTCTTTCACCATCGTGACGCACGTGCGTCCAAGAAGGGGATCCCATGTTTCCGGCCACCCGTTCCCGCGTTGTCGACCTCGCCAATGGCACCGATTTCGGGAACGCCGACGGCTACCTGGCAGCCGCGGTCGTTCCGACGATGTGCGAAACCGCCGTGCTGGTGGCGGCGGTCGGTGCCGGTGCCGCCGTCGCGGCCTGCGCGGGCTACGTCGCGAACGCCTGGGCCAACAACGTCGGGCACCACCACGGGCACCACGGGCACCGGGACGCCGCGGAGGCCCCGGCGGGCCTCGACGCCGCGGGCGGCTCGCTGGCCGGCCTGATCGACGCCCGTACCGACGTCCTCCGCTGAGCCACCGGAATGTCCCAGGAGATGAACATGACGAATTCGGCAGAATCCCGCGTGGTACTCGCGGCGGCCAATGAACAGTTCGGCACCGGCGGTGGATTCGTCGCCGACCGGCCGATCACCCCGGTTTCCTGCTACGCCGCGGCGGCGACGATTGCGGCGGGGGTCGCGGCGGCTTTCGTGACCGGCGCGGCTCTCGCCGGGGCGGCGCACTACTTCGGGGGTGGCCACCACCATTTCGACCACCCGGCCGGACCCGGCGGTGCGGACATCGAACCCGATTCACTGGACGCCCTGCTCGGCGTCCGGCTGGGCGCGCTCCCGGCGTGAGAACGCGCGCACGACGTCGACGTGGTGGAGGGCCACGGCACCGGCACCACGCTGGGTGACCC